>CAZIJS010000273.1:0-5646 GCA_964539505.1 uncultured Myxococcales bacterium
AAAACTGCAAAAGCAGGTGGATTTCGACACTGATTCCCGCAAATGCTCACAGGTCGTCTCTTTTGTCAGGAACTATCTCGACGACATGGAATCATTTATTGCCCAATACAAAGACGATCTGAGCAACCAGCGCATATATACCTCAAAACAGAACAAGGATTTTTTTGACGAATTTTTTAACCTATATGACCAGTTGATCGCATCTTTCGCAAACATCAAGGAGGCATCTGCAAAAGGCAGGAAGGTACTCAACGAGCTTGAACAAAAGGCCGCGGAATTTGAAAGACTGAAGGAGAGCCTCAAGGAAGAATTTGCCGAGATTGAACGAAAACTTGCCGAGCAGTTGCGGAAATCGGGAAAGCTGGCCATCCGTCCGGATGAGTTTCGCATGCTGCGCAGGACCGTGGAACATGCAACGCAAATGCTTGAGGCTTTGAGCAAACAGGACTCGTTACGTAATAGCCTGAAAGGTGAATTGTTGGCCGAACTGTCCGCTCTCAACGACCTGTGGCGCGAAGAGTACAAGCTGATCCAGGCTGAACTCGAAAAGGTCAACAGGAGTCGCTCCTTACTTGAAATCAAGGCCGAATTCAAGGGTGACAAATCCGCTTTTGTCGCCTTCATGAAGGACACTTTCAGGGGCAGCCGTCTACGGGAAGCGACTTTTACCGCGCTTGCCGAAGTTTTTTCAGATTTCGGAGCCATGTACAGGAATTTTGACAAGGCCAAAGAAAAGGTTGGTGCTTCGGCCCCGACTTTTGAACAGTATTTCACCGACAACCTCGCTGCGCTCTTGACCTGGCAGGTACCCAACCGTTTCGTCATCGAATACCGCGGCAAGGAACTCAAGCATCATTCGTTGGGACAGCGGGCGTCAGCCTTGATCCTCTTTGTCTTGAGCCAGGAGGAAAACGATATCTTCATCATCGATCAGCCGGAAGACGATCTGGACAACCAAACGATATATGAAGATGTCATCAAACTCATTCGTACCCTGAAACCGAAAACCCAGTTTGTGTTCGCCACGCACAGCGCAAATTTTCCTGTGCTCGGTGATGCGGAACAGATAATTTCCTGCTCGTATTCCGATGACTCCATTCAAGTCAAAAGCGGCAGCATCGATTGCCCCACCCTCCAGCAGGAGATCGTTGACATCATGGAGGGCGGGCAGGAGGCTTTCCAGCAGCGCCAAAGGAGATACGAGATATGGAGATCGCGCAACTCTTGGAAATCATAGCCCACGGGGAAGACAGCCGTCATCAGTTCAAGGCCAATGTCACCAACGAGACATCCCTTGCCCGAGAGCTGGTAGCCTTCAGTAATTCCGGGGGCGGCAGCCTGTTTATTGGAGTGAGTGATGACGGTACTTTCACCGGCCTGACAAGGGAAGATATGGGGCGTCTGAACCAGCTCGTGTCAAACGCAGCTTCTCAACAGGTCAGGCCGCCGATCAATCCGCAAACGGAAAATATTGTCACACCGGATGGTCTGGTCATGCGGGTTGTTGTGCCCGACGGCATCAGCAAACCATACATGGACAAAGATGGCGTGATCTGGGTAAAAAGTGGGGCGGACAAACGCAAGGCAACTTCCAGGGAGGAAATCCAGCGGCTCTATCAGCGTGCGGGATTGATCCATGGTGACGAAATCCCGGTTCCTGGGATGACCCTGGCTGATCTCGATATCGATTATTTCAAGCAATTCTTTCAAAAAACCTTTGGTGAACCAATAGAGGAACAGGAACTTTCTTTGCAAGATGTCCTGCATAACATGAACCTTATGAAAGATGGGGTTGTGAATGTCAGCGGCGCGTTGCTTTTCGCCAAGCATCCGCATCTTCGCCTACCGGTATTTACGGTTAAAGCGGTTGCCTTTCCCGGGACCGATATTCACGAGACGACCTATCTGGACAGCAGGGACATCACGGGGAAACTGGCCGACATGTTTCATCAGAGTATGAGCTTTGTCCTCGCCAACATTCGCCACATACAGGACGATCAAGATGTCAATGCTCCCGGACGGCCGGAGATTCCGCGGATCACACTGGAAGAACTCATTGCCAATGCCCTCATTCACAGGGACTACTTCGTATCTGCACCGGTACGAATTTTTGTTTTCGACGACCGGGTCGAAATCACCAGTCCTGGCCATCTCCCCAACAATCTGAGGGTGGAGAACATCAAGGCCGGCAATTCCAATATCCGAAATCCCATACTTGCTTCATACGCCACAAAACTTGTGCCCTATCGCGGCTTGGGCAGCGGCATTCCCCGCGCGCTGAAAGCTTATCCCCATATTGATTTCGAAGACGATCATGACGGAAACCTGTTCAAGGTTGCAATCAAGCGAGTGGTGCATGAGTGATTGTTGGCCGGTGAGTGTCAAGACATAGTTGTCGGCTGACCGGCTGACTTCTCCTCGGCATCGTTGTCCTTTGGCGATGACTGGAACAAAGTTTTCAATAAATGCTGGATTCCCTTTTCTCGCGTGATCCTGCTGCACCTTGCTGTTGGATTGGCGCCCACATGAAAATCCGGACATTTTTGTCCTGATCTTCCCTGTTTCGTCCGAGGCAGGGTCCATCTTCCATCGCGGATCCATCACGGATTCATCGCAGATCCGGCCTGCATCCGACCTCCATCCGACCTCCATCCGCCCTGCATCCGCCCTGCATCCGTCAACGCACCGCCCGCAGGGCCGGCATCCGACCTCCATCCGTCAGCGCACCGCCCGCAGGGCCGGCATCCGACCTCCATCCGTCAGCGCACCGCCCGCAGGGCCGGCATCCGACCTGTATCCACCCTCCACCCCTGGCACCGCGGCCAAACAGGCGGACAAGTCGTCTCCAGCCCAAGATAAAGCCCCCTATTTTCAAGGATTTCCAAACAACCCACTGCCGTATCGATGAGACTCCATTTCCTGGCACGAGCCTTGCTGTTTCTTTCCGTGAACCATCGAGTATCAGACCGGCCGACCCGGTCGTGACCATGGACTCATCGGAGGGAAACCATGACGAGACAAAGAACCCCAGACAGACCCAACAACAACACGGCCACAACGAATCCTCACGCAACGGGGCCTCACCCAACGAGGCCTCACGCAAGGAGACACCCCGCAACGAACAAAAATTGGCCCCTACTCCTTGCGGCAGTCTTCCTCTCATCGGGCGGACTCGTTGCCATGTCCGGCTGCGAAGACGACCACATCACTGTGAAGGACGGCATGAGGTTCGAATCCACCCAGGGGGACCTCCACAGCCCCTACGTGCTCGGGGCACAAACGATCATCGTCGTGGCGCGCACCAAAGGGCCGCTGGATGGCTGGAGCCTGGTGGCATCGGATCCCAACGTCATCCGCCTGTCCAACCCGGAGCAGTCGGGATCATTCATTCTCTCGGCGCAATGCGAGGCCGTCGGAGTGGGCACCACGGACCTGCAGCTCCTGGATGGTGATGGCCACGTCCGGGCCACCAGGACCATCGAAGTGAAAGCACCCGACTGGATCACGTTGGTGCCGGCTGACCACAGGTTGGTCATGGGACCAGACAGCCCGAACCTGCCCGTGTTCAACCCCAACGAAGTGATCCATCTCGTCAACGCAAACAGCGTCACCTTCCGAGTGCGCTACTATGCCGGAGCCACGTTGCTCCACGGAAACAAGGCCGTCACCCTGGAAACATCCGACTCTGGCCTCGTCGGCGACAGCGAAACGACCTACCAAAACAACGAAGGAGAATGGATCACCCTCACCCCGGAAGCTCTGGGAACCTATGACCTGAAAGTGGGCGTCCCCGGCGGCACCATGCAGCCCTTCTCCGTCACGATCCTGTCTGCCGATGCGGTGGACCATCTCGGCCTCGTTGCCCAGGACACCAAGGATCTGAAAACGGGAGAACGTTTCTACCTCTTGGCACGAGCCTATGATGATGAGCACTTCGAACTCTTCGGTGCCCCATTCGACTGGACCATCGATGACCCAGACGTCGAACCACCCAAGGATCGAGAAGACCTACTCCAACTGCCCTACAAGGATTTCTGGGCCGACTATTATCATGTAACGGTGACCTCCGGCGAGGCGAGCGTCGATCGCTACATTCACATGAAAGATGGGCGTGTCACCACCTCTGCGACCTGCAGCACTGCACCCGCCTCGGGGTTTCTGCCCCTCTTGTTGGCCTTGGCAGGAATCCTGCTCGTCTGGCGGCGCAAGCAGCGTGCGTGACGACCCCTCATCGCCGAGCCGGACGACCAACCGTCGCCGAGCCGGACGCCGCCCCGATCAGCCAATGAGCCGATGTTCCAATGAGCCGATAAACCGCCAAACCGGCAGCAGTGCGCGAGACATCACCAGACGGGACGCATTGTCTCGACCGTCTTCGGTAAGCCTCACCTTCCTGCGCCCAGCCCTCACCGTCCTGCGGAAAAATAGAGCCGAGCCTTCAACCCGTCCACCTTTGCGACCAGATCCTGGATGGTCGTCTCGTCGGCGGCCACCAGGCACCTGCGCCCAGCGCCCCTGACGGCGGCCACGGCACGCGAGGCGGTGTGGGACTGGCAGCAGGTGGGGCCCTTGTCACGAGCGGACCCATGCCCGCCGCGAACCGATCCACGACCGCTGCCACCGCTGCCTGCTCCGCCTGCGCCGCGTGCGCCGCCTGCGCCGCCTGCGACACGTCCTCTGGGGCCGACCATGCGCAGGCCGCGCGGAGCGAGGGCCTCGACGGCTCTGCCCGCCGCCCGAGCTTTGTCCTCTTTGGCCTGCTCGGCAAGGCAGACGGAAAGTTTCTTCGTGCCCTTGGGGGCAGGGCCGAGAAAGAGTCGAGGCCCGGCGAGCGCAATGGGAAGGTCGCCATGGAGCACCGCGAGTCGCACGTAGGGAACCTCGTGGGCCGCCAGGATCGAAAGCAGCCGTCCCAGGTCTGCGAGTTTGAGTTTCCTGTCGGCGTATATGACGAGCCCCCGGGCCGGAACTGTCCCTTCCGTGGTCATGGCCGCAGACAGCACCTTCCACAGCCCGTTGGTCCCTTGCGCTCCGCTTCCGGAAAGCACCGCCTTGCGTCCCGGAAAGACCCATCCCTTGCGGCCCTTGTCCACCTGGATTCCCTCTCCGTCAGGTGCCAAGGCGGGCAGGAGACCCACGAACCCTCTGTCGGCGCCAACCGAGACAATGGGCAAGGTGGCAAGGGGATCGAGGCCTGCCTTTTTGCTCGCCGGCAGGGTCACCAGGCCCCCTCCGGGCAGCTTGACCGCCGCGGGAACCGGGAGGCGAAGCACCAGCCTGTCCAAGAGGCCCTGGAGCCTGGTGGTGCATGCCGAAAACCGCTTGACCATGGGATCGGATTGCTCTGCCTTGAGCAGTTCGGCCGACTGCGCCAGCATGCGCAGCCCCTGGGTGGCCACGAAGCTGACTGGGGTAAACAGTCGCGCCTGGGCAGGCTCGTCGAACCCGAGGGCATCGTGCGGACAGGCATCCCAGGATTTGGTCAAAAACTCCACCGGATCGGCCGGTTTGACGGCCACCCTGCGGCAGGGGTAGTCGCAGCGGCCCGCCAGAAGCGCCTGCTGGAGGGCAGAGAGCGGAACAGTTCGGGGCATGCGGCAGGGAAACGGCAACATGCGCTCCCACCATTGGGAGACCCACCGGGAA
>CAZIJS010000274.1:0-5645 GCA_964539505.1 uncultured Myxococcales bacterium
CAACGCAGCCTCCAGATCCGGCTCGTGACCCCAGTCGTCGATGCCCGCAATGAACAACGAGCCCCCTGGAAGGGCGATCCTGCGTCCGCTGTTCCTCAAAACCACCCAACCGGCATCCTGCATGGCACTGCAGACCAGGTCGGCCCCGGCTCGATAGTCGTGATTGCCCAACACGGCAATCACCCCCCCTGGAGCCCTGAGTTTCCCAAGTCCCGCGACCATGTCCTGCACGAACCCCGGGTGGAAGGCATGCATCTGGTCGCCTGTGAGCACCACCAGATCCGGGCGCAGTGCCTGGACCCTTACCGCCAATCTCTCCAACCGTGCCCTGTCGAAGAAATACCCGCAATGAATGTCGGTGATTTGAACGATCCGCATGCCATCGAGCCGCCGCGGCAGTCCCACCAGGGACATCCGCAGACGGCGAACCAAAGGCTCACCCGCCCCGACACCAAGGCCTTTGGCGGCAAAGACCGCCCCTCCGGCAGCGGTCAGGCCCGCGCCCGTCACCAGGAAACGACGCCTGGAGGGATCTTTCAAGGCTCCTTTCCGCGGCGTCTCTTCCAGGGCCTGGTGCCGTAAAAAAACTCTGCCCACGACCCAGGCCACCAGGAACCAGAGGCCCACGAAGAGGCTCGCCACTTGCCAGACAGTGAAGGGGAAAAGGATCGCCCGGTACCAGGCAGCCGGCAATTTCCACCAGGCAAGCCAATCCACCAGAATCAACAGGAACGGAAGGTTGCCCAGAACAAAAAAACCCACCAGCACCGAACGCCAGGTTCTGGACCGAGGACCTCGCCGCCACAACCAGGTCGCCACGCCCACCTGAACCACCAAGGCGACCAGGAACAAAGCGAGACGTCTGATCAGAAATGAAACGAGTCCTGCCGTACTCATGGATCGATCCGAAAGGATGTTGACGACATGGCGGCCCGTTGAAGCACAAAGAAGCCTGTGCTAGCTTCCGGACGAAACGAGCCAGGGCACATGAAACGACTGTCACCAAGGAGGCATATCATGGAAACCCACGTGGTCGAACTCAAGATTCCCGAAGGAGCCAACATCGTTTTCGGGCAGTCTCACTTCATCAAGACCGTCGAAGACATCTTCGAGATCATGGTCTCGTCTGTGCCCGGCGTCAAGTTCGCCGTGGCGTTCAACGAGGCTTCCGGCCCGAGGCTCGTGCGCTTCGACGGAAACGACCAAACCCTCATGGAGATCGCCGTGTCCAACATCCAGGCCGTGGGAGCCGGCCACACGTTTGTCGTCATCATGCAGGAGGCCTTTCCCATCAACGTGCTCAACGCCATCAAGCAGTGCCCGGAAGTGTGCAGGATTTTCGCAGCCACGGCAAATCCGATCCAGGTGGTCGTGGCCGAAACCAAACAAGGTCGAGGCGTCCTGGGGGTCATCGACGGGCAGTCACCCCTGGGGGTGGAGAGCAACGAGGACAAGGAACAACGCAGGTCGTTTCTGCGCACCATCGGCTATAAGCGCTGACCCCTCGACGATCCACAGGGAAGCCATGGCCCCGAATCATGGGATTGTGCAACGGACAACAGGCTTGTCCCCAAGTCGATCCGTAGTCAAAACACGGGAAGCCGTTCCACCGGGAATTCAGTGGGCTGCTCTCCCGCCGCCTCGGCGGCCTGGACCCGTTCCGTCCAGAGCTTGCGGAGATACCCCACCACCTCGGGGATGAGCACGGCCTTTTCTCGAAACGTCTTCGCCGGCATAAAGAGCATCCAGCACTTGGTCACCGCGGCAACCCGAACCACTGATTTTTGACCACTCAAAAGAGCGATCTCGCCCACGATGTCACCGGGACCAAGCTCCGCAAGAAGCTTCGTACGTCCCTTGGCCGTGGTGGTCACACGGGCCCTCCCGCTCAGGATCACGAAAAGCCCAGGCACCGGTTTGCCCTGCTTGATGAACCCCACCCCCGGGTCCACCTCCAGGAACTTGAAATCCCTGGCCATGCCGACACGCAGGGCGTCGTCGAGGGAGGTAAAAAGCGGCGAAGTTTTGAGTAAGATGTCCACCATCCTGCGGCGGAAGAACCGAAGGAGCACCGAGACGACTTCTGGATGTTCTTGAATGAGCTCTACTACCATGTCGCGACCGATTTCCAAAAGCACGGTATCGGTTTTCGCATACACGGAAGCCTGTCGCGGCAGGTCCGTCACTATCGTGATTTCGCCAAAGAACGCCCCCTCTCCAATCGTCCCGACCACCACCCTCGGTGGGCCTTCCTTGCCCACTTCCAGGGTCCCGCGGGCCACGACATACAGTTCTCCCCCGTGGTCGCCCTCGCGAATGACCTGGGTTCCGGGAGCCAAGCGAACGACCTTGGCTCTCGACAGAAACCTTTCGAGAGTCTCTGGATCCAAGTCCCCGAAAAGTGGGGTTCGCTGCGCCGCCCGCAGACTCTCACGCCCAACCCTCCCGACGAGGCTGGGAGCAAGCCCGGCGTTCGCATTGCCACCCAAGGCCCCCGGTTCCATTTCCTCGATACTCTCGATGATGGGGACTTCGAACGCGCTCACCGCACGCACCATGGAAACCTCTGACTCCGCAGCCTCCATGGCAGAAACACGCGCGGCTGCTTGTTGCTTGGCATCCCCGTCGCCCAGGGGCACCACATCCACCGCGGCCATCTCCTGGGATGAACCGATCACGTCCCGGAGCTGCAGCCCGTCCAGGGTCTCACCGGAATGAAGGGTCGCCTGCTTGCGCCTGGCCGCTTTCCGAGCTCTGGCATCGGAGGGCACCGGCGGGGGACCGGCCATGAGGGACCGATCCAGCGAACCTGCTCGCGACTGCCCGCTCACCGCACTGGATGCGACAGGCCCAGTCATGGGTGAAACCGGCGGTCTGTCCTCGGGAAGACTCTGGACAGCAAGTTGGGCAATCCGCGTGTGCGAAGACTTTGCCAGCTTCCGAAGGATGCTTCGAGCATCCTCGGCACCTGGATCACCGTCGAGAGCCATCTTTGCCAACGCCACGGCCTGGACGCCGAACCCCTGCTCCCAATATTTCTCCGCAGCCTCGACGTACAACCGGGACGACTCTGATTTCCGCCCCTTCTGGGACAAGATCTCTCCAGCCAAGTGCGGCCAACGCGGATTGCTCGGATCCAGTGTTCTGAGTTCTTCATACAGGGCCAAGGCCTTGTCGGCCTGACCTTTGAGACGCAGCTTGTCCGCCTTGTCTCGAAGTTTTCGAATCTGGTCACCCATGATGCCTTCCGTCGCAACTTCCCTTCCCGACGCCATGTCAACGTTCCACCGGCTTGCTCGCACCAGCCTTCCTGCCGTTGCGCAGCCAAACCCATCCTGCGCGCCGACCGAGAAATGCGGGGCCGCCGAGCCAGCATGAATCCATTTTGTTTTTGCGCGAAGCGTTCCAGAACGCAAGCCCTGTTTCCATTCGGGCCATGGAACTCGGCAGACACCGTTCGAGACAATCCTTCCTTGAAGAAGTCTTCAATCTTTCGATTCTTATCGAGTATGCCCAAGATCGTTGCGTAAGTCCCTGCAATGAGACTATCATCTTGGCGCTGTCGATACGTTGCAACAGACTCTCCAAGGAGCATCCTGTCCATGCCTCGCGCTGTCCGACTTGGCCGCTACCAGTTGCTCAACCAGATCGCATTCGGCGGAATGGCGGAAATCTATCGAGCCAAGACATTTACCGCAGATGGCACACCCATGTTGGTGGCGATCAAGCGGGTGCTCAGGCACCTGTCCGAGGACGACGAGTTCATTCAGATGCTGGCGGATGAAGCTCGCATTGCCGGACTTTTGTCCCACCCAGCAATTGCCCGCGTGTTCGAATTCGCCAAAGTGGGTGACGAGTATTTCATCGCCATGGAATACGTAGATGGAAAGGACGTCCGATCCATCCTGGACAAGTGCCGTGCCGAAGGCCGATGGATCCCCCCGGAGATGGCGGCCTTTATCGTGGCCGAAGCCCTCGAAGGCCTGCACAGTGCCCACGAGACCACCGACGATCAGGGGCGCTCTTTGAACTTGATCCATCGTGACGTCAGCCCATCGAACATCATTTGTTCCTACGAAGGCGCTGTCAAACTCGTCGACTTCGGCATTGCGAAGGCCACCTTGAGCCGGGTCAAGACCAGGGCGGGAATCATCAAGGGCAAGGTCAAGTACATGAGCCCTGAACAGGCAATGGGCCGAAAACTGGACCGCCGATCAGACATCTTCTCCGCAGGCATCGTTCTCTACGAGATGCTCACAAGGGTGCCTCCTTTCATGGCCCGCAACGAGATGGAACTCATTCTCAAGGTGCGAGACGCCAAGTACGTGCCGGTCCGTGAACACAATCCCGCCGTGCCGCCGGCATTGGAACTCATCGTGGACCAGGCGATGTCCAAGAGCCGGTCGCGCCGCTTCCAATCGGCATTGGAATTCGCCCAGGCCCTCAGGGACTACATTGCGGTGCATGCTGCGGGGCTGAACCGAAGACACCTCTCACGGTATCTCAAGAGCCTGTTTCGCCATGAAATCGATGCGGACCGAAAAGTCCTGGCATCCTATGAACTGGATTTCGAAGAGCCGGCAGAGCAGCCCGATGTCGGGGTGAACCTCATCGCCGATGCATTGGGAGCCAAGGCACAGTATTCCGGATTTTCTCCTTCGCCCACCGGTCATGTGCAACTCGACCAAAACTCCGGCAGTCTGTCCCAGCCGAATCAAGGGCACCCACAAGCCCCGTCTGCCGGCCTGGAGCCCGCTTCTGATTCCCAGTCGCCCCAACCCTCGGATGAGCCCACAGAACTTCTCTCCAACGACGAGGTGGATTCCCTGATAGTCTCCAGCACCCATCCAGCCGCCCTGGCCCCCCGAGAGAGAGACGAAGACTCACTTGCGGGCGACATCGAAGTGGCACGTCAGCCCGTGGACCACGACGCCCCTACCATTTTGCTGGAACTGTCTGACGAACTCCTCATGGAGGCAGCTCGCAGAATGGAAGAGGCAAGCCGCCGGCTGGACTTGAGAAACCAGGCAGAGAACGTCACGAACGATGGAGAACCGCCCGGCCCTGGTGGAGACGTCCCATCGGACAGTCTCCACGAAATGCCCACCACGATCCTCGACCGAAACTCCGATCTCATGGCAATCATCGAGCAGGTCCGGCGTGAAGCGGAAGCCACGGGGCTGCCAACCAGGGTCCAGCTTTCCGATGCCCCGGCAACGAGTCCCGACAACGAGGACTCGTCTCCCACCGGAGAGCCGCCCCCTCCACCAGGCACATTTCCGGCTCAACCGCCCACCGGCGAGCCGGAACAGGGCCAGACGGCCTCCGGCCCCAACCTCTCCCGTCTTGCAGCAGGAAATGCCGGAACCGCGGATCCGACTTCGCAACCCATGGTCTGGCATGGAGGTTCCCAGAGCCCTCTCCCGCACCCCATGGGAGGCACCACCACCCCGGGCTTTCCCATCACAACTCCTCCTGCAACGTTCCTTCCGCAAGACGTACCGCCGCCTCCAACGGCACCGAAGGATATCAAGGAAGATCCCCTGCCCCCTCCACCAGCACCGAGGGACACCAAGGAAGACCCCCTGCCCCCTCCGCCCGCACCGAGGGCCACCAAGGAAGACGCCCTGCCCCCTCCGCCCGCG
>CAZIJS010000275.1:0-5626 GCA_964539505.1 uncultured Myxococcales bacterium
GAAGAGTCGCAGGTTTGGTTGGCCGATGGTGATATAGGATTGTCTGGGCCCCTTTGTGGGATGGACGAGGAGCCTGGAGCTGTCCTGCTTGGCGGCCAGGACGTGGGCTCACCGGGACTTTGAAATCGGGTATCTTTGCTCTGGGCGCATTGCTGGCTCCTGTTTTTTCAAGATTTGATCAGAAAAACATGCGCCCTTTTAACAGGTCATCCCTCTCCTTCTCGTAACCGATCGATATCCTATTGAAAATATGTGTGGAACGGTCAATCTCGTGGAGGGTGCTGGGTTCAGAAATGTCGAAGGGTCGAAAAAATTCTGGCCGGAGGGAAGGCTTCTGCTAAAAAATGTGTACAGTCGGTGCAGACAGGTTGCGGGTCTGACATTCATTGAGTGGGATGCTCCAAACCTCTTTGTGCGTCGAGTTTGGTGCCGACATCTGGTCGACTACGACGGAGTGGGGGGATCGGCGGAATTCCGAGTATGGGTTGGGTGAGGACATCGCGAGATTGGGCCCCATGCAGGAAATGGAAGCCGATGCGGTCAGGAGAGTCATTGTGAATCATGGCAATTTCCTTATTGGCTTTGTGAGATGAGTGCAACGGAGGAATAAACGATGAAGCGAAAAATGATGCAGAGAAGACCTGGATTGAGATTCAGTCTGGCATTGACGGGACTGTTCGTATGGGGGCTCGTGGGCTGTGGCGATGACTCGTCGGGCGGGGCGGAGGCAGTCTGCGGAAACGGACGGATTGAATCCGGAGAGGCTTGTGATGACGGAAACCAGGTTTCGGGCGATGGATGTTCCGATGCCTGTCAGCCGGAGCAAGGCTGGAGTTGTTCGGGCAGTCCCAGTTCCTGCGAGCCGCTCTGCGGCAACGGTGTGCGGGATCCAGGCGAAGAATGTGACGACGGTGCGGCCAATTCGGACAGCGATCCGGATGCCTGCCGGACGAACTGCCTGGCGGCACACTGCGGCGACGGAGTGCAAGACCAGGGCGAGGCTTGCGATGATGGCGAGGCGAATTCGGACAGCGATCCGAACGCCTGCCGGACGAACTGCGGACCTGCTTCTTGCGGCGACGGAGTGCTCGACGATGGTGAGGAATGTGACGACGGCGCGGCGAATTCGGACAGCGATCCGAACGCCTGCCGGACGAACTGCGTGGCGGCATTCTGCGGCGACGGGGTGCAAGACCAGGGGGAGGAGTGCGACGACGGCGCGGCGAATTCGGACAGTGATCCCGATGCCTGCCGTACAAACTGCGTGGCGGCGTTCTGCGGCGACGGGGTACAAGACCAGGGCGAGGCTTGCGATGATGGCGCGGCGAATTCGGACAGTGATCCGAACGCCTGCCGGACGAACTGCGGGCCTGCTTCTTGCGGCGACGGAGTGAAAGACCAGGGCGAGGAGTGCGACGACGGCGCGGCGAATTCGGACAGCGATCCGGATGCCTGCCGGACGAACTGCGTGGCGGCGTTCTGCGGCGACGGGGTGCAAGACCAGGGGGAGGAGTGCGACGATGGCGAGGCGAATTCGGACAGCGATCCGGATGCCTGCCGGACGAGCTGTGTCGCTGCATCCTGCGGTGATGGAGTGCGGGACGAAGGTGAAGAATGCGACGATGGTGCGGCCAACTCGGACAGCGATCCAGATGCCTGCCGGACGAACTGCATGGGGCCTTCCTGCGGTGATGGAGTGCGGGACGAAGGTGAAGAATGCGATGATGGTGCGGCCAACTCAGACAGCAATCCGGACGCTTGCCGGACGAGCTGCGTGGCGCCTTCCTGTGGCGACGGTGTGGCGGACGAGGGCGAGGAATGTGACGATGGTGCGGCCAACTCGGACAGCAATCCGGACGCCTGCCGGACGAACTGCGTGGCGGCTTCTTGCGGTGACGGTGTGGTGGATGGGGGAGAGGAATGCGATGATGGTGGGGTGGACAATGGGTTCGACGGATGTTCTCTCGACTGCCATGGGGACGACTTTCTCGTGAATACTTACGTGACGTCGGACCAGGGCATGCCTGAAGTGGCCATGGCCGATGACGGGCGTTTCGTGGTGGTCTGGAGGAGCCTGGGGTAGGACGGAAACGGCTGGGGCATCTATGGCCAGCGATATGATGCCTCGGGATTTGCAGTTGGAGACGAATTCCAGGCAAACACCTACACGGAGTCACAGCAGACGAATGTTTCGGTGGCCATGTCGTCCGACGGTGGCTTCGTGGTGGTGTGGGATAGCGACGGCCAAGATGGCGATTTCTCCGGGGTGTATGCGAGACGGTACGATGCCTCGGGAAGCGCATTGGGTGACGAATTCCTGGTGAACACCCATACGGCTGGATTTCAGGGCTTGCCATCGGTCGGCATGGCTCCCGATGGGCGTTTCGTGGTGGCTTGGACGAGTTGGGACCAGGATGGAGATGGGTATGGTGTCTATGCCCAACGCTATGCCGGGGACGGGAGTGTTTTGGGAGGAGAGTTTCAGGTCAACACATACGTGACATCCGACCAGATGAGACCATCGGTCGGCATGGCTCACGATGGGCGGTTCGTGGTGGCCTGGGAGAGCAGCGGCCAGGATGGCGATTTGACAGGCATCTTCGCACAACGTTTCGATGGAAACGGCTCGCCCGTTGGCACCGAGATAGCTGTCAATTCGTATACGACGACGAGCCAAGACTCACCGTCGATGGCCGTGGCAGACGACGGATCGTTCCTGGTGGTCTGGGAGAGCAGCGGCCAGGATGGAAGTGCGTATGGGGTCTACTGTCGAGCCTACGATTCGACGGGAACACCTTCCGGGACAGAGTTCCAGGTCAACAGCTATACCGCCTCGAACCAGGGCAGACCGTCGATTGCGATGATGCCTGACGGAGGCTTCATCGTGGTTTGGCAGTCATTTTTGCAGGATCGAAGCGGCTACGGCGTCTATGCGCAGCGTTACGATGCATCGAGAAACCTCCTGGGGAGTGAGTTTTCAGTCAACAGCCACACGACGAGGGACCAGGACTTTCCATCCACGGCCGTTTCCCTGGACGGGCGGTTCGTGGTGGTCTGGCGGAGTCTCAATCAGGACGGGGACGGACGCGGAATTTTCGGAAAGCTCTATTCAGCGAATGCAGAGCCCAGGGGACCTGGCAGTTGGTAGGCCCCAGTCCCAGGCTGAAGGCCGGGTCGTATTCGGCGGCGCTCGGGCGGATTGGGCCCGATGCGATTGAAGGGGATTTGTCACGAAAAGCTCGTGAGTAAGAGGGTTGACGCAACCGGCTGGAAACAGCATAATCCCGGCATGTGTGTGGGATACGTTTGTGAAGTCTGTCATCAGTTCAATGATTTGGAGGCCAAGGCTTGCCATGCCTGTGGCGCCCCACTTGCGGGTGTTCAGGAGGCAGGGGCGGCTTCCGAGGAGTCTGCCATGTCACCGACGATGAAGAAGTGTCCGAACTGCGGAGCCGACGTTCCCGAGGCGTTCAAGTTCTGCGGAGTGTGCGGACACAAAATGGACGAGTCGGCCGCACCAGCAGTGGCCCCGGCCCAGGGCGGCGGCCATGCTCAGGCCAAGACTTTGTTTTTTGGTGCCATGCAGGCCCCTGGCCGGGCGAAACTCATTCTTATCAAGGGACAGGGCCAGGATGGCATGACCTACTATTTGAGTGGGAGTGAGCATATCGCCGGGCGGCTGGAAGGGGATATCCGTTTCCAGGAACTCGATCCGCACCTGTCACCGCGCCATGCCAATTTCTATTACGATAACGGGACCCTGTTCGTCCGCGACGAAGAGAGCACCAACGGCGTGTTCATCCGAATCACCGAGCCGGTGGAGATCATGTCCGGCGACACGTTTCTCGTGGGAGAGCAGCTCCTGCGCGTGGAGCGAACGAGAGACGAGGAAGCCCCTGCCGTGGATTCGGAGGGAACGTATTTCTACGGGAGTCCTTCACTGCCGGCAGTGTTCCAGGTGGTTCAGGTGCTCGAGGGAGGCCCCGTGGGCCGCATTTGCCGCGCAAGAGGCGACAAGGTCACGCTTGGTCGGGAGGGAAATGACATGAACTTCCCCGACGACCCCTTCATTTCAGGCCAGCATGCCCAGGTGGAACTCATCGAGGGCGACCGTTTCCGTCTCGTGGACGTGGGTTCTAAGAATGGGACGTTTCTGCGCTTGCGTGAGCCCAGGGCGCTCAAGCACGGTGACTACGTGTTCATCGGACAGCAGCTACTTCGTGTCGAAGTGGTGTGAGGCCCCCCCGGTCCATGAAGTCTTTGCAGGCCAGGAAGCCTGCATGACGGCAGCATGTTCCTGTAACCTATCAATTGCAGCATTATTGTGTCGAGTCCCAGCGATGCTGCCGTTGTGGAGCAGATTCCCTCCAGATCTAGAGAGTGAAAAAACAGCGAGATGACGGTTCTCGACGACCTTTTGGAACAGATCGAATCGTCCCTCGACACGAACGACGTGGTCAGGGACCTGGTGATTGGCTGCTTCTTTGCAGCAGTGACGTCCAGGACCGTGGGGCTTGCGTCTGTGCTGCGTCCTCCCAGGTCCCTGCATCGCGAGGATCCTTTGCCCCGGGCAGGTCATCTTTTGCCCGCTTCGGTGCGAGACCTTGCGCAGATGGCTCGTTCTCCATTGCTTCTGGAAGCTTCTGTGGGAATGGCGGCGATCAACTCGGTGCTGGGGCCTCCAGAGCAGTTCATTGAAAAAAATGCAGCCGATTTATTGGTGGAGCGGAGCAGGAACCGACGTGTCCTGGTGGTTGGGGGATTTCCCTTTGCGGAGCGGCTCCGATCAGTGGCAAAGGCACTGCATGTTTTTGAGTTGGACCCGGTTCCAGGGTCGGGAGAACGGGCGGCCAGGGAACTTTTTGGAGAACTCTCAGGAGCCGAGGTGGTGGTCCTGAGTGCCACCACCCTCATCAATCACACGTTCGAAGAGATCCATGCACACCTTCCGCCCGGTGCCTTTGTCGTGATGGTGGGGCCTTCGACGCCCCTGAGTCCGATCTTGTTCGATTGGGGCATCGACGTGCTCGCCGGTTCCTTGGTGACGGACGAGACGCTGGCCAGGCAAAGTCTGCTCCAAGGAGCGACCTTTCGGCAGATGCAGGGTGTCGAAAAGCTTGCTATGGTCAAAGAAGATGGCTGATTGCAAAAAGGAACATGGTTTGGAGCGCTCGTCCGTTTGGAGCGCTCGTCTGTTTGGAGCGATCATTCACTGGTTGTTGACTGGATAAAGTCCAGGTGGTAGTTTTTCTGAAAACCTCAAGGCGCCAGGAGAGTTTTTGGTGTCTTGGTGGTTCAACGAGATTTCAGGAAGGAAGGCACGGAGGGAGCCGTGATTATTTGTAAGCGATGCGGGAAAGAAAACCTGGACCATTACAAGTTTTGCCTTGGATGCGGCGCTGAACTCACCAAGGATAGTTCCACCTTGGCACCGAGTCCTGTTGGGGGCGGTGGGGCGATGGATCCTGCATCTGCCCCAACGATGATGGCACCTCCAGAGGCATTTTCCGGGTTGGCTGGTGATGCTGGTGCTGTTGGCGCTCCTGGGGCGCCGCCCGCCGCGCCGCCGGCAGCGAGCCCTCCGCCCGCCGCGCCGCCGGTAGCGAGCCCTCCGCCCGCCGCGCCG
>CAZIJS010000276.1:0-5580 GCA_964539505.1 uncultured Myxococcales bacterium
GACGGCAAAAAGAACTACGGGTTCAACGCTGCCACCGGCACCTACGAAGACATGATCAAGGGCGGCATCATCGATCCCACCAAGGTCGTGCGTTCCGCATTGCAAAATGCCGCCAGCGTGGCAGGACTGCTCATCACGACTCAGGCGCTGGTGGCCGAAAAGCCCAAAAAGGAAGAGCCGGCGGCACCGGCAGGCGGCATGGGCGGTATGGGCGGCATGGGCGGCATGATGTAGCCCATCGCTCCTTCGAGCCCATTGAAGCCCTCCAGAGATGCGGGGCTCGACGCCCCGCTCCCATTCCTCCGCCCAAAATCAACCGACGCTCGACCCACAGTTCGTCGACCATCCTCCTCGGTTCCACCCCCCGATACAAAAGGATCAGGATCAGGAAACGATCAGAAATCGAGCTGAAGCTGGAGTCCGTTGACCCTGCCGAGCATGGGCGCAAAATGAACCTTCGAGGCGGCTTGCTCGCCGGCAGTCTGCTTCTCGGTTTCGTCGTACTTTTTGAAGAAGGCCCAATAAGACATCACGCCTGCGGCCACGGCCAGGACCGCTGACGTGCCGTACAGAGCATTGGCGATGGTGGCCATCTTCTGGCCCTTTTCACACCAGCTCTTGAGGGCCGGATCGGGACCATCGCAGGGATGAGCCAGCCTGTCAGTCTCAGGGACATTGGCATCGTCGTATGCCTGGTCCACTTTGCGAGCCCGCAGAAGTGCGCTGATACCAGCCGCGGCTCCGCCGATGAAAATCGCCGCGGCCACACCCGCGGTCACGTAAAAAGCTATCTGCCACTTCTTCTTAGGATTGGAAGGCTCCTCGGGCTGCTGAGTCTCGCCGGATTCCTCTCCCGTCTGCTTTGGCAGATACGTGTTGCTGACCTCGCTGGGCTTCACCTTGACCACCCTGGCCGGCGTCCTGGACACGACCCGAACTGCTGGTTTCCCAGGCAGAGCCCTGAGTTGGACCTGCACCCTGGATGTGGAAGCCACCTGCACGCGGACGGAAACCGTCCTGGTCCGGTACCCCTCCTTGACGAGGCGGACCCTATGCCGTCCAGGCTGCACATCCAGATTCATGGTGCCCGAAGAAGGCAACGGGCCAACTTCCTTCCCGTCCACCCAAACCACCGCTCCCACCGGCCCACCGGAAACGGAAAGCGTCCCGGTGGTCACCCCGCCGATGAGCGCCGCGGCCCAACCGCCGGCCAAACGCCGGATCACCGTCTGGTTCGCGCTCCGGATCGGAACGCGATGGCTCGATGTGTCCACCGAACCAGGCCTAGCCACGCGGAGCGCCTTCAAGCTCACCACGTACCGCCCGCCCCTGCGGCGCACACGCCCCCAAACCAACGTGGAGACACTCATGGTCCGAGCTACATTGAGCATGCAAGAGGCCCGCTCCCGGTCACAGCCAAACACCAACTTGGTTTCGGCGAGCGTCTTCTGCGGACCCAACTGCTTCCCCCGCGCCCGCACCCAACGCCTGAGTGCCTCGGTGGTCCATTTTGCGACGCGCTCGCTGCCAGCCTCTGCATCCAGGCCCAGCACGCCCACTTTCTCGGCATGAGCTGGCATCGCCCAAAGCAGCACACCCAAAACCAGAATTTTCTTCATGCCTGTCTCCTTGGATTCTCTTCTCTGCAACCTCTGCTCCGAACCTCTCCGAAAAGGCTACAGAGCCCGTACATGAGGTACCACCCCACCAAAATCGGGGCCCTGGGGCCCCCTGCCGGCCCATACCGGCTGCAATCAAAAACGCCTCTATAATAGACGGCCTGTAGAACGGAAAAAAGAAAAAACGACCCCCTTGGTGGTGGGCAAAAAGCATACGCCCCCCGAGTCGGACACCGGCACCCACATTGGCAAGAGCACCTCCAATACAATCCCCTCCCCACGTTCCGCTGGCAAAGACAACTAGAATGCCTTACTTTCTTATGGAATCTTTACTCTACTCGAATTTGCAGTGGCGAGACAAGGAGTGGAGCGATGACCGCACCCCGAAACATAGAAAGATGGATCGGAATCCTGTGCTCGACGACTCTGTTATTGATGCAGGCTTGCTCTCCTGGGCACAACGAATCCGGCACAAAAGAAGATCTCTGCCCCCAGGACCCGGACAAAACCGAGCCCGGCCTGTGCGGCTGCGGCGTTCCGGACCAGGACAGCGACGACGACGGCACCATGGATTGCAATGACGTCTGCCCCCAGGACCCGGACAAAACCGAGCCCGGCCTGTGCGGCTGCGGCGTTCCGGACCAGGACAGCGACGACGACGGCACCATGGATTGCAATGACGTCTGCCCCCAGGACCCGGACAAAACCGAGCCCGGCCTGTGCGGCTGCGGCATCCCGGACGAAGACGGAGATGGTGACGGAGTCCTCTGTGACGACCAGTGCCCAGGATACGACGATCATCTCGACGCCGACGGTGATGGCATTCCGAATGGCTGCGACTTGGATTCCGCCTTCTGTGAAACCTCAGAGGACTGTAGTGACGGCATGGATTGTACGCAGCATGACTGCATCGAGCACCATTGCCGGACCACATCCCTTTCCCTGTGCGCCTGGCCCGCCGAATCCGCAGACCAGGCAGAAAACATCACAGACATCGCGGGCCCCGTATGGAACAACGAATTCTCCAAAGATCTCAGTGGTGCAGTGTGGAATCCCGAAACAGAAACCCTCTGGGTTTGTCGCAACAAGGGCCCATCGAAAGTCTGGGCCATCGTGGAAGATGGGTCAGGCGGATACGCAATCGATTCGCGAAACGGGAATGCAGCCGAATGGGAAGATTTTGGAGACGCCGAAGGACTGACTTTGGCCGACTTCTCCGAGCCTTATACCCTCTATGTCCTGGCTGAAGGCCTGGAACACATTCGAGAATGGGACCTGTCGCGCTTCGGCTCTGCTGTCATGGTCAATGACTGGGACATCAGCCAATACACCCCGACTGCCGGGGGTGCTGGTTCGGAAGGAATCACCTTCGTGCCCGACAGATTCCTCGCGGCTCAGGGCTTCGTGGATGGAGACGGCCATCCCTACCAGTCCACTGGAGGCATGGGCGGCCTGATGTTCGTGGGGCATCAAAACGGAGGTGGCATCTATGTTTTCGACCTCGACCGAACCCGTGGCGATCTCGTCTTCGTGGGACAATACCAAACTTCAGCGACCGAAACGGCGGGACTGGAATTCGATCGCTCTACCGGTCTTCTCTATATCTGGCACGGCGCTGATTTCAATCAACTCGAAACGGCCCGACTCGACTCGACCCAGGTGGACAACCATCGAAAACTTCACACTGTGCGGATCCAGCAAGGACCAGGAAAGCCCGCCCTGGGCTCGGACAATCTCGAGGGAATCGCCGTCGATTCCATCGCAGACTGCCATTCGGGGACGAGGCGTTTCTTCATGACCACAGACGGAGGCAACGCCTGGTCGTTGCTCGTCTACAACGATTTTCCCTGCAGGATGTAAAAATCGATCACTACATCGGAGATCTTCGATCGAAACCGATGCGATCTTTGCTTCCAATGGCATCGTTTTAAGAGATACTTTTTTCCGATGCACATGCAAAAATCAAACGGT
The DNA here is from genome assembly GCA_964539505.1 of uncultured Myxococcales bacterium. GTDB lineage: Bacteria > Myxococcota_A > Polyangia > HGW-17 > SLPX01 > CAZIJS01. Next base: position 3,591 of record CAZIJS010000276.1, read on the forward strand.
GATCCCTTGTCCCCCCCCCCGATCCAAAGTAAGATGGCCACATGACAAAATCGCAAGACAAGGTGGTCGGAATCGGCCTGGCAGCTCTCGACGTTCTCGGTATCGTCGATCGCCTCCCTGTCAACAACACCGCGCCCCTCGGAATGCTGTCGATACAGGGTGGGGGAAACGTAGCCACCGCCCTGGTGACTCTTCGTCAACTGGGACATGACGCAGCCTTTGTCGGCAAGGTCTCCGACGACATGTTCGGCCGTCAGATCCAGATGGAGCTCGCAGAAGCAGGGCTGGATCTCTCAGGTCTCAAAATCGATCCCGGCAAGGTTTCTCCCTTCACATTCGTGGCCATCGAAGCGGCCACATCCCAGCGGGCGCTCTACCACACCCCCGGAAACTGCGCGCCCTTGACCCCTGCAGAGTTGGATCTCACGATCTTGGACCAGGCCTGCGCGCTCCTGGTAGACGGGCATCAGGTGCAGGCACAGATCGCAGCGGCCGAACGAGCCTCCGAACTCCGAATCCCTATCTTCCTCGATGCATCGAGTCTGAAGGAGGGAATGGGTGAACTCCTTTCCCTGGCCGACGTTCTCCTGGCCACGGAGCGATTCGCCGCTGAGGTTGCACCAATGGGGGAACTGGAAAATTCTCTCTCGGAACTGTCCCGCATGGGGCCGGACACCGTGGTCATCACCCTGGGCCGAGAGGGCAGCGTGGGGATGCGCGGTCAGGAAAGCATCCGCGTGGATGCCTTCCCGGTGGAGGTGCTGGACACGACGGGCGCCGGAGACGTATACAGGGGTGCCTTTCTGCATGCCTGGCTGGAAGGCTGGTCGCTCGAACGCGCCATGCACTATGCTTCCGTTGCCGGAAGCCTCGCCTGTAAGGAATTGGGAGGTCGGGCCGGTATCCCCACCCCTTCCGAGATAGAGGCGGCTCTCACCAAGGGTGGTGGGACGCCGAACCAATGAACGCATGGCTCCTGGTCCTCGTGGTCCGCATGCTCGCGGTCGGGGCACTTGGCGCCACAGCGGCGTTGATCGGTACGCTGCTCTTTACATCGACCTCCGTCCACATCTTTGCCATGCTTATCGGAGTCACCCTCTTCCTGACGGCAGACGTCATCCTGCTACCATGGCGAATCCGACATCACCAAGCCCAAGGCCGCCTCAATCTTGCAGTACAGGAACTCGAGATCCTTTCCCGCCTGGCTCCCACCAGACACAGTCGCACCAAAGCGAGACTAGCTCAGGCATCCATGCTCATGGCCTTGGGACACATGGAAAGGGGGGGGGCGCTGCTCAAGGCCCTACCCAGGGACAGCCTACCCGATCCTCTCAAGGCGACTTGGGACATGAACCATGCCTACTATCTGTTGGCGACACACAAAGACCCGGTCGAGGCCTTTCGCATCGCAGACCAGGTCCCGAGCCAAACGGACCCAACCTGTCCTCCGGCCTTCCCGCCCACCAGGGGCCTGGCTTTGCTGGCCATGGGCCGTACCAAGGACGCCATCACGGATCTGACCCGCTCCCTCGATGCCCGCGACCTGGGGGCCTGGCAGCGGGCAGAGGCTCATTACCACCTGGCCCAGGCATGGAAGGCCCTGGGACACCCGGCCTACGCATCAGACCACCTCATCCGAACCTGCAACACCTGCGCCGCCAGCCCCTATGCCGAACGGGCATCAACGGAAATCTCCAAAAAACGCCGCTCCTCGGAACGCTGATTGGTCTCGCCTGTCTGCTCACCGCATCCGGGGGCTGTCCTGCCCCAAAACAGCAGCAAAGGCTTCCGATCCCCCTGCAGCGCCTCGTCCGCCTCGCCGGCAGGCAGGGGCGCAACACGCCAATCCAGTCCGCACTGCCGCTCTATGACTATGCCAGGATCACTGGAAACAGGCAGGCGTTTGCAGCCCTGAGACGAGTGGGATTGCCGGCATCGAATGCCCGAGCCATGGCAGGAAACCTTGTCTCTCTGGCCAGACGACAGCACC
>CAZIJS010000277.1:0-5576 GCA_964539505.1 uncultured Myxococcales bacterium
CCGCGAGGGTGGCCGCACGGTGGGCTCTGGCGTCGTTACCAAGATCCTGGAGTAGCTCCGCGGCGCTTGGGGCCTGGCTGTAAGGAGGCCGGCGATGGGCAATCGAATCATCATCACGCTGGAATGCAAGGAATGCCGAAACCGGAACTATACGACGACCAAGAACAAGCGTCGTACCCCGGAGCGGCTCGAGTTGAGTAAGTACTGCCCGCATTGTCGGCGGCATACGCCCCACAAAGAGACGCGGTAGGCGAACAAGGTCTGTTGACATCGGCCCCGGGGTGTAGGCCCCGGGGCTGTTTTAGGGTAGTAGCTCTAATTGGTAGAGCGGCGGATTCCAAATCCGTAGGCTGGGGGTTCGAATCCCTCCTACCCTGCCAGAGGTCGAAACATGGGCGAACGCAAGTATGTACATTTGATGTTCCTGGCTGGCGGCATGATCGCAGCCTACGTCTTCATCCAGACAACGGACTGGCTCTGGGGCTTTTTTGCCAAGCCCGATGCCATGTGGAGCTTCTTCCTCGGGGTGGGTGGCGCCTCGGTGCTCACTTACCTGCTTTGGCGTTCGCCCCGGGTGTTCTCCCTGGCGAGTGAGGTTGTGGCCGAGTTGCGCAAGGTGACCTGGCCGACACGCCGGGAGACGACCCAGGCGGCCGTGGTGGTCATCATTTTAGTGATCATCGTCTCGATAGCTCTTGGTCTCATGGACATGTTCTGGTCCTGGGCCACAACCCAAATTCTGACCTAAGGGTCGAGGGAGAGACCCGATGGCGGAAGAGATGAAATGGTATGTGGTCCACACCTATTCGGGCCACGAGAACCGGGCGAAGCATTCGCTGATGGAGCGTATCAAGGCCGAGGGTCTCGACGACCTGTTCGGTGAGATCCTCCTGCCCACGGAAAAAGTCGTGGAGGTCCGCCAGGGCCACAAGCGAACGTCATCGAGGCGCTTCTATCCAGGATACCTTTTCGTTCAGATGGTGATGAACAAGAGGACCTGGCACGTGGTCAAAGGGACCCCCAAGATCACGGGTTTTCTCGGTGGGCTCAACCCCACGCCGGTTCCCGAGCAGGAGATCGAACGGATCTCCAACCAGATGGTGGAAGGCGCGGCCAAGCCCGTGGCCACGGTGTCTTTCGAAGAAAACGAGACGGTACGCGTGATCGACGGGCCGTTTTCCGGATTTTCGGGCGTGGTGGAAAACGTCATGCCGGAGAAACAGAAGGTCCGAGTGTTGGTATCGATCTTTGGTCGCTCCGCTCCAGTGGAGCTGGACTTCACTCAGGTGGAAAAAGCGTCCTGAAAGGCTGCGAACGATGAAGAAGGTCATTGGTTTGATCAAATTGCAGTTGCCGGCGGGCAAGGCCACCCCTTCGCCCCCGGTGGGCCCTGCCCTGGGCCAGCACGGCGTCAATATCATGGAGTTCTGCAAGAGCTACAACGCCAAGACTCAGGGCCAGGAGGGCATGATTCTGCCGGTGGTGATCACTGTTTTTGCGGACAGGTCCTTTTCTTACGTGATCAAGACACCGCCGGCATCCATCCTTCTCAAGAAAGAGGCTGGATTGCCCACGGAAGGCAAGCCTGGGAGTGGCTCAGCGGAGCCAAACCGCATCAAGGTGGGGAAAGTGACCTGGGATCAGGTTCGCAAGATCGCCGAGATCAAGATGCCTGATCTCAACGCAGACGACATCGAGGCCGCCATGCGGACGGTGGCCGGCACGGCCCGATCCATGGGGATCGAAGTCGTGGACTGACGCCGCGCTGCCACGTCCATCGCTGGCTCGGGGACGTGGCTGGAAATGGACCACGGAAACGTGGGAGGCAGGTTCCTTTGGAACCGCCGAAAGGAGCAGAGCCCATGCCGAAGAGAGGCAAGAAGTACGACAAGGCCCTGGCCAATGTGGACAGGACCAGGAAGTACCCCCTCCACGAAGCAGTGGAACTCATCCCGAAGATTGCGAGGGCCAAGTTCGACGAGACGGTGGACATGGCGGCCAGGCTCGGGGTCAATCCGCGTCACGCCGACCAGATGGTGCGGGGAGCCGTGGTTCTGCCCCACGGGACCGGCAAGAAGGTGCGCGTCCTCGTGTTCGCCAAGGGCGACAAGGCCAAGGAGGCTGAAGAGGCCGGGGCCGATTACGTGGGTGCCGAGGATCTCGTAGAGAAGATCCAGAAAGAGAACTGGCTCGAGTTCGACAAGACCGTGGCCACACCGGACATGATGGGGATGGTGGGTAAACTGGGTCGGATTTTGGGCGTGCGCGGCCTGATGCCGAATCCGAAGGTGGGCACCGTCACATTCGACGTGGCCAAGGCGGTCAAGGAACTCAAGGCGGGTCGGGTGGAATACCGCGTGGACAAGGCTGGTATCGTGCATGCTCCCATCGGAAAGGTTTCCTTTGGGCCCGAAAAAATCGAAGAAAATGCAGTGGCTTTGCTCGACGATCTCCTCAAGCGTAAGCCGCAGTCAGCCAAGGGCGCCTATTTCCGCAGCGTGACACTGTCTACGACCATGGGGCCCGGAATCAAGGTGGACCAGGCCGACGTGCTGGCCAAGTTGTCTGCGTGATCGCAACCAGGAGACCAGGCGGGCCTTGGGGCGCCTGGGCAAGAGGCGGAAAATGAACAGGACCCAGAAGGAACAGACGGTCGAGGCACTCCGGAATGACCTTGAGCAAGTGGAGGCCTTGTATCTTGCAGATTTTCGCGGACTGACCGTGGAAGAAGTCAACACCCTTCGTCACGAGTTCCGTGAGGCAGGCTGCACCTATAAAGTCGTGAAGAACACCCTTCTCAAGTTGGCCATCGAGGGCTCGGACAAAGAGGAGCTGTCATCTCTTTTGGAAGGTCCCACGGCCATAGCATATCACGACGAGGACCCTCTCCTTCCTGCCAAGCTCCTGGCAAAGTTTGCAAAGGAGTTCGACCATCTCGAGATCAAAGGCGGCTACTTCGAAGGAGCGCGTAGCGCCGAAGATGTCGTGGCCATCTCGAAGATGCCGGGGCGAGAGGAGCTTCGCTCCCAGTTGCTGGCCACCATGCTGGCCGTGCCGCAGGGCCTGCTCCGGCTCATGCAAGCCCCGGCCCAGCGCATGCTCCTTGTACTGGAGGCACGCAAGCGCCAGCTCGAATCTTGATAGGAACGACGGAATTCCCGTTTTGACACTGAAGAGGACGGCTGCGTCGCCGTCCGAGGAGGCATGGAGATGTCGATCACCCAAGAGCAGGTCATCGAGTACCTTAGCAACATGAAAGTGACGGAGATGGTGGACCTGGTCAAGACGCTCGAAGAAACGTGGGGCGTCGAGGCCGCTCCTGTGGCAGTGGCCGCTGCCGCAGCGCCGGGTGCAGCCGGAGAGGCGGCTGCAGAGAAGACCGAGTTCGACGTGGTGCTCAAGGAAGTGGGCGGCCAGAAGATCAAGGTCATCAAGGCGGTGCGCGAGGTTACGAACATGGGGCTCAAGGAGGCCAAGGAACTCGTGGAGAGCGCGCCGAAGGCGATCAAGGAAGCTGTGTCCAAGGAAGAGGCCGAGAGCGTCAAGGCCAAGTTGGAAGAGGCCGGAGCCAGCGTCGAGATCAAGTAAGGCCGTGCCCGGCACTCATGGGACGGCTGCTTGCAGCGGCGCACAGACGGTCCGACAACGCCTCGATACCGGCGGCGACAGGATAGATCTGTCCTGGTCGCCGCTTTTGTATGGGTATAGTCGAGCTGCTGTGCCGGTTTCGGCTTGATGGATATTCGCTGAAGAGAGGGTGGCAATGGCCTCGATCATTCAACAGAACTTTCGCGCCAGGAGGAACCTCGGAGATCTCGAGTCGGTGGTGGACCTTCCGAACCTCATAGAACTCCAAAAGGAGTCGTACCGGCGCTTCCTGCAGGAGGGCGTGCCGCCGGACGAAAGGGAACCCGTGGGGCTCCAGGGCGTCTTCAATAGCGTTTTTCCCATGCATGACTACAGCGGGAATTCGTCGCTGGAGTTCGTTCGATACAGCCTGGAGACACCGAAATACGATTTGGAAGAGTGCCGCGAACGAGGGCTGACGTACGCAGCGCCGGTCAAGGTGGTCACGAGGTTGTTTCTCTGGGACATCAACGAGGAGACCGGAGCCAAGACCGTCCGCGACTGGAAAGAGCAGGAGGTCTACTTTGGCGAGATTCCGTTGATGACCGAGAACGGAACGTTCATCGTCAACGGGACCGAGCGGGTGGTCGTTTCGCAGCTCCACCGAAGCCCTGGCGTGTTCTTCGATTCGGACGGCGGCAAGACGCATTCTTCGGGAAAACTGCTCTATTCGGCTCGGGTGATCCCCTACCGGGGGAGCTGGCTGGATTTCGAGTTCGACGCCAAGGATCGGCTCTTCGTTCGAATCGACAGGCGGCGAAAACTCCTGGCGTCGGTGCTTCTGCGGGCGTTGGGATACAGTACGCAGGAGCTGCTCGACTATTTCTACGATCGCGAGACGATTTTTCTCGAGTCGGGCAAGAAGTACTACAAGAGCATCGATTACGATTTGCTCCGCGGCCAGATGGCGGTCAAAGACATTCGGGACCCCAAGACCAAGGAGGTCCTGGTCAAGAAGAACCGCAAGTTCAACGAGCGGGCCATTCGCAAGCTCAAGGCCGCAGGCATCCATCGACTCTTGGTAGACTCCCAGGATCTCGTCGGCCGGGTGGCTGCCACCGACGTGGTGGACGAGGCCACCGGCGAGGTGCTGTTGAGCTGTAACGAAGAGGTGACGGAGAGCAAGCTCGAGGAACTGCGGGCGCATCACATCAAGCAGTTCGATGTGCTCTACATCGACGGCCTCAACGTGGGGTCCTATCTGCGAGACACCCTCAACGAGGACAAGATGTCGGGTCCGGAAGACGCCTTGCTCGAGATCTACCGCAGGATGCGACCCGGCGATCCGCCCACCATCGAGGCAGCCAAGACGTTCTTCGACAATTTGTTCTTCAATCCGGACCGCTACGACCTGTCCAAGGTGGGGCGACTCAAGCTCAACTACAAGTTCAAGCTGGATGAGCCCTTGGACAACACGGTCCTTACGCCGCGAGACATTCTCGAAACGGTCAAATACCTCATCAACCTTCGGAACAACGGCGGGACAGTAGACGACATCGACCACCTGGGAAACAGGCGCGTGCGGGCCGTGGGGGAATTGCTGGAAAACCAGTACCGGATCGGCCTGGTGCGCATGGAGCGTGCGATTCGTGAGCGCATGAGCATGTCGCAGGAACTCGAGACGCTCATGCCCCATGATCTCATCAACGCCAAGCCCGTGTCGGCTGTGGTCAAGGAGTACTTCGGATCGAGCCAGCTCAGCCAGTTCATGGACCAGACCAACCCGCTGTCCGAAGTGACCCACAAGCGGAGACTATCCGCATTGGGCCCAGGCGGGCTGGCCAGGGAGCGGGCCGGGTTTGAGGTCCGCGACGTGCACGCCACGCACTATGGTCGTATTTGTCCCATCGAGACCCCGGAAGGTCCCAACATCGGGCTCATTGCCTCTTTGTCGACCTATGCCAGGGTCAACGAGTACGGCTTCATCGAGACTCCGTACCGCAAGGTCG
>CAZIJS010000278.1:0-2257 GCA_964539505.1 uncultured Myxococcales bacterium
AAGGGCCAGCCCGCAGCGGTGCTGGCCGGCATCATGGCGGTGACCGCCTTTCTGTCCATGTGGATGTCCAACACGGCGGCCACGGCGCTCATGCTCGCCGTGGTGCTGCCCATCGCCGGATCGGACGGAAAATCGAAGCGCTTTTCCACGGCGCTGCTCCTGGGGCTTCCCTTTGCCGCCAACCTTGGAGGCATGGCCACGCCCGTGGGCACGCCTCCAAACGCCATCGCCATGGGAGTGTTGGAAAGGAGCGGACATGGTCTGTCGTTTCTCCAATGGATGTCGGTGGGGCTGCCCGCGGCCCTGGTCCTGTCGGTTTTGACCTGGGTGCTGCTCTGGATCCTGCATCGGCCCGCAGGACAACTCAGACTGACTTTGGACATTCATGAGCAAAAGATGACGCCCGCGGGCTGGACCGTGGCAGCCACCGGCCTGGTGACGGCAGGGCTCTGGATGACCACGAAATTGCACCACATCCCCTCATCGGTCTGTGCCCTCCTGCCCCCGGCGGTCTTTTTCTCAACCGGCTTGTTGGATCGACGCGACCTGCACAGGTTGGGATGGGACGTGCTCATCCTCATGGCCGGCGGCATCGCGTTGGGATCGGCCATGCAAAAGAGCGGTTTGTCCGCCTGGATGCTGTCGGACATGGGGTTGGCCAGACTGGGCCCCTTCGGCCTGGTTGCAGTCTTTGCGATCCTGGCCTTGGTTCTGTCCACGTTCATGAGCAACACATCCACGGCCAACCTGTTGGTGCCCCTGGCCATGGCCGCAGGAACCGCTGTTCCCGCCGGTCCGGCATCTGTGGCACTGATGGCCTCGGCAGCCATGGCCCTGCCCGTGTCCACACCTCCCAATGCCATCGCCCACGGCAGCAGGCTGCTCAAAACCAGGGACATGGCCATCGCCGGGGTCTGGGTGGGCCTTGCCGCCCTGGCCGTCAATCTGGTCCTGGTGCGATGGATCCTCTGGTAGAAAAGCCGGCCGCCTCTGTACCAAGACACATCGAGCACAGCAGGACACCCGTCTGGCCATGCCCGACCTTTGCCAACTTGCCAACCAGGACCGCAGGAACCATAAATGCAGGACCGTTGACTCTGCGCAGGACCGTTGACTTTGCGCAGGATCGTTGACCTTGCGTTGGGATTGCGGCAAACTGCACCTGATTCGGGTTGCCTGCCAAGGCACCAAAAACAACCAAGCGCAACCCGGAGATGGCCTGCAACCCAGGAGAAAACGATCCATGATCCCTTACGAAAAACTCAGTGCCGCCCTGGATGCCCACCGACGCAGAGTCCGGGGAGAACCAGAACCCCTGCCCTCCGCCGAACCCGAAATCCTGGACGCCAGCGATCTCGTGGCGGAAGAAGACGCCTGGATCGAGCCGGCGGAAGAACAGGGCGAGCAGTGGACGGCCCAGGAGGCCCGAGCCGAGGCGGCCCCACCCATGCCTCTGGTGCAGGATCAGTCTTGGGATGACGCAGGACAAGAGGCATGGCCCACCACCGACGAGTGGCAGGCAGAGGCGGTCCAGGAATCCATGCCCGTGACGAATCCGGGGCAGACTCCAGAACCGCTGCCGGTCGCTACGGATCCGGGGCAGAGTCCAGAGCCCATGCCGGTCACGCCGGACGAATGGACCGAAGCTCCCGGCGAGCAGGCGCAAGACGAATGGGTGGAAACTCCCGGCGAACCGCAGCAAGCCGATTGGACCGAGCAGCCGGCTGCTGCAGAGCAGGCCCAGGCCCAGGAAGGATGGCCCGAAGAGCCACCCATCTCCCCGGAAGATTTCGCGCAACCAGAGCGCATCGATGGCCCCATCCCAGAAGCAGAACGACAAGGAGACGAATGGGCCATCCCCACGGTGCCGCCGGCCCCGGATACGCCGCCTGCACCCCAGGACCTCCCGCCGCCGCCTGCTCCTGATGGATCGGCAGCCGCCCAACCCCAGGGGCAACCGGCCCGCACCATCTTCGGGATGCCTGCCCCCCCGAGACAGCCTCCTGCCGCACCGCAAGACCAGCAGGCAGGCCAGCAGGGAGACGACCTGGTCATCGTGGACGAAGAGCCGGACAACAATCAGTAGCAATTAAGGAACAGACGGCAGCAATCACAGGATAGACGGCAGCAATCACAGGATAGACGGCAGCAATCGCAGGCCAGACGGCAGCAATCGCAGGCCAGACGGCAGCAATCGCAGGACAGACGGCAGCAATCGCAGGCCAGACGGCAGCAATCGCAGGCCAGACGGCAGCAA
>CAZIJS010000278.1:2357-5544 GCA_964539505.1 uncultured Myxococcales bacterium
CAGCAATCGCAGGCCAGACGGCAGCAATCGCAGGCCAGACGGCAGCAATCGCAGGCCAGACGGCAGCAATCGCAAGACAGTAGAAGTCACACAACACCACAACGGACAGTCACGAAAACGGACAGTCACGAACAGGCAGCAGAATGCCAGATTTTCCAGGATTTCACGACAGCGACTTCGACGCCTATGCGCCCAACAAATGGGCATCGAACGTGTTTAATCTGGAGCGACTTCGGGTCAAGGAGAAACTGGAGAGTCTGGCGCAGGCCCTCTGCGAGACTATCGAGTTCGATCCACCCCTTTCATGGGAAGTTTCCTCGGAACACCCGGCCCTGTGGAACAACCACGAAGTCCGCAGCCAAGACCTCTACTTTCTCCGCTCGGAAGACGATCGACGGCGTCTCTTTCCCCACGTCTCCAAACGCCGCAACCTGGGCAGTCTGCTCCAGGAGCCCTCACCCTATCTCGAACATCTGCACCTGTCTCTGTCGGTGCACCATGGAGGGTTGCGCATCTCGTTGACCCTCATGTCCGAGGCCGCCTTGGACCATGAAAACCTGCTGAGGAAACTGGAAGATCCTTGGGAACGCTCCGTGCTCACGTCCCTGCTGCGAGACCTTCCAGATTCTTTCCGGCAACGCCTCGGCGATGTGGATGCCGCCGACGCAGAGCAGCTCGTCTCTGCCCTGGCGGAAACCAGGGTCGATCCCAATGCAAAGAAGGCCGTCTTGTGCCTCTGCAACGAATTGGATCGGACCGATCCCATCCTGGAGAGTCCGGAGATCTTCACCCGCATCCAGGCCGACCTGACCAGGCTCGAACCCATCTTCCGTTTCGTACAGTGGGACAAGGACAACGACCACCTCCAGATCCAGGAAGAAATGCGCAAGACCCGCCAAGAGCAGAAGAAAAAGGGTATTGCCACGGGCGACAGGGTCCGGATCACCGAGGGCCTCTGGGCCGGTAAGGTGGGCAAGGTCACGGGCATGGACTCGCGTGGCCAGGCAAAGGTCCTGGTGGGCAAGATGACGGTGCAGGTCAAGGCCGACGATCTCATCAAGATGGACTGAGCGGCCGTCTGTCCCCCTCGTTCGATACAAAAATTCGACGGGATGCCCTCAACGAGCCCGGGCTCGGGGCCGAGACGTTCCAGCGATCGTTCCGGGTTTGCCGGCCTTGCCGGGCGTGCCGGCCTTGTCAGGCTTGTCGGTCTTGTCGCTCTTGCCTGCCTTGCCGCCGCCCAGGTGTCCCTGCTCCTTGCCGCCCACCAGATACTTGGCAGCGGTGATCTTTTTGTCCTTCGGAGAGGCGGAGATCACCAGGGTCCAGCCCTTGCCCTTGCATGTCACGGTTTGCTTCGTCCCACTCAAGACCCGCTCGACCTTGACGCACTCGATGGCCGCGATGGCCTTGTCTATGTCCATGCCCAGGCTGAGGGCAGCCAGGGGAGACTTGGATGCCGCCCCGCCCGGGGTTGCAGGCCGGGCCGGGGCCGCGGGCTTCTGGAAAAAACCTCGCACCATCCGCTGGTAGATCCCGTCGATCTCATCCTTGTTGGGCACGGCCGACATCTTCGACAAAAGCGCACCGGCCCGGTAGGCGGCGAGCCACTTGTCGGTGTCTTGTCCCTCGTAGATCTTGCCCTTGACCCACTTGACCCGGGCGACAAGCTTGCCCACCACGTCCTTTCGGATGGCGTCGAGCTGCTTGCGAACCTCTGGGGCCTTCCGTCGAAACACCTTGGTCAGGGGATCGACGGCTTTGCGACGCCGATGTCGCCGGCGCGGTTTGGTCTTGATCTGGGACAGTTCCTTGAGCTTGCCGTCGAAGGCCACGAGGTACTCGCCTGGACCAGCGGCGCCCTTGGGAAGCAAGGCCCCTGCCTTGGCCTTGAGCAGACCGTCCCAGAGTTCCTTCAGAGAACCGGTGGGAAGGGCGGGGAGACTGGGCACCGCGATCTTGGGAGGAGGCGGCTCGAAGCCGGGCACTTCTTTCTCAAGGTCGGTGCCCAAGGTGTGGGGCATGAAACTCGCCGGGATGGAACTGCGGTACATGAAGAACACAAAGGCGCCGATCCCAAGGAGCACCACCAAGATGCCCAACCAGACCCAGACCTTCCGGCTCCGATCCAGGGATTCCACCACGCCCCGCTCGTCCACGGTCCGGCCCATGGGTGGTGACTCGGGGATCTGAACGGCCTGCATCATCCCGGTGCGACCGGTGCGCAGGGAGAACTTGGCCCGGTCTTCGGCCTTGATGGAGCCATCGTCTCGATAGCGGTCCATCAGGTCTTTTTCCTGGTCGGAAATGGTTCCGTCACCAGCCGTGACCTTGAGCAATTCCTCTTCTTTGTCCTGGGCTGCAGCCTGCTGGATCTGTTCGCCCTTCATGAACCACATGGTGGCCCGAAACCCGCCCTTGCGGCGACGACGACGCGCCGCGGCGGCAGACTGGGCCCCGGCGGCATCCTGCCCCGTTGCTTGCTGTGGACTCTGCGTGGGTGCAGGATTCGCGGCAGGGGCCTGACTGGAAGCAGCCGGAGTCGAAGAAGCTGGAGTCGAAGCAGCCGGACCGGAAGCAGCCGGAGTCGAAGAAGCCGGACCGGAAGCAGCCGGAGTCGAAGAAGCTGGAGTCGAAGCAGCCGGACTGGCGGTTCCGCCAGGCGTCGCTGCAGAAGCAGCCTGGGCTGCCACAGCCACCGGCGCCGAGGAAACGGCAGCTCCTGCGCCCTGGCGGGCATCCCCGGCGAGCCGCGAAAATTCCTGGATCATCTCGTCGAACGAGAAGTACCGAGCCAGGGGATTGACCGCCATGGCACGAGCTGCGATACGATCCACTTCGGGCGGCAGCTTGAGGTCCGCCCTGGCCCTGGTGGGTGGCTCAAACCCGCCGGACTTGTGTCGTTCCACCAAAGTGGCAGGATCGGTGTCTTTGTATGGCGGCATTCCGCAGATGGCATAATAGAAGAGCGCACCCAATGAATAGAAGTTCGCCCTGGCATCCACCGGCCGGCCCTGGGCCTGCTCGGGTGACAGAAACCAGGGATCGCCGAACACGTTGTTGCCCAGCACGGTGGTCACACCCAGGTCCAGGATTCTCGCGCCGCCCGATGACAGAAACACGTTGGACGGCGACAGATCGCGATGCGCCACCCCGCGCCCCTGGAATTCCTTGAGCAAGGTCGCCA
>CAZIJS010000279.1:0-5513 GCA_964539505.1 uncultured Myxococcales bacterium
TGCCGGGGTTTTATCAAGTCCATGACAGACAGTTCACCAGGGCGATGCTTCAGGCCCTCAATGCGCGCCATCGGTTCCTGCATGGAACTCCGGTCTGGAACCGGCGACAGGCTTGGATGGAGTTTCAGGCGGCCCAGGCGATATGGCGGTATCGACCCAAGCGGGTTGCAGTGTTCGTCGGATTTCAGCATCGCCCCGAGATGCAGGCCTATCTGGGCCAGTTGGGTGCCAGGGTCGTAGACCCAATTGCCCTGTTCGAATCCACTGGATTTTCGATGAAAGCCCTGGCCCGTCGTCCCATTCCAGAATCAGTCCTGGCCCTGTGGCGCCAGGGCCTGGCCAGACTCCGGGCGCGGGCTGCAAAGGCCACTGGTTTTCTCCATTGTTCGTTGCTCAACAAGGCGCGCTATTTCCAGGTTGCCACGGTTCAAGGAGGTCGGTGCTGCGTGCAGCCCAAGTCTCTCCGCGTGGCATGCCGACCCGTTGGGTCCACACCGACCAAGACACCATCTCATCCAGCGATGCAGACGACGCCGGGGAATGCAGCGGGCACCCAGGGACAGGGGACGGCAGGTCCTGGTTCCAACCAGGCGCAGAACACTTCCTCTGGAAGCGGGGCTGGTGGAGAGCCGGCCGGTGCCCCGTCCAGTGCACAAAAGCCTGGGAGCCAGCCTGCCCGCGATGCGAGACCTGGTACGCAACCCAAATCGGAACCATCGAGTTCGCCTACCGGTGACCATGGGGCGGCAGCGCCCAAGCATCCGTAGCGCCGGCACCTCCCACAACCCCACAAAGTCCTCTACGCAGGAGGCCGAGCTCCCCTGGGACGAAGGATTGCCAGGCGGAGACCGGAGTGCACTGTCGGCGACCTGCTGCGAGTCGTAACCCCACCTCGCTGTCCGCGACCGGGCCTTTGGCCGACTGTGCCATCGGCTTCCTGTTGAGATGTGGCCCTATGAATAGACGCAGATATTTGGTATCATAAACAAAAACAGGTGTTTCGCTTGCGGGGACAGCCCTTGGGTGGGGTGCGATGAGCCGCTGGAATACATTGCAACGCATGACTGAGTGTCTTTTGGGGAAAGGTATGGTGCATCATGGGACTTCAATCAGTTCGAGTGCTCTTTGGGATGCTTTCGGCCGTGGCTCTGTGGGCCTGTGTCCCTCAGGTCAATGCAGGGTATATCTCCATGGTTCCTCGGAAAAGCGAAGCAATAGATCTCCAGTTCAACGCGGGGTCCGGGTACCACCATTTGGCCTGGGGAGCGTTTCATTTCGAGCCCTATCCTACGGCGAATCTCTCACTTCCAGTGGGATTTTTCGGGGCGTATCCCGGTCTCTATGCCGGTCGGTTCGGTGTTCGCTATCGTCTCGCTTCCCTCCTGTCTCTTGGCGGAGGCGTTGGGGGAGGCATCGCTGTCTATGACGGGGATACGTATACTTCGTTCCTGTTGGATCTGGAACTCGGGCTCGGCCACCGTTGGCGGTGGTTCGGGTTGTCCTTTGCTTTTCGACCCACGTACGTGTTGCCATCTGTTGGAACAGTGGGAGGCGAACTCGCTTTTGCATTCTTCGTGGCGAAGCACTGGGCTCTCACCGTGTTGATGCATGCACGCATCTATTTGTGGTCTGAGGGTGTTGCTTGGGGTGAGTCGGCGGCGGGTGGCGGAATCGGTGTCATGGGTCAATTGTAACGAGTCGTGGAGATCCCTGCTGCAGACGAGAGATTTTGTCGGATATCGACCCTCGCGGGTGGTTGGTGCCAGGTTCCCGGGATGCGCTTCACAGGAAGGGTCCGTTTGAAGGTGAAAGGCCCCGTGAACCTCGGCAATGGAGTGGCTCCTTTCGACAGGTCCCCTGCGAGGCTGTTCGATTCGTCGACACTGCGTGGTGCGGTGGGGGGGATCCTCTGGAAAGTTTAGTCCCCGGAATTTTCGGCACAGTCCATTGGGCAGTTCGTGGCGTCCTCGGTGGTCCTGTCACAGAGTCCGTCGCCACAGGCCACGTCGCCGCAGGATCCACAGAGGAGGTGGATGCTGTCGCAGGTGTCCAGGATGGTGCGATCTCCTTCCACGCGGGCGCAGCGGTACTCGATACTGGCGCAGACGATGGATTGGCCACGCTGGCCTGAGGCCCAGCCCTGTGATGTCAGGACGATGGTCGCATCGTGGGTTGCCGACAGGGACAAGGTGACAGATGACGGCAGCGTCATGGCGACATGGTCGAATTCTTCTGTGGTCCACTCCAATGGCGTGGCGTCCCTGTATTGCAGCGAGCCCGAGTCACCGAATCCTGTTTCAGGATCGAAGGGTACCACGTGGCCGATGCGGGCCATGTCGGGATCGGTACAGACTGCCAGGACGTCGGTGGGCCGGTAGAGACCTTGAATGCGAATCACCTTTTTCGCAGGGTCGTATTGGACCTTTTCAGGAGCATAGCGGACCCCGTAGGGCCAGTTGTTGCAGTTGCCCGTGGCCTGGGCCCCGCAGGAAGGTTCCGGGGCCGATGATCCGCATCCGACTGCCGGTAGGGTCCATGCAGTCAGGAGAGACGCAGTGAGGATGAGTCCGACCACGGGCCAGCCGACACCGATCCGTCCGGAACGAAAAGCCTGTATTGGTGGCATGGGGCACCTCGATGAAAAAGCAAGGTAATCAATGTGAGACAGCAGCTCAGCAAGGCCCCCAATCGCAGATGCCCCCTGCGCAGTACCAAGTGTCGCAGTCCCGAGATTCCAGACAGTTCTTGCCCCTCTCACAGGGCGAACAGTAGGGGCCGCCGCAGTCGACGTCTGTTTCCTCGCCATCCTGCAGACCATTTTTGCAGCTTGGCGGTTCATCGCAGCGTCCCTTTGTGCAACTTTTGCTCATGCAGTCGGAATCGCGCTCACAATGTTGTCCAGATGTACATCCAATGCAAGAACCGCCGCAGTCTCTGGCAGTCTCATCTTCGTCTCTCATTCCATTGGTGCAGTGCGATGGGTGAGAAAAGGGACGGGTGCAACTCCAGGAACTCACTCCGAACAACAGGGCAATGATGATGCTCCATCGCATGGCAACCAGGTTTCCTTTTCCGCACAAGGAACTCATTGTGCTCGTTTCGTCCCTCGATGGCGTTCGTTCGTCGTCCCACCAGGATTAGTTCAATGATATGTCGACCGGCGGATCGGATCAAGACAAGAAGCATGATTGCGTGATTGTCGCCTCTGGAAGCATGTTGACCAGACGCACTGGTGTGTCTAACCTGACAGAGACGCAAAAAAAAGGAGGGGGTGAGGGCTGAAATGGGAATTTCGAGTCAATGCGCAGGCAGAGGAGAGGAGACCGATGAAATCGAGGAGACAGTGGACATGGCAAGTCGTCTGGTTGGCGTTTTTGCTGGCAGCCAATGTCATGGCCTGCGGCGACGATGCTGGTACCGGGAAGAGCGACGAGGACGCAGGAGTCAAGCCTGTGGATGCGCAATTCCAGGAACCTGATGCAGACATGGATGCGTCGGCGGATTCCGACAGGGACGCCCAGCAGTCGGCGGACTGCATCGATGGATCAGCGACTGCCAACGACTATGATCTGACAGAGGATACCACATTCCTGGTGGGGCCGGCGGTTCTCAACGTGACGGACAACTCCATCGAGGTCATGTGGGAGCCGGACGGTGACTGTGACGGCACGTTATACTACGGACAGGTGATGAACGACCTGTCGCAGGAGGTGACCTCCCAGGTCACAGACGGTGTTCACCACGCGACCATCGATGGGCTGGTACCTGGGACGAGATACTACTACCGGGTCAGTTCCTGCGGACAGACGTCCCGGGTGTTGGCCACGTCGACGGCGCCTTCGAGCAACACGTCGGTGCGGTTCACTGTTTGGGGAGACAGCCGCAGCGATCCAGAGGAGTGTGGCCGGGTCGTGGATGCCATGGCGGCCGTGCAGCCGGCGTTTACGATCAATTCCGGTGACATCGTGGCAGACGGACGGCGATGGCAGCAATACAAAGATCAGTTTTTCGATCCGCTCCGAGCTCTGGGCCATCACGTGCCCACGTTCGTGGCCATCGGCAACCATGAACGCGAGGGAGACGGTTTCTTTGCCTATCTCGACATCCAGACTCCCCCCGAAGCCTCGGATCCACGGGCCTTCGGCGGAACGTACGCATTTACGTTTGGGAATGTCTACGTCCTCGTCATCGACACTACCTTGCCGGAACTGGAACAGGTGGCACAGGGCACCGAGAGTGATGTTTCTCGATGGATCGAACAGGCTGTTTCATCCTCGGAGGCGCAGCAGGCCCGATGGCGGATTGCAGTGGGCCACTATCCGGCATGGTCGGAAAGTTGGACTCCAGGATTTTGCAGTCAGTATGATGGGACCGCCTGGGTCGCCGAATGGCTCATGCCTCTCTTGGCTGACAACGGGTTCCAGGTCTATTTTGCGGGCCACACACACGACTACGAACGTGGCGAGTATCGCGGGGTCGTCCACATCATCACTGGGGGTGGTGGGGCGGCTCTCGACGACTGGTGCCGCGATTTGCCCGAGATCGATGTCTATGCCCTCGAGCACCATTTCGTCCAGGTTGATGCGGGCTGCGACGAGTTGGTCCTTCAGGCGATATCGGTGCCGGACAACGAGGTCATCGACCAGGTTGTGCTGAATGCGCAGTGATCCTCCGCCGGTCACGCCCTGAATACCCATTTGTGCCACTGATCCGCTGCTATGTCCTTCCTCCAGCGCAGTGAGGAGCAGTGTGTGTTCTGCGTTGTCGCTGTCATCATCCATATCGGTGCACAGCTCTTGGCCGATGAGCCGGTCCAATCGTATTGGCCTTTCCGGCCTGCCTGGCACCCATTGTTGCCATCGTGGATTTTATGCAAACACAATGGGGAGCATCCAGCAAAAGTTGAAGAATTCCCAAAAATGGTGGGTGTGATGTATGCTGTCACTGGCCGCCAAAGATTCTGTGTGGGCCGGCAGTCGCATCCGAGTGCGTCGGACAAGGACGGAGGGCAGGACGGAGCGCAAGGAAGCAAGTTTTTTGTTCAACGGATTTGGCATAAAACAGCCTGGTTAGGGGGGGATGCTCACTGTTTTGGGCTGTGTGGGAATCATTTGTGAGTCCGCAAGAATCTTCCTTGACGCCAAAATGGCCATATAGATACAATAGGAGTCAATAGACGTTCGAAGGCAGGGCTGAGAGGGGCAAGGATCCATCAATTCCCGATCTGTCTCTTCGAAGCGCGCGGCGTATTGGTGCAGGCGACCAGTCATCCCATCGCTTCCTGCTTTCTCAACACATCGACGGGAGTTCATCCATGCGGACAAAGACAAGACGCGGATCGAGGACCTGGCAGCGGGGGCTGCTCGTGGCGGCCATGCTCCTGACCATGTCGATTGGTGGGGCAGGATGCGGCGATGACTCGGGAACCAACAGCAACGCGAACGCCAACAGGAACGAAAACACGAACGGCAACACCAACGGCAACACCAACCCCACACCGCTGCGCGTCACAT
>CAZIJS010000280.1:0-5493 GCA_964539505.1 uncultured Myxococcales bacterium
GCCGTCGTTCGTCCGGGCCGCCTGCATTCCCAGGTCTACGGCTCGGCGGTTCATGTCGATATGTCTGGACCGGACATGTGCCTTCATGGCCGAATCGAGACTGTCTCTACTCACGCAGTGCGTCAACTCTACCAGCACGCCGAGCAAAAAGAAGTTGGCTGGCTGGCTCTTGCCCAACTCGTCGAGCACGGTCTGGGTGGCAGCAAAGGGACGGACGTCCAGGCCTGGTCGGTCGGTCTTCTTCACGAAATACGAGTCGCAGAGCACGATGGCCGGCTCGGCCATATTGTCTGCAAAGATATCGAATGCTTCCTGGGAGAGGGCCAGAAGGATATGCGGATGCTCTGCATGGGGAAAGTCGATGGCATGGTGAGAGAGGATCACTTCGGATTTGGTGGCGCCTCCCCTGGCCTGGGAGCCATAGAGAGTGGAGCATGCGCTCGATATGCCGTCCAGCGCCCCTGCATGGGCGAGCACGTCGCCCAGCAGCACTGCACCCTGGCCACCGATTCCAGCGAAACGGATCGCCAGTCCTTCTTCCAGCAGGTTAGACAGGTTCATGTCGTCATCCTCGATGCCCTGGTGTCTCACCGGTCACAGGGCCAAGTCGTCGGGCCCGAATTCGCCCACCACGAAGTATTCGGCCGGGGCCTGGGTCGTGGGTTTCGGCATGCCCTTGGGAATGCAGAGTGAATCCATGTGCCGATAGAGCGATGCCACGGTATCGAACCGGTTGCGACGCCCAAACTGCGTGGGGCAGGGCGAGATCGCCTCGACGAAAGAGAAGCCTGTGTGCCGGAGAGCTTTCTTGAGAGATTCCGTCAAGGCCCTTGGTTGGCTCACGGGCCAGCGGGCGGCAAACCCGGCGCCGGAGGCCAGGGCCAACAGCGTCAAGTCGAAGGGCCGTTGGGTGTTGCCCGCGGGATCGGTGGTGGTCAGGGCGCCAACGGGAGTGGTGGCGGCTGTCTGCCCTCCGGTCATGCCGTAGATTTCATTGTTGGCGCAGATCACGGTCATGTCGATGTTGCGTCGTGCCGCATGGATGAGATGGTTGCCGCCGATGGAGCTGAGATCGCCGTCGCCCGACACCACCACCACGTTGAGCTTGGGGTTGGCCAGTTTGGCACCCGTGGCATAGGCCACGGCGCGGCCGTGCACCGTGTGGAGGGTATCGGCCTTGATGTGGGGGCTGGGAATCCATGCCGCGCAGCCGATGCCAGAGACAAAGAGCGTGTCGCGGATGTTCATGCCCAATTCATCGATGGCCCGAAGCAGGGCCCCGAGCAAGATGCCGTGGCCGCAGCCGGGACAGAATGTGGTGCCGTCCAGGCCTTCTCGCAGATATTGATCCAGTGCTCTCGCCATGGGTACGTTGTCTCGTTCCCGTTCCAGTCCGCCGCCGGGTGGCGGTCCGTCTGGAACCGCTGCTACCAGATTCTTTTCACCTCGTCGCGGATACTCTCCGGAGAGATGACGCGGCCGTTCGTCTGGGACAGACCGACCACGTCGCATTTCGCATATTGCCTGGTCACGGAAGCCAGTTGGCCCAGGTTCATCTCCGGGAAGACGATGCGGCGCACTTTTTTCGACAGTTCCGCGATCTCGTTGTCGGCAAAGGGCCAGATGGTCTTGAGTCGCAGCAATCCGACGGGTTTGCCCTCTGCCCTGCATGCCTTGACGGCCGCCAAGGCGCTCCTGGCCGTGAATCCATAGGCCAGGACCGCAACCTGGGCGTCTTCGAGGAAGTATTCTTCGACCTCTACCACCTCGTCGCGTCTGGCCAGAACCTTGTTCGTCAGGCGCGTCACCAGGTCGTGGTGTATCTGCGGGTGATCCACCTTGCGATAGCCCCGAGAATCGTGGGTGGAACCAGTGACCAGGAGGTTTGCTCCCTCGCCGAATCGAGGCATGGGTGGCACAGCGTCGGGCTCCTTGGTCCCGAAGGGTTCCACTTCCTCGATGGGGCCCGTGGGTCTCGGCCTGTCCCATGTTTCCACGTTCCCGCGGATCACCGCGGATTCGCGCAGGTGTCCCACCGCCTCGTCTGCCAGGAGGAAGGCGGGCACCCGGAGGCGCTCAGCCCAATTGAATGCGCGGATCGTCAGGTCGAACATTTCTTGGACCGACCAGGGGGAAAAGGCCACGGGCATGTAGTCGCCATGGGACCCGTGTCTCACCTGCAGCAGATCGCCGGCACCTACGTGGGTGGCCTGACCCGTGGATGGGCCGGCCCGCTGGACATCCACGAGGACAATAGGCGTCTCGGTCATGGCCGCGTAGCCCAGGCCCTCCATCATGAGGCTCAGACCCGGGCCGGACGTTGCGGTCATGGCCTTGCGCCCTGACCAGGAGGCTCCGATGATGGCCGAGATGGACGCGATTTCGTCTTCCATTTGAATGAAAACCCCACCCCGCTTGCGAAGTTCCACGGCCATGTGGTGCATGATTTCGCTCGATGGGGTGATGGGATAGCCGGCGAAAAAACCGCAGCCGGCTGCCAACGCGCCCTCGGCCGCCGCCACGTTGCCCAGGAGATACTCTGATGCCGGTGGGGCGCCTTGATCCTTTTCGTGGGATGATTCGGTCATCGCATCTCCCTTCGAAGGGTTGTCGCAAGACGGGGTCTTTGTGTCTTTGGGCGACAACTACGACCAGCAAGGAACGGGCAAGGCGTTAGCACAACCTTTTTCCATGCGTCAAGACTGTGGTTCGCTGTCTGTTTTGCTGCTGATGCGGGTTTTACATTCGGGACAGACCAGGGCATTGCCCCTGCGGCCGGACTTTTTTACCATAATGGGAAAGCCGCATTCCGGACATGTATGAGCCACCGGGAGGTCCCAGACCACGAAGTCGCAACCGGTCTTGGCATAGTTGGAACAGCCGTAGAAGGTCTTGCCCCGTCTCGATCGCTTCTGGACGATCTCGCCGTCGCAGCCTTCCCTGGGGCAGCCGATGCCCAGGGTGATGGGTTTGGTGCCCTTGCAATCGGGGTATCGGCTGCAGGCCAGGAATTTTCCATAGCGACCGTTCTTGACGACCATGGGGGCTCCGCAGAGCGGGCAGGTGTCCTCCACGGTTTCCGGTTCGACGATTTCGATGCCTCCGTCGGGCTTGCGTCGAAACTCCTTGGTGTTTTTGCATTCCGGCCAGCTCGAACAGGCGAGAAACTCGCCGTTTCGTCCCCAGCGGATCACCATGGGAGCACCGCACTTGTCACAGACGAGATCGGTGGGAATGGTCTCTCGTTTGACGTTTCGCATGTGCTCGACGGCCTGGTCGAGATCTTTTTTGAATGACTCGTAGAACAGGGCCAAGATTTCGTGCCAGTCGGTGGTCCCTTCTTCGATCTTGTCGAGCTGGGTTTCCATCTTTGCGGTAAACTCCACGTTGAGGATATCCGGGAAGCTCTCCACGAGGAGATCGGTGACCAGCTCTCCGAGGGGTGTGATGTGGAATCGGCCCTGGTCTTTGAGCACGTAGCCCCGGTCCTGGATGGTGGACAAAATGGCGGCATAGGTCGAAGGCCTGCCGATGCCCTGTTCCTCGAGTTCCTTGACCAGGGTCGCCTCTGTGAAGCGGGCAGGGGGCTGCGTGAATTTCTGTTCCGGATCAACCTTTTTGAGCCCCAGGGGATCGCCCTCTTCGATGGGAGGCAGGAGAGCCTCTTTCGAGCCAGTCTGGCCGCTGCCGTTCTGGCCGTTGTCGTCACGGGCTTCTTCGTACAGCGACGTGTATCCGGGAAAGCGCGTCACCAGGCCTTGGGCTCGCAGGATCAACCGGCCGGCGGACACGTCTACCGTGGTGACGTCCTGGATGGCTGGTTTCATCTGGGATGCCACGAACCGTTTCCAGATGAGACTGTAGAGGCGATGCAGGTCCCGTCGTTCCCGCGCATCCATGCCCGACCCGGTGTTCCCCGCCGTTGCGAGGAGCTTGGCCAGTGTGTCTGGATCGATGTCCACTTCCGTGGGGCGGATGGCTTCGTGCGCATCCTGTGCAGACTTCTTGGACCGGTATCGGATGGGCTGGTCGGGCAGGTAGTCTGGCCCGAAGCGATGGGCCACATAGTCTCTGGCCGCTGCAAGCGCATCTTCGGAGACACGTACCGAGTCTGTTCGCATATAGGTGATGAGACCGACACGGCCCCGGCCTCCTCCGAGATCGACTCCCTCGTAGAGGCGTTGGGCCAGGGCCATGGTTCGTTTCGCGGTCATGCGCAGCTTGCGCACCGCCTCTTGTTGGAGCTTGGAGGTAATGAAGGGCGGCGGCGGCCTGCGCAGCCGTTCCGTCTTGGCGACCCGGGAAACCAAAAGATCGGCAGCCTTGATTTCTGCCACGATCTTGGATGCCAGCTCTTCTGTGTGGATTTCTGCTTTCTTGGTGCCGATCCGGGCCAGCTTGGCGACGAATTCGGCGCCGTCGGCTGTGGTCAGCCTTGCGGAGATCACCCAGTATTCCTCGGGATCGAACGCACGGATTTCACGTTCCCGTTCCAGGACGAGACGGACGGCCACAGACTGGACGCGCCCTGCGCTCAGACCGCGTTTGACCTTCTTCCAGAGCAGCGGGCTGATTTGATATCCCACGAGTCTGTCCAGGATGCGCCGGGCCTGTTGCGACTCGAACTTGTTTTTGTCCAAGTCTCGTGGGGCCGCCAGTCCTCGTGAGATACCTTTCTTGGTGATCTCATTGAACAGGACTCTTCGGATGTTGCTGTTGATGGACTGGATTTCCTGGGCGATGTGCCATGCGATGGCCTCGCCTTCACGGTCGGGATCTGGCGCAAGAAAGACGATTTCGGCTTCTTTCGATGCCTTCCGGATTTCCTTGAGCACCTTGCCTTTGCCGCGGATCACTTCGTACTGGGGCTCGAAACCCTCTTCGACGTTCACGCCCAGGGACTTTTTCGGCAGGTCCTTGACATGTCCCACCGATGCCTTGACCGTAAAGTCAGGGCCCAGGTATTTTCCGATCGTTCGTGCCTTGGCCGGAGATTCGACCACTACCAGTTTCGTCATGTTCTCGTTTCTCTCCCTTGTCGCGATCCCGACCGCTCCCGGTCGTGTCCACGACGAGCATCCATCGTCCTCCCGGCGTCTGTTCCGCAAGACCGGCCAGGCGAAGCTCGACCAGAGCCGCGGCCAGTCGTCCCATGGACAGGCCGGTCTGCCATGCGAGAAAACCGACCGTCCTGCCGCGGCTTCGAGCCAGAACATCTAGTAACCGCCGACTGTCGCCTGTCAAGGATATGTTGGACATGGGTGCGGAAGCGTAGGAACCGGGCCGTTTTGTGCTTCCACTGTGCAGCAGTGTCAGAACATCCTGCGCTGAATCCACGGCAGCAGCACCCTCGGCCAGGAGTCGATTGGTGCCCACAGAACCCGGTAAGGCGGCCACCGGAACCCCCATCCCGGCTGCCTGGAGGGCCGTGCTGCGAGCACAAGATCTTGCTCCGGCTTCCACCACGCCCAGGACATCGGAGAGCGCGGCGCT
>CAZIJS010000281.1:0-2745 GCA_964539505.1 uncultured Myxococcales bacterium
TGCATCGTCCGTGGCCGTGGGACCGAGGCTGGCGAGAGCCTCCCCCAACGCCTTGGCTGCGTCGAACCCTTCTTTGGCGGGCGGCAGCGGCACCACGACCTCCTTTGAACGAAAATAGCTCACGAGTCTCTCAGCAACCACCCGCTCGTCCTCCTTCGTCGGCTGGAAGGAAGTCTGCTCAGAGAGCGCCTTGGCCAACTTCCTTCGGGCCTGTTCGGGCAACTGGAGACCAGCCGCCCGAAACACCCATGCCAGGTGGTCGGCAGTCTGCCTTGCCAGCACCTCATGCGCCAATCTGCGGACTTTGACGGGACTGTCCTTGCCAAGATTCACTGCAACATAGTGTTGGGACAGTTCTTCCTTCAAAAGAGACCTGAGGGCTGTCACCAATGCATCCACTTTGTCGGCATGGCTCGTGGCAATCTTGATATGGACCAGTGCCTCTTTGTGGTCAGACGTCATGAGCTGTCTCGACGAGGGATCCGAGAGCACGTAGGCCGACAAGGTCTGAACCTGTTTTCTCGTGTCAGGGATACGGCGCATCTCCACCATGGCCTGATTGACCAACTCGTATGCCATGGAGATATGCTGCACGGAAGAAACATAGGGCATCTGTCGAATGCGTTCGGCGAGCCGCCGGATCTCCCGCAGCACCACCGGGTCATCCAGGTCTGCCGAAAAGTGAATCTGTGCATACATAGAACCGCCGAAACGCTTCTGAAAGAAGCGCTCTGCCCTGGCGGGCTCGCTGTCTTTGGTAAAAAACTGGGAGGTCTCCACCGCAAGCTTGACCCGAAGTGAAAAATAAAACCCCACTGCGCCCACCACCAGGAGCAGGAGTGCCACCAATGCGCGGTGTTCGTGCGCCCAGGCCGATGCCTGTCCCACCCAGCGCTTCACCGTGCTGTCTGCGTCGACTCCCTTGCGGGACCTTCCGGACATGGCCAATACCGCGGGCACGAAAGCCAGGGCAGCGGCCAGGCAAGACAAGATGCCCAACCCCGTGTAGAGACCAAACTGTTGCATGGGCACCATGTCCATGGCCAGAAACGAAGCAAACCCTGCGATGGTGGTGAGGCCCGCCGCCAGAATCGCCGGTCCCACTTCCTTGAACGCCCCGGCAATGGCCTCCTCGGTGCCGAGTTTTTCTCTCAGGTGATAGTAGCGTACCAAAAAATGGATGCCATAGGCACTGCCAACGGCAAAGAGAATCACCGGCATGGAGCCGAGCACCAGGTTGACTTTGGCACCCACCACTTTCATCGTGGAAAACGCCACGAGGCCCCCGAAAACCGTGGCCACGAAGGTGAGCAGGACGCCCACGAAGTCCCGGAACACGAGAAACGTGAACACAATGATCAATCCAACGGCCCAGGGGGTGAGACGATGCAGGTCTTTTTCCGTGGCAGCGAAAATATAGGATGAAACAAAGGGCGTGCCGCCCCAATAGACCTTTTCCTTGGGAAAGACCTTGCGCACTTCCTTGCGAATGCCGCTGACGATGTCATGGACATTGCCCTTGGACGACAAAAAGCACAAAATCACTGCTGCCGAACCGTCTGCGCTCACGAACTGGCCCACGACATGGTCCTTGGCCAAAACATCCTTGGCCAGGGATCGCCAACCCGCCGGGTCCGACGGAAGATGCTCCACGTCCACGATGGGATGAGGTTTGAGACCCTCTCCCTTGACCAATGCGAAGTCAGCCACGTTTGTCAAACTCAGCACCCGATGGACGCCTTTGACGTCGTCTTGGAGCACATTGGTCACCCGATCCAGCCGGCGGATGAAATCAGGCTGGAAGACATTGTCGGTGCGGATCGCCACCATGGCCACGTGTAGGGCGCCGAACTTCTCGTTGACGTCGTAGAATCGCGCCACCACCGGATTGGATCGGGGCAAAAACTTGAGCACATCGTCTTCAGACCCGGGGTTGACGCCTATCCAAAGGGCCGCTGCGGCAAGGAAGAGAAAAAAGACCACGACCCGGAACCGGTATTTATAAATGAACCTTCCGTATGAGTCCATGAGGCTTCCTTATGACTTTTGTTGCTCGCATACTACATATCAAAAGCACATTTCGAATAGAAAAGTTTAGCATCCCCAATGACTTGTCACCATTGGAAACCAAGTATTCGAAACGAGCATGGCGTTGAAGCACTCACACACAGCCCCATCATGACTCGCTTCCCCCCAGGACATTCTGCACAGCCCAACTGGAGCGGAGCGATGATCCCCAACAGACTCTTTTCATCGACAATCCCTTGGAGCGCCCACGAAACTGCGCTACCATAACTTTTGTGGTTTTCCGATTTGGGATTGACACAGAGCCCAAACCATCCCCTTGGTCCAACGGGCTCAGGATATTTAGGAAGGAATCAGACCATGCATCGTTCAGCCATGAAGTTTCTCTGG
This sequence comes from uncultured Myxococcales bacterium, assembly GCA_964539505.1. Classification (GTDB taxonomy): domain Bacteria; phylum Myxococcota_A; class Polyangia; order HGW-17; family SLPX01; genus CAZIJS01. The sequence continues at coordinate 2,416 of CAZIJS010000281.1, forward strand.
CACATCTCAATCATCGTCGTCCTCCTGCCTTCCGGCTGCGCAAAACCAGCCCCGGATACCGAAACAGATAGTGGCCCCACCCATGACGCCTGGGCGGACAAAGATGCCGGCATGTATTGCGGTGATGGAGTCTGCGTGGGGCCCGAAACCCCGGAAAACTGCCCGCAGGACTGCCCCGACCAATGCGGCGACGGCCTCTGCACAGGCTCAGAGACTCCCGCCACCTGCAACCAGGACTGTCCCGCGAGCTGCGGCGATGGAACCTGCGACCAGGACGAAACCCCGGAAAACTGCCCGCAGGACTGCCCCGACCAATGCGGCGACGGCCTC
>CAZIJS010000281.1:2845-3077 GCA_964539505.1 uncultured Myxococcales bacterium
TGCACAGGCTCAGAGACTCCCGCCACCTGCAACCAGGACTGTCCCGACCAATGCGGTGATGGCCTCTGCACAGGATCCGAAACTCCCGCCACCTGCAACCAAGACTGTCCCGCGAGCTGTGGCGATGGAACCTGCGACCAGGACGAAACCCCGGAAAACTGTCCTCAAGACTGTCCAGACCAGTGCGGCGACGGCCTCTGCACAGGATCAGAGACTCCCGCCACCTGCAACC
>CAZIJS010000281.1:3177-5490 GCA_964539505.1 uncultured Myxococcales bacterium
CCACCTGCAACCAGGACTGCCCCGACCAGTGCGGCGACGGCCTCTGCACAGGATCCGAAACTCCCGCCACCTGCAACCAGGACTGTCCCGACCAGTGCGGCGACGGCCTCTGCACGGGATCGGAAAGTCATGCGACCTGTCCGCAGGACTGCCAAGGGCCCCTCACCTGGGAAGCGGGTGGTTTCATCGATCTTAGCCTGGACTCGGGCGCCACCGCCCTGACTGAGGCAAACTTGACCTCCGGCTCGTACGACGATGGATTTTTCTCCATCCCCATTGGGTTCGACTTTCCCTTCTACGGAAACACATACTCCCAGGTCTACGCATCCACCAACGGCCTGCTCACCTTTGGGCAAGGCAGCACGAGTCTGAGCGGCCAGGACCTGCCGAATAGTTCTGCCCCAAACAACCTCATCGCTGTTTTCTGGGACGACCTGGTCATGCGCGACCGCAGCCTGGACGAACGAGACAGCAGGCTTCTCTACAGTCTGCGCGGCACCGCGCCCAACCGGGCCTTGGTGATCGAATGGCGCGATTTTTCGTTCCTTGGCGGCAACAACTACCTGACCTTCGAGGCGGTCTTGCACGAGGACGGCACCATCCAGACCCTCTTCCATGAAATGACGGGAAACAGCGATTCCGACGACGATGTGACTGGAAGCGGAGCCTCTTTCGGGATCGAAGACAGCGCCGGCACCCAGGGGCTGTCCATGGGATACCGCCAGGCCGGAACCGTGGGGCCGGGGACGGTTTTCACGTACCGGCCCGACGGCGCAGGTGGGTACCAGTCGGATAGTCTCACGAACCTGGTGGGGTCCTTCGACGACATCCGGTCCAGTGGCACGGACGTTGGGCTCAGCGGTGATGATGTCCTCAGTTCCCCCATCGACATAGGATTCACGTTCACATTCTATGGCACGGACTATACCCAGGTGACGGCAAGTACCAACGGCTGGGTGGGCATGGGAACCGGCTTCACTAATTCCCTGCTCTCGAATGGGGACCTTCCCAACGGGAGTAGTGGCTATCCCATGGTGGCCTGCTTCTGGGACGACGGTGACACTGGAACAGACTCCAAGCTCTACTCGAAAACCGTTGGCACAGCGGGGAACCGCACGTTCATTCTCATGTACGACAAGTGGCATTTTTGCTGCAGCGACAACGCCACTGTCACCTATGAAGTGCGGTTCCACGAGGCCACGGGGACCATCGACTGCCTCTACGGCTCTCTCGATGGCTCCACGGGCACCCGACATCTTGGCGACAGCGCCACCGTGGGCATTCAAAATGGAGCGGGCGACAAGGGCCTGGCACGGGTCTTCGACAGTGCTGACCTGGGCCCTGGTGCCAGAGTGTCCTTCTTTCCCAAGTCGACGGGCAACAGCGACTACCGTGGTTATGGTCCCGACGTGCTCTTCACCGACATCTCGGGCAGCGGCACTCTCTCCACGGCCAGTGGAGACGACGAGGTGCAGGATGTCACCCTGCCCTTCACCTTCACATACTACGGACAGGCAGTGACCATGGTCACCATCTCCACCAATGGACATCTCAACCTGGAGGGACTCAGCGACTTCAGCAATGACCATCTGCCAAGCTCGAATGCGCCGGCAGGGCTCATGGGCCCCTATTGGGACGATCTCGATATCACCGATCCCGGTCAGATTTTCTACGAAACCCTGGGCAGCGCAGGCAGCCGGGTGTTCGTGGTCCAATGGAACAAGGCCGGTTTCCTTTCGTACAGCGGGTCGGAACTCACTTTCCAGGTCCGACTCCACGAACGAGACGGCTCCATCGAGTATCTCTATGGACCCATGCTGGGCGGATCAGCCAGCGCATCGCGCGTTTCGGGCGATTCTGCCACCCTGGGACTTCAAAGCGAGGACAGGACCCAGGGCCTCCAATGCTCCTACGACAGAGGCGGAACCGTCCTGTCCGGGTCGGCATATTTCTTCCATCAGTGATCGGCATATTTCTTCCACCAGTGGTGTGAACCAAGACTCCCTTCCACTGGTTCGTTCCCACTAAGCAGAGATTCCAGCGGCACAGATTTCAAGACCCAGAGAATTCCGATACAAAATTTCCAGGATGAAGACTTTCGACAAACTGCCGCAGGTCTCCACCTCGGCATGGTTTCTTTCTCAGTGAAGGAGACCGCTGCAACAAGGGAACTCTTGCGGTGATCATCACGCAAAAAAAAACCTCGGCGAATCGCCGAGGTTTGAAAATAGTCGATGGAGAACAGAGGGGAGACCAATGGGGGGACTGGGGAGGGGGAAAGGCTGGGCCCCCTCTGCCTCCATCGTAATCCTT
>CAZIJS010000282.1:0-5439 GCA_964539505.1 uncultured Myxococcales bacterium
GATGCCAGCCAGTCCGGGTCCAGTGCAGGGGCTGGGGGCGTGACAGGCTATTTTCGGGGCGACTACAACGCCTGCATCCAAAGAAACTGTTCCAACAGCTCTGTCCAGGGAGTGGCCGGTGGCCGAGGCGGCAACGGGGGCGCCGGAGCTGGGGGAGGCGTGCTTCTCAAGGCGCCCACCGTGACCGTCACAGGCAGCATCGATGCCCGGTCCGGGTCTTCGACGAGCAACGGCGGCACCGTGAAGATTTTCTACCAGGGACAGGCGCCCGACACCAGCGCCGTCCAGGCGGGCAGAGTCTATTCTCATTCGTATTGATTGGGGGACAGGGCGTCTCTTTGCCGGACCGGTGAAGGCATGCAGCGGGTCGGCGGAGATCATTGAAGAAAGACTCTGTCCTTGATATGGATGGATTCCAGGAGGTACGGCCCATGCCGCAGGAACAGTTCCGTTTCCAGGTGGAAGGTCATGCGACCAGTGGCGTGTGGACTGCGCCCCATGGAGATGCAAGAGCTCTGCTCGTTCTGGGGCACGGCATTGCCAACGACCGGGAGCATTTTCTTTTACGGGGCCTGCTGGAAGACCTGGCTGAGCGCGGTTTCGCCGGCGTCCGTTTCAACTACCCCTTCAAGGAAGAAAACCGGCGCGACCTGGACGGCAAGCAGGTCCAATTCGAGACGTTCCTGGCTGCGATGGATGTCGGTCGCAGGAAGCTGGGAGTCGACGTTCCCTTGGTGATCGGCGGAAAGTCCCTTTCTGCAAGGATTGCGGCTGCATTGCAAGCCGAGTCTCGGGTAGCGCAGGGGCTCGTCTATCTTGGGTTTCCCCTGCACCGGGCCGATGCCACCGAAAGGCTCAAAGACCGGCACGTACGCATGCTTCAGGTGCCCCAGTTGTTCGTAGCAGGCGATCGCGATCCCCTCTGTCATCTGGAATTGCTCCGTGGGGTGCTCGACAGTCTGGAATCTTCCTGGACGCTCCATGTCCTGGAGGACGCCGACCATTCATTGGGCGTCTCGGCTCAGGGAGATGATGTCCGGTCCCGGGAAACAGTGGCGAGGATCGCTGGATGGATCGAAGATTTCATCGGCTTTCTGGGAGGGGCGTGATCCCAGGGAGACCAGGTGACAGCTGCGAAGGTCGGACGGCGGTCATCGAGCCCGGCCTGGCATATTGGAAAAGGACTGTGAAATGAGTCTCCAACTCCTGTTCGAGAAGTTGGCTCTGCTCGGAGCCGAGTGGGTCTTGTGGCTGCTGGTTTTCGGCTCGGTCCTCAGCATCGCCGTCATGATCGAACGAGCGCTCTTTTTCAGGCGTCGCCGCACCGATCTGGAGGGCCTGCGGGCTCAGGTGGAACGACATCTCGCCAAGGGAACCTCCGCTGCACTGGAAGAGTCCTTGATTCAGGACGGGTCGGTGGAAGCCCGGGTTGCGCTGGCCGGGATCAAGGCGGCCTCATCGGGTGCGGGATCGGCCGAAGAGGCCATGTTGGCCGAGACGGCAGCCAGGAAGCTGGAAATGGAGCGGGGCCTGGCTTTTCTTGGAACCCTGGGGTCCAACGCGCCGTTCATCGGCTTGTTTGGGACGGTGATTGGTATCATCAAGGCGTTCCATACTCTTTCGGTCTCCCAAAATCCTGACATGAAGTTCGTCATGGCAGACATCGCAGAGGCCCTGGTGGCCACCGGGGTGGGCCTCATCGTGGCCATCCCGGCAGTCATGGCGCACAATGCCCTCCAGCGGCACATCCGTTCTATTCTTGGTCGGGCCGAAACGCTGGGGCACGTGGTGTTGGGGCACGTCAAGGCGGAGTCGCAGGAGGAACCCAAGACTGGTTCCAGGGAAGACGAGACGGAGAAGTGATCCGGCGGGCCTGTCGGACCCGAGTGATTGAGAGGGTGTCATGGGAGCCAAGCTGGGCGACGAGGGAGACGGCGGCTACATTGCAGACATCAATGTGACGCCCCTGGTGGACATCACGTTGGTGTTGCTCATCGTGTTCATGGTGGCCACGCCGGTGATCATGAACCAGGCGGTCCGCGTGCGGCTGCCCAAGGTGGCCCATGCCCAGGCTGCCATGCCCACCACGGTGTCTGTCACCTTGAAGAAAGACGGAACGCTGTTCTTCAATGGAGAGAAGACCAGCCTGGTGAACCTGAGACGTCTCCTCAAAGAACGGCTCGCCAAAGAGCGCAGGCGCCAGGGACGAGACGACGTGAAGCTGCAGGCCATCATTGCCGCAGACCGAGAAGTGTCCCACGGGGACGTGATGCACCTGGTGGACGTGGTCAAGGACTGCGGGGTGACGGAGTTTGCTTTCAACATCGACAAAGTTGACAAGGTGCCCAGCCCCTGACGGGTCGGGGCTGGGCCCAAGGCGGTGATGCCGCCCTTCCGAGGTGAATCGAGGACCATGGACCGCAGGCTCTCCATTGCCGTGACGGTTTCCCTGCTGTTTCATGCAGCGGTGGCGTTCGCAATGGTGCATCTCTTTACTGGTGTCGGTCGGGGGCCCGGGAAGGATGAGACCCGGATCGTGATCCGGAGAGAAAAGGTGCCTTTTCACCCCGTAGAACCCAGGCCCGAGCCGAGACCCGAACGCAGGCCCGAGCCGAGGCCCGAGCCCCTGCAGCCCAGGGCCAGGGTGCTCACCACGCCAAGGCCTGTGAAGGTTCGTCATCACCTGCCCATTCCCCGCAAGGTGATTGCCAGGCCGCCCCCCACGGCACCGCATCCCTCTGAACAGCCCAAGGTCATCGACCTGACGGCCAGGCCGGTGGGTGGACTTTCGAAGGCCTCCTTCGGCGGCTCTGGCCCGGCCATGCCCGTGGGAAACACCACCCTGGCCGACCCCAATGCCCCCAGGCCCCGGGTGATCCCGCGTCATGCCTGGTCTGCTCCGGTGCCGGCCAGACAGGGGCCCGCTTCGGCAGGTGTCCCTGCTGTGCCCAGACCCAGGCCCAGGCCCAGACCAAGGCCGGTCACGGTGAAGGTGCTGCCTCGGCCGATTTCCGTGCCGCGCCTGCCCTATCCCGAGGCAGCCAGGAGGCAGGGCATCGAGGGGACGGTGAAGCTGGAGGTGACCATCGGGAAAAACGGCCGGGTGCTCGAGGTGCGGGTCCTGCGAGGCATTGGTTTTGGACTGGACCAGGTGGCGGTCCGGGCCCTGAAAATGTCGCGGTTCAAGCCGGCCCTGGGGTCGGACGGCAAGCCAATGGTCTACAAGATTCGGTACCGCTACACGTTCAGGTTGGAGCGATGACCAGACTGTGGATCACGACAGCCGGCCTGCTGTGTCTTGCAGCGGTCTGGTGGACCGGGGGGCTGGCCATGGCTGGTCCAGGCCCCGAGGCTCGGGCAGGCAAGGAGCCGAGGCTTCCGCGTTCCGGGCGTTCGTCCCAGGGGGAATCCTCGTCCGATTCCGGCGGCGACCAAGCCGCAGCGGATCGAGGAGAAGCCGGGCGGCCCGTTCCCGGGACCGCCCGGCCTGCGGGGCAGGGGGCGGCCCAGACGCGACCGGGGCCTTCAGGCGACCTGGTCATGCCCAAGCTCCTGGAATGGGTCCAGGCCCCCTATCCGGCCCAGGCTCTTCGGGCCGGTATCCAGGGCAAGGTTTTGCTCCACCTGGTCATCGACGAGCAGGGAATCGTGGTCCAGGTCCTGGTGGCACGGCCCGCAGGCCATGGATTCGACCAGGCAGCAGCAGCGGCCGCTCGGCTGTTTCGTTTCAGTCCTGCGCTGTATCGCGGCAAACCAGTCAGGGTGCGGATTGCCGTGGTCTACCCGTTTCTCCTCCACGAACGGTCCAGCCGGGGTCCTCGCTCGTCACGGTCTGTGGGCGGGTCTGGGCACAACGTCGGTAGGACCGCCCGCTCGCCCAGCCCGCCCTCCCGTCCTGCGCACCCGGCCCGTTCGCCCGGCCCCGCCGCCCGCCGCGCTCGCCAGGCCCGGGCTTCGGCGCGTTCCTCCATTCGAGGAGAAGTGCTCGAACGGGGCACCAGGGACCCAGTGGAAGACGCACAGTGCCGGCTTTTCAAAGACGGGCAGTTGGTGGCCAGTGCCTTCACCGATCGGAAGGGACGCTTTGCCATCTCGGGGTTGGCTCCAGGACGCTACCGGATCATCGTCATTGCCCCGGCCTACGAGATGCTGCGCACAAAGGAAGTCCTGCGGGTCCGTGAGCGTCTCTCCGTGCGTTACTACGTGGAGCGCCGGGAGCGCGACATCTACCAGACCGTGGTGACAGGAAAACAGGAGCGTGAAGAAGTCTCCCGGCACCGGGTGGTGTTGCCCGAGATTCAGCGGATCCCCGGGACCCAGGGCGATGCCCTGCGTTCGATTCAGAACATGCCGGGCGTGGCCCGCGCATCCTTCGGAGGAGGCGACCTCATCGTGCGCGGCTCTGCCCCCGGCGACACGGTGGTCTTGTTGCACGGCCATCCCATCCCGCTGCTCTACCATTTTGGAGGCCTCACTTCCGTCATCAACTCCGACATTCTCTCTCGGATCGATTTCATCCCGGGCAACTTTTCAGTCCGATACGGCGGCGCCATGGGTGGGGTGGTGGAGGTGGAAACCAGGCAGATGAAGCGTCGATGGCACGGGTATGTGGACCTGGACCTCTGGGACGCGGGCTTGCTCCTGAGCGGTCCCCTGGGCAAGGGGAGCTTCGTCCTCACGGCACGGCGAAGCTACATCGATTCGGTCCTCGGTCTGGTGTCCAACGTGGGGGGGCAGGACATCAATTTCGCTACGGCTCCTGTCTATTACGACTACCAGGCCATGACGGATCAACCCCTTTGGGGTGGGCACCTCAAGGTCCTGCTCTTCGGAGTGGACGACCGGATGAAGTTTCTGTTCGACGAGCCGGTGGACATCGCGCCCACTGCTGGATCGGCGCAGATGGCGATTTTGTTCCACCGGGCCTTGGCCCTCTGGAATCGCAGGTGGGCCGGGCTCAAGGTGGAAAGTTCGTTGTCGGCCGGCTACAGTCGGGTGGAGGCCAAACTCGGTTCTGCGATCCAGATGACATTCAATGCGGCAGACATGGTCTGGCGTGCCGAAGTTTCGCGCAGATTTTTTCCGGGCCTGGAGATCGCAGCGGGGCTGGACGGGAATTTTTCCTACATGTGGGCGGACGTGTTGCTTCCCTCCCTGGCCAGCACGGATGAAGGCGGACTGGCCGCCAGGCAGCGCACAGAGGCCAGCGGCTCGCGACATGCCTTCCACCAGGCATTCTATGTCGAGGGCCGATGGCAGCCCTGGCAGGCCTTGCGCGTGATTATGGGGATGCGACTGGACTATGGGAAAATGCTCTCTTTTTCTCGGGCCTCCTTCGATCCCCGGTTGAACGTCATCTGGTCTGTAACGAAAGACATCGACATCAAAGCCGGGGTGGGGCTCTTCCACCAGCCGCCTGGCCTGGAAAACCTCTGGCCC
>CAZIJS010000283.1:0-5395 GCA_964539505.1 uncultured Myxococcales bacterium
CGGCACCGTGGCATGCTCTGCCAGGTCCAGGAGCGTCTGGTGGGAAAACACGCGGGCCATGATCCCGTCTACGTAGCGCGAGAGCACCCGGGCGGTGTCCGCCACGGTTTCACCCCTGCCGAGTTGGAGATCGTTTTTCGACAGGAACAGCCCGGTGCCCCCGAGTTGGTACATGGCCACCTCGAAGGACACCCTGGTCCTCGTGGAAGGCTTTTCGAAGACCATGGCCAGGGTGCGGCGTTCCAGGACACGAGCGTAGTCCCCTGGATTTTTCTTGATGGCATGACCCAGTTCCAGAAGCGATCGGACCTCGTCACGACTCAGGTCAGCCAATGTGAGCAGATGCTTCATCGACATTTTTGCACTCCTGATGGCGGATTGATGCGGGGGTTGACCGGCGGCAGGGCCGCTGGTCTCGTCCCGTCATCCAAGAGCCCTGTTTGACGACTGCATGTCGCGGATTCTATTTCCCCAATCGCCGGTGTTCGACAAATTCGTCCACGAACTTGGCCAGGCTGGGCTCACCCATGTCTTCGAGTTTGTAGGTGACGCGCACCGAGGGTTTGACCAGGTCCACGATCCGGTCCAGGTGGAAGGGCGTGGCCACGACCACCGCGTCACATTCGGAGCGGCGGATGGTTTCCTGGAATTCTTCGAGCTGCTTGGGATAATACCCCATGGCAGGCACCACCTGCCCCAGGTGCGGGTACTTGCTGTAGAGTTCCTTGATGGACCCCACGGCAAATGGCCTCGGATCGATGATTTGGGCGCCATGTTCCTTGGCTGCCACGTAGCCGGCTCCGATACTCATCTCACCGTGGGTCAGGGTGGGGCCGTCTTCGATGACCAGGACCTTTTTGCCCTCGATGTCGCCATCCAGCTCCAGCGTGGATGCCCCCACCACCACCTTGGCCTTGGGATTTGCCATGGCAGCGTTCTTGCGCAGTGTCTCCACGTCCTCCGGCTTGGCCGTATTGGCCTTGTTGATCACGATGACGTCGGCACGACGCAGGTTTGTCTCCCCTGGGAAGTAGCCCAGTTCATGGCCGGGCCTGAAGGGGTCGGTCACCACGATGTCGAGGTCCGGAACATAGAAGGACCAGTCGTTGTTGCCTCCGTCCCAGATGATCACGTCTGCTTCCTTTTCAGCCTCTGCAAGGATGGCTTCGTAGTCCACCCCCGCATAGACCGTGACGCCGTTGTCTACGTGGAACTCGTATTCTTCGCGTTCCTCGATGGTGCAATTGTATCGATCGATGTCTTCGAGGGTCGCAAAGCGCTGGACCGCCTGCTCCACGAGATCGCCATACGGCATGGGATGGCGGATGGCCACGACCTTCAGGCCCTTGTCCTGGAGCTGCTTGGCTACGTACCGGGTGGTCTGGCTCTTTCCGCAACCCGTGCGGATGGCGCAAATGGACACCACCGGCTTGACGGACTTGAGCATGGTGCGCTGTGGCCCGATGATACGAAAGTCCGCACCGGCGGCCATGGCCCGGGCTGCCAGGTGTCCCACGGTCTTGTGGTTCAAATCACTGTATGCGAGCACCACCTGGTCCACGCGCAGGGTCCGGACCAGATCTTCCATGTCGTCTTCGTGGAGAATGGGGATTCCTTCGGGGTAAAGGTCGCCTGCCAGGTCGGCCGGGTAGCGTCTCCCGCCGATCCTGGGAATCTGGGTCGCCGTGAAAGCCACCACTTCGAAATCAGGGTTGTCGCGGAACATGACGTTGAAGTTGTGAAAGTCCCTTCCTGCCGCTCCGAGGATCAAGACGCGCTCGCGATTCATGGCTACCTCCTTGTCGCTGAGTTGTCACCGACGCATCCAAACACTCATTTTTCGCGACCGGGATCCACTGGGCCCAATGAACGGGCCGACCTGCCAGGGACTTGTGGGACGGCGATCCTGGCTTGCGTGCGGCCAGGCGGACCGGCATCGCCCAAGGGACGCTCGCCTGCGGTCCGCCCGTGGATTCGACCGGCCTGAACCTGTCGAAACCTTGGTCGCCCGGCCTTGCGGCCGGACTCGTCGCGGACCTCATATAACGTGAAGCGCTCCTGGACGCAAGTCTCCTGGAACGGAAAAGATTGAAACATCGAGACACTGGGATCCATCAGGCGTTTTGTGGTATAAGTCCATCGATACCTGGCATGGCTGACGCAACCGATGCAATCGGCTGCTGCGCGAATCGCAGGGAGAAGCACGAACAGTGGGCGTTGTCCCCGGTTTTTTTTGAGGGAGGCCGTCATGACCGAGGCTTGGCATAGATATCGATTGAAATTGGGTTGTGTGGGCATATTCGCCCTGTGCGCTGTGCTGGTGGGGTCGGTAGCCGGCTGTGAGCAGGACCAGACGGACGACGCAGTCTACGTGACGCTCACGTTGGACCAGAACGCCAAGAGCGAGTTGGGGAATGGGGACGTGACCCTGACGTTCATTGCACAGAAAAATGATGGCTCATTTTGTGCGCCGAAGAGATGGAGGGCCAATGAGCTGGCTTGGGAAATGAAGCCAGCTTGCAAGGATGAATGGAAGCGCCTGGGAGACATCGACACGCCCTATACATGGAAAATCAACGCAGGCGGGTATCAATGGGTGACTGTGCTCCTCGAGTTGTTCGATATCGACGGGACGGCGCGTTTTCGCGCATACAGACAGCTCGTTCCCGGTGGGGCGGATGAATGGAATCTGCAGGTCACGGCCGACAACCTCTGTGGGGATGTTCAGCCCTGGGACTGTTGCAGTGATGGTGAGATTTTTGACTGCGTTCGTGGGAATGGAACCGAGAGCAGTTGGAATCTGAACGCACTCGTTGATGTAGATTGGTGTACCAAGTCGGATGCACGTTCATCCTGTCCGTAGCCTCCGATCACACAGTGAGTTTTTCATGGGATCATCCATGCTGGTCATGGGCGGGATTTCCACCTAAGACTCGGTTCCAAGGGGGGCCTCGACACGTTCGTTTTTCCTGCAATCGGAGGTGACGACATGGCACGGGTCGTGGTGTTGGGATGCGGCCTCATGGGCCGGGTCATTGCAGAGGACCTGGCCCGGGACGGGGCCCATGACGTCGTGGTGGTGGACCGGGACCAAGGGGCCGGGCAGGCGCTGGCCGAGGTTGCGGGCCTTCGTTTCGAAAGGCTGGACGTCTCTGACATCGGGCGGCCAGGCGGCCTGGTGTCGGGCGCCGATCTCGTGGTGGGTGCGCTGCCGGGACTGCTGGGGTTTTCAGTGCTGCGCAGGCTCGTCGAGGCGGGATGCCGCCGGGTGGTGGATATCTCGTTCATGCCCGAAGACCCGCGTTTGCTCGCGGCAAGCCTCCCACCGGAATCCTCGTATTTGGTGGACGCCGGCGTGGCCCCAGGCCTAAGCCACATGCTCGCATCCATGCTCCTGTCTCGGCTCGACGAGCCCGAGCGACTCAGGATCCTCGTGGGGGGGCTGCCCATGGAGCGCAGGCTCCCTTACGAATATGTGACGGTGTTTTCACCCAGGGACGTACTCGAAGAATACACCAGGCCTGCCAGGATCCGTTGGGCGGGCAGGGTGGAGACCAGGCCGGCTCTCAGCGAGGTGGAGTTGGTGGATGTGCCTGGGGTGGGGACCCTGGAGGCGTTTCTCACCGACGGTCTGCGCAGCCTGCTCTCCACAGAGTCCGTCCCCTTCATGGAGGAAAAGACCCTGCGTTATCCAGGCCATGCAGCCCTCATGCGGGCCCTGGTCCAAACGGGGTTTTTGTCGGATGAGCCCACGGAGCTTCCGGGGGGGCTGGTGGTGCGGCCCGTGGACCTGTCGGACCGGTTGCTCCAGAGAGCCTGGAGGCCCCTGCCGGGAGACCTGGACATGACCGTCTTGTTGGTGGAGGTCCATGGCCGAAAGGCTGGAGTCCCGGTCCGGCTTCGGGCCAGTCTGGTGGATCGCGCGCAACCAGGAGGCCCCACGTCCATGGCGAGGTGCACGGGGTACACGGCTGCTTCGGTGGCCAGGTTGGTCTTGCGAGGCGGCTGGGATGGCCGGGGGATCGTGTTTCCGGAAGAATTGGGCAAAAGTGCCTCGGCCATGGAGATGCTGCTTGCCGACTTGGAGTCTCGCGGTATGAAAGTCCTGTTCGAGGCGCATGAAAGTGCCGATTGAATGGAGCGTACGTTTTTGATCGAAAGAATGGAAAGCGGATATCCTTCGTTTGCCCAGTCCGAGTGATCCGGGTGGTTCGGGCTCGGATGGTTTGTGCCGTATCGGCTGGAGGTGGCTGATGAATCGCTGGGTCTATGGGCCGGTTCCTTCGCGTAGGTTTGGTCGTTCCCTGGGCGTGGATCTTGCTCCTTACAAGGTGTGTTCGTACGATTGTCTCTACTGCCAGGTGGGGAGGACCACCGACAGGATCGCAGGACTGCGAGATTTCGGCAGCCTGGAAGAAATCGTCGAAGCGGTCACGACGGCAGTGGCTCAAGGACCGCGGCCCGACGTGATCACCCTGGCCGGCAGCGGTGAGCCCACGCTCTACCGTCATCTCGGATCGCTGATTTCTCGGTTGAAGGCAGAGACGGGGCTGCCCTTGGTGGTGCTTACCAACGGCGGGCTCTTTTGGAAGCCCGAGGTGGCCGAGGCGGTCATGCTGGCCGATGTGCTGGCCCCTTCCCTGGATGCCGGCAACGAGTCCATGTTCCGTCGGCTCAACCGACCCCATCCAGACATCGACTTCGAGAAGATGCTCTCCGGACTGGAATCGGTGACCCATGCCTTCCCCGGCCAGGTGCGTATGGAGGTCATGCTCGTCCGGGGGGCCAACGACAAGCGTTCCGAACTGGAAGACATCGCCCGCGCGTTGGAGATTGTGCGGGCCGACTCCATCGATGTCAACACGGTGGTGCGTCCCATCCCGGGGATGCAGGCGGATCTTGCCGTGTCCATGGATGTGCTGCGGCAGGCGGCGGCCCTGTTCGGCCCCAAGGCCATGGTGGTCCCCGGGGAGGCGGATCTGGCTTCGGAAGAAGGGCGATCAGTCTCTGTGAGCGAGGCCCAGTCCCTGGTGTTGGATTTCGTGCGCCGCAGACCGGCCACAGTGGGCCAGATGCACGAATCGCTGGGCATCGCCAGGTCGTTGCTCGACGATGCGGTGGCCCGCCTGGCCGGTGAGGGCATCGTGGAGCGGGAGCGACGGGCGGGAAAAACGTTCGTCCGGGTGGCCGGCCGTTGAGCCAGCATTTGTACTATCCCCGAAACGAGAGCCTTGGATCGTTTGAAGCCTTCCATCTCGGTCGACCCGGCAAACGGTTTCGATGCGAAAAACAAGTTCTTGACAAACGATAAAGGGTCCCTATATTTCGACCCACGTTCTGGGCGCCAGTAGCTCAGTTGGATAGAGCGTCGGACTTCGAATCCGCAGGCCGGGTG
>CAZIJS010000284.1:0-5379 GCA_964539505.1 uncultured Myxococcales bacterium
GGGAAGAACCAGGTGCCGGGGAGGCTGCTGGAGGAAAGACGGCAGGGCAAGAGGGCTCTTCTGGGAGTGAGAAAGAACCAGGGGAGGGCAGCAAAGATGCCGCAGCGGAACAGCCCGATGGTCTCGATGAGGTCGAGACTTTGGAAATCGATCTCGATGCCGTAGAGCCGGTGTCTGGTAAATCGTCACCTCCTCCATTGTCGAGGCCACCTGTGCCACCCCCGCCGGTCGGTGGTCCCTCTGCCGAGGTAGCCGGGCATGTGCGTCGGGACGTGGTAAACGAGTTTCGCACCCAGGTCCAGGAGGGCCGAGGTTGGGAGCGAGGCCTGGTGGAAGGTGAGTTGGCTGCCCTTTCAGATAAAAGGCGCAAGGCGGCATATTATTATGAGCTGGGCGAACTCGAGGAGCGCTTTTTCGGCTCGGAGAGCAACGCAGCCAAGGCCTATCGGGAAGCTGTGCGGCTGCGAGCCGGTCTTCTGGTGAATCTGTGGGCCGTGCGTCGTGTGTTGTCGCGGCATGGGAAATGGAAAAATGTTCTCAAGCTCATCAATGCAGAACTAAAAATTGCAGAGGATCCGGCGCATCGCAGGGACCTTTTGTTGGAAAAAGCGGCATTGCAAGAGGGAACGCTCGGTGATCCAAAGGGAGCAGCAGAAACCTATCGCCTGTTGCTCGAAGAGGACCCCACGAATCTGTCTGCCATCATGGGCTTGGAATCGGTTGCTGCGGTTTCGGGTGACTCTGCCGCACTCATCGACCTCGCTCGGCGCCAGATCGATGCCACTGCATCGGTGGGGCGCAAGGTGGCGCTGCTGGTGGAATTGGAGCGGATGCTTCGGCGCAGTGGGGCTGATTACGAGGCCTGTCGGAGGGTCCTGGAAGAAGCCGTGGACCTTGTGGGGCCGGAGCGGGACTTTTTCCGTGAGTGGGAGTTGTTGGCGGCGTCCCACGAGAGGTACGAAGACCTCTACGAGGTTTTCGAACGGCACGTGGCATGGAGCCTCTCGATGGGGGAATGGGTCGAAGCTGTGGCCGTGGCCCGGCGTATGGCTCGTCTTGCTCTGGAAAGGTTGCGGGATCCTCACCGTGCAGCGCAGGCTCTGGGCCTGGTGCAATCTCAGCCGGAGGCATTTGCTGCGGTGGCCAGAGACCGACTGTTCCTGGCATGGATGACATCGGACTGGGACGTGATCTTGGATCTGACGAAGCTCCTGTTGGAGTCGGAGACAGACATCAGCGATGCCGATCGGCTCGACCTCGAGATGTCCCGGATCGTCGCCTTGGCTTCATCGGGTCGGCCCAAGGAAGCTCATGCAGCTTTTTCGGCCTTGGTCGGAGAGAAAGACGTCATCGAGGATCCTGAGCTGGCCTTGTTTGGTGTCGTGTTTACAGCGTGGGATGGTGGGCCCGAAGAGCTTTTCCATGCGTTGGCTGCTTTGGACCACATTTTTTCTTCTCGGAAAGGGGATGACGGGCGTTTTCGAATGGTCACGGCTGGATTGGCCACTGCGAGAGCGTATCTGCGATTTGCCATGGCCCATGCCGAAGACGGTTTGGACGAGACAGCCCTGACCGAAGTTGGCGGGTTGTGCAAAGATGCATTGATGAACGCACCGGGCGACCCATGGGCTTTTCGGCTGTATGAAGAGGTGCTCATGCGCCTGGGTGACTTCGAGACCCTCGTCGATCTCCTCGAAGCCCGGTCACAGCAGGCAGAGGGAAGCGAGCTGACATGGGTTCTCGAAGGTGTGGCCTGGGCCTGTTATGGTCCCTTGGGAAATCCTGAGAAGGGGGCCAAGGCCCTCGAACGGCTCGCGGAGGGAACTGACGACCCGTTCATGGCCGCCTTCCGACTGGCGGTGCTCTCCGAGAAACACGGCGATCCGGTGCGTGCGGCCTCGTTTTGGCGGAAGGTGGCGGACAGTGCCGTGGAAGCGGAGGTTCGGGTCGAGGCATTGCTGCGTTCGGCGGATCTGGTGTGGGTCCACAAGGGAGATTCGGAGCAGGCCCTGGAGAGCCTCGATGAGATACTCAAGACGGCGCCGGGAGACCAGACGGCGCTTTTCCAGATCGAGCGGATTCTCACTCACGAAGGACGTTGGGAGGATCTGGCCGCTCTGCTGAGGCGGGAAGCAGGCTCAGCGCCTTCGCCGGAGATCGAAGAGCGCCTCTTGCTCAAGGCCGCCGATATTTTGGACCTGCGGCTGGACAGGACAGCGGATGCCGAAGACATCTATCGTGACCTGGTCATGCGCTTTCCAGAGCAGCGCAGTGCAGCCTGGCTATTGGCTCATGCCTGGCGTCGCAGTGGTCATTGGGAAGAACTCGTAGACCACTGGGCGGACCGGGCCAGGAGTGAAGGGGATTCGTCTGGTTTGGAGGAAGCTGCAAAGGTTTGCGAGTATGAATTGGGGCAACTCGATCGGGCCGAGGCATATTACCTCGAGAGTTTCGAGGACAAACCTTGGGACGTATTTCTCGTCGAGCGACTCGTGACCCTCTCCTACGGTATGAAGAACCCAGGCCAGGCCCTGGATGTGCTGGAACGCTTTCTGGATGTCAGGGAAAAAGGAGAGGGGGATCGGGAACAACTCCTTACAGAACCTTTGGTGGATATGCTTCGGGCCGAGGTCGCCATGCTCAAGGAGTTCGCCTTGGAGGATCCGGCTTCCGCGTGGGAACGCTGGGCCGATCTCGTCGACGAAGAAGGGTTGCTGGGGCGCATGGCCAGGTGGGCAGGGCTCAGGTGGGCTGTCAGGAGTTCGGACTGGGCCGGGCGCGGGGCTTACGGAGAGCGTCTGGCAGAATCGTTGCAGGGGCTCCTTGGAGAGGTTGTGGCACTTCGGGCGGCTGTGCACCGTGCGATGGCAGACCCTGGGGCTGCGAGCAGAAAAACAGCCATCGATGAACCTGGAGAAATCACCAGGCGCGCCGCTGGGTTGCTTCGGCCCTTGGGGGCCTTGGGCGGCGAACATGTCGCAGAGCGGGTTTCCACGGCTCGAACGGACCAGGATCGTGGTTGGGCGTTGTTGCGGGTCGCACTTGTGTCTTCGAGAAATGGTGATTGGAAGGCTGCCTATGAGGCTGTCTGCAGTGCGGCTGATATCTTGGACGCTGAACCAGTCGTTTTTTCCGTGGCGGCGCAGTTGGCCTTGCGTGCGGGCAACAAGGAAGCACATGCGGTCTGGCTGGCGCGGCTGGGCCTGGTGTGGGTGGGTGATGAGACGGCCGCGGAAAGTTTCGTGGCCGCGGCCAAAGCTTTCGAATCCGTGGAGCGAGTCGATGATGCCCTGTGGTGTTGGCGGCAAGCATTGGTTCGTTATCCTCACCGAACAGCCTTCGAGGGTCTGACCGATCTTCTCGGTCGGCTGGGACGGTGGCAGCAGTTGGATGAAGTGCTGTCGTTTTGGATCGATCAGGAAATGGATGCGCAGGTCCTGGCAAGCCTCTATTCGAGAAGGGGAAAATTGCGGGAAGAGCACCTTGCAGATTTCATGGGCGCTGCGGCAGACTATCATCGCGTCTTGAGCAGGGACGGCGACGATTGGTCTGTTGTTTACAGGCTCGGCGTTTTGTATGCCCGCGACGGGAATGGGCAGCGGGCCATGGAGTTATTGTCCCGAGCCAGGGAACAGGATGAGGACGAGGACCTTGGCTGGATGGCACGCATCGCCATGGCGGAAGTGGCTGAACGGTTGTTGGAGGATGCAGACCAAGCGCGCTCTCTCTATCGGGATCTGGTGGACTTGCGTGACCAACCAGATTCCTGGGAGCGGTGGCTTGGCTTCAGTGTCCGGGCAAGGAATTGGGACGACGCAGAAGAAGCCTTTTCCAGGCTCGGGGAGCTTTTGACGGAAGAGTCGGACCGCGTCAGGTTGGCGATCCGTCAGGCACTGTTCTACCGGGACTTCGTGGTCAACCGGGAAAAGGCGGCGAGGGCTCTCGAACGGGCTCGTTCCATTCGGCCTGCGGACATGGAACCGGTGCGAATCCTCCTTTCTCTGTACCGGGATATGGGTGACAAAGACGGTTTGGGCCTCGTGGTTGCATCGGCCCTCCAGGAGCAGATGCGATTGCTCGGATCGAATCCGTTCGATGCGGCGCTCTATCGCAATGTCCTGGAGTTGGCCGATGTTGCAGAGGAGCCGGACCGGAAGTTCTTTGCGGCAGGAGCACTGGACCTTCTCGGGGAGCTTTCGGGAGATGACTCATCCTGGTACGCCGATCAGAGGAAGCAACGGTTCTCGTTGTCCAAGAAGATCGGAGAATCCCTCTGGTCGACGCTTCTGTGCCGTACCAAGGTGCGGGATGCCGGTGCCACCGAGATCTGCCGTGCCATTGGGTATGGCGTCGCTCGGTTGGAGGGGAGGGTGCCTTCGGCCCTTGGTCTCGGGCGCTCAGACAAGGTTTCCATGAAGAAGGCCTCAGGTGCGCTCAAAGAGATTTTGGATCTCGCAGAGCGGTTTGGAGTCACGGTGGAAGCTGTCTACTCCTGGGACCGCAGTGGGCTGACCTGGCTCGATCGGGAAGACGGAACAATCATTGTTTTGGGAAAGGATTGGGGGAGCCGTCAGGTCGGTGCCGCCGACTTGTTCGACATTGGGCGCAAATTGGCCGCAGCGCGGATGAGGGCCTTGACCTTGTCGGCACTTCCTCCAGACAAGGTGCAACTCTATCTGGTGGCAGCCACATCCTCGGTGGTGTCCGACTATCGCCATGACCTGCCCTCCGACAAGGTGTCCAGCTTGGCCAAGACACTGACCAAGGCCATGGCGCGAAGGGATAGGAAAGCCCTGGCTCTGTCTGCGACGACGTATGCCAGGAGGTCTTCTCGGGCGGAAGACTGGCTTTCTGGATTGGCCCTGACGTTCGACAGGGCGGGCTTGCTCCTGTGCGGGGATCTCGATGTGGCGGCCAGGGAGATTTGTCGCCGTTCGGCGAGCCCCTGGTCCGGGCCCAAGGATGGAGTACAAAAGCTCAGGGCCTGTCCGGATGTCGGGGAATTGTTGGTTTATGCAGTGTCCGAGACCTTTGCCGAATTGCGCAGGGAACTCGGAATGACGTGGAAACTCTGACCAAGGACGGGGGCGTGCCGTGCCGGATCGTGGAGACGACAACAAGAAGGGAAAGAGGGGCCAATCGAGCGATTTCGAAGTCGTCGACCCCTCCAAGATGACCGAAGAGGAGTGGTCCGCAGCCCTGGACGAGTGGGATCAGACTCTCGCAGGACTCCAGGAGTCGAAAAGTGGGCCGGCCGACGATGCTCGACCCGCGATCGAGGGGGCGACGGTATCCGATGAGGGTGACTCGGTCGAAGGGGGGCGGCCTGGGACTGTCCATTCGGAATCGTTGGATTCTGGTGAGCAGACCGGCAGCATG
>CAZIJS010000285.1:0-5376 GCA_964539505.1 uncultured Myxococcales bacterium
CAGCCCCTTTTCACAATATCGGGCGGTGCTGGCCGGACTGGTCCCCATGGAAGGAAATCGGCCCAACGGAAACCTCCGGATCGCCGAAGACCGGGCCCCCCGGATCTATGTCGGATGGCCGGGCAGAGACGCGGTGCTGGAAGCTTTCGAAGGGAAAATCGTCCTCGACTCACCCGACTTCTATCTTGCCAACCTGGAATTTCGAGACGCCCTGGACTACGTGCCGGACGCAGACTCCTATCTCCACATGATTACGGTCTGGGGACACACCAACCGTTTTACCATGTATGACGTACAGGTCACTCGCTTCCAGGGCAATGCCGTCAACGTGGACCTGGGTAACTCGGGTGTCGTCATGTTCACAGACAACGATGGCCAGCGTTATCACGTGGCCATGGTCGGCAACCTGTTTACCGGGCCAGGAGGCATCATTTCCAGCGTCTATTCGCTGCGCGAATCGGTCTTCGAGCGCAACGTGGTCCGGGATGCTCAACTCTCTATCGCTGACGGCTCCGTCTGGTCCCTCATCTACATCAAACACGACAACGAATACATCACCGTGCGGGCCAACGACATCTGGCAGGACAACACATGGGATTTGGCCCAGTCGGCCCTCGGAATGGACCAGGCTCGGCTGGTGGAATTTTGCTACAACGTGTTGCGCACCCCCTACGACTCCGGTCGCCACGGAGCCCTCAAGCTGTTCACGAATTCAACGGCGACAGGCTACCGTTGGACCGACGAAACCCCGGTCTGGGTCTACCGAAACAGCCTCTGGCGCCGTGTCTCCTGGGCGGGAAGCCGCCTGGATGCCGCAGACGGGTTTCTGCGGATCGAAAGGAATGTTCTCCACGAAGGCACCTTCGAAACAGACCCCACGATCCTCCTCGATGGAAATCTGGAAGGCATGCCGCTGCTCGACGACCAGATGCACCTGCTCTCGGAATTCCGCAGCGAGCATCTCGGTCGCGTGGGAGCCGAAATCGCCGCTCCTGCTCGTTGATCCCACCTCTTCGACTCCGCACCATCTACCCGGCGTCTCGCCGGTCTCCTTGCCAACCGGTCCATGGCGCACTATACCCCGCCATGCGTCTCGACAGGGAGAAGAGATCATGTTGCGATCAGACAAGCCGCCTTTGGAAGACACCATGCCCGATGAAGCCGAGTCCTCTCCAGCCGACAGCAGCGGGCCGCAAGAAGACGAGCCGACTCTGGCCGACGTCCAGAACCAACGAGATCACCGGCTCATCGACATCGATCGCGTGGGTGTCAAAAACCTTCAATTTCCCATCACGGTCCTGGACCGTGAACACGGAGTGCAGCACACTGTGGCCGACATCTCCATGGCGGTGAACTTGCCCCACCATTACAAGGGAACGCACATGTCGCGCTTCCTGGAACTGCTCAACGAACAGTCCGAGCCCATCACCGTGCGATCCATCCCCCTGCTGCTCAAACAACTCAAAGAGCGCCTGGACGCCGAATCCGCCCACCTGAAAATCGCTTTTCCCTATTTTCTCCGGAAGAAAGCTCCTGTGTCGGGATCGCCCGGCATGGTGGCGTATCGATGCCGCTTTCTGGGCTCTGCCACGAACCGCGTGGACATCGGTGTCCAGGTCTGCGTGCCGGTGACCACACTCTGTCCCTGCTCGAAGGAAATCGCGGACAGGGGCGCCCACAACCAGCGCGGCGAGGTGAAGGTGGCGGTCCGATTCAAGAAAATGGTCTGGATCGAAGATCTCATCGCCCTGGTGGAATCAGCGGCATCTTGTGAACTCTACTCGGTGCTCAAGCGAGTGGATGAAAAATACGTGACCGAACGAGCCTACGACCATCCCGTGTTCGTAGAGGATCTTGTGCGGGCCGTTGCAGACCGGCTCATGACCGATGACAACATCACGTATTTTTCGGTGCAGGCGGAAAACCACGAATCCATCCATCCCCATGATGTGTTCGCCATCGTGGAACGAGACAAACGCCGGGCCAGCAACGATTCTCCCTGAAGGTCGAACCGGAATCGAAACCCGACGAGGACCGACCTTAGGATTGATCCTTGTCGGCGGTCTCGGACCCAGACGAGGAACGAAGCAGCGCCTGCATTCCCGCCACTCGGTCGGCAACGGGCGACAGGCGATGGACCATGAGCATCCAGAGCACCTCGTAGCCGGCCAGGGCGACCAGTATCGAGCCCAACACTCGGTCCAGGTCCCAGGAAATCACTTCCACGCCGAAAGTGCCTGCCATGAGCACCTGTCCTGCGGCAGCCTGAACCGCCACGAGACCCACCACCAAGGTTGACCAGCGGCTCCTGTCCCTGCCTCGAGTTTTCAGTGCGGCCGCGGCCGCGGTCACGATTTTCGGATCGGGTGGCACCCAGCCGGCCCCGCGACGCCAGACCACCCAGGCAGACCGGAGAACCATGCCCACAGTGGCCCAGAGCCCTCCCACCGCGGCAGAAACGAGCTGCGGTTCCGGAAAACGGTCCATCCCCATCCAGAGAAATGCGATCCAAAGCGCCAGGAGAGCAAACGCTGCAGTGTCAGCCAAGGGCACGTTGCCCGTTCCCTTCCAGCGATCCCCAAGCTGTACCTGGGAGGCCAGCGTCTTGTGCTGGTCCCGGGATCTCCTGAGACGATCCGGGTACCAGGCGCCGAACAGGGCAGCACCGAAGAAGGCGGACAGGACCCATGACAAGGGACTCACCCGACCCGCCGCCCAACCGGCCATGACGAGAACGAACGAGCCGATGGCAAGGGCCTGGTTGGACCTCGATTTGGCAGCACCCCGGCCGCCCGTCTCCCTGGAGCCCGCGGCCCTGCGCCCACGACCTCGGCTGCCATTCCTTTTTCCTCGCGCTTTTGCCACGACGCCACCTTTCGCGAAAACGCCTGTCTTTTGTGCGGGATGCCAGACAAATCCAGTCCGTGCAAGCAAAAGCGACCAGGCATGGTTCGCTTCCTGAAATGAACCAGACTCTTGCACCAAAGGCCCGGCTGACATACGATAGGCAACTGATTGGGCTCCAAGGAAACACGGTTTTCGAGACGAACAAGGAACTGATGGGCGAAACAGCACGAGGTCTCATCCCACGCCCCTCCCGGGAAGTGGACATCTCCCAAGTGAAACTCACCGCTGAGGAGGGGTTCGTGTGGTCCCGAGTAGACGGACTGCTCTCCCTCGACGAACTCTGTGTCGTCACGGGCCTGGGCAAGGAACGCACCCGCCAGATCATCGAGCACCTCCAAGGCCTCGGGCTCATTACGATAGACGAGGATCCGAGCAACAGGAAACCACCGGTGGATGGCCAAGTCCGGACATCTTCGCGGGAAGCCACCGGACCCATCCCTGGTCCCACGTCGGCGGCCAGGACCACCGGCGATGCCACCGGACCCATCCATCTGGAAACAGAAAGAGCAGCCGAGACGTCCTCCCCTGAGAATCGTGACCAAGGGGCCGATAGCAATGGTCGAGACGTGTTTTCCCCCCTGCCGGACGTGGACCTGTCCGAAGACCTCCAACGCACGATCTGGGAGTTTCACGAAAGCCTGGATCGGCTCGATTTCTATGCAGTGCTGGGGGTCACACCCGAAGCGGACGGCAAAAAAATCGATCGGGCCTACAAGCTCCGATCTCTCAAGTTCCACCCGGATCGCTACTATGGGAAAAAGCTCGGCCCGTATCAAAACAAACTGGAGGAAATCTTCAAGTTTCTCACGGAAGTGAGAAACTTTCTGCTGGATTCGGAAAAACGCAGGGCCTACGACGAGAACCTGGCTGCGGATCGTGCCCTCAAACAGCAGATCTCCGAGGAAATGGCCCGCGAACAGGAGGTGCTCGACAAGGTGGCCAGAGATGCTGCATCGAAGGTCACTGCCGGCCATGGCACGGGTCGAGACCAGGCTGCCCGGCAGGCCGAGCGCCACGTCGAAAGAGTGCGGCCCGGCAAGGGGTATCGGCGCAGACCTTCACGGCTCCGGCTCAAGGCCCTCGCCAGTGTGCTCGGCATGGATCCCTCCGAGCCGGGCCAGCAGGAGACTTCCCAGTCCCCGATGTCCCCACCTTCCAGACCACGCACCGCGGGTAAGCACACATCTCGGCTGTTCCGACTGGCAGGCAACAACGCCGAACGCAAAGCCAAGGCAAAGAGCTTCTATGACGAGGGCATAAAAAAATTACTCGACAACAACTTCGTGGGCGCGGCCACCAGCCTCAAGCTGGCTCTGTCCTTCGATCCCGACAATGAAGAATACAAGAGTAAATACGAGGTCGCTTCGAACCGTGCCAAGGAACTCATGGCAGAACGATTCTACAAGCAGGCCCGGTTCCAGGAGTCAGTGGGGCGATGGAAGAGTGCGGCGTCTCTCTACGTGCGAGCAGCGGACCATTATCCCATCGCCGAATACCTGTCAAGAGCCGCCAATGCGCTGCTCATGACCGACGATATCAGCCTGGCCCAGGAGTACGCAAATCGAGGCGTGGAAATGGAACCCGACAATGCCGAGGCCAAAATCACCCTGGCCAAGGTGTATATCGAGGCAGGGCTCCCCAAGAACGCCAAGAGAGAATTGGAAGCGGCCATTCACCTGGACTCTGAAAATGAACTTGCTAAAGCCATGTTGAGAGAGATACGAAAGCGAAAGTGACGGAAGGGGCAACACAAAAAATGGAACCAGTGATCGGCATCGATTTGGGAACGACAAACTCCTGTGTGGCCATCGTAGAGCAGGGAACACCGGTGGTGATTCCAAACAAGGGGGGCTATAAGACCACCCCGTCGATGTTTGCCGTGGCGGAAAACGGGCGAAAGCTCGTGGGCCACATCGCAAAGCGACAGGCCGTGACCAATGCGGAAAACACGGTCTTTGCAGCCAAGAGACTCATCGGTCGCAAATGGGATTCTCCCGAGGTCAAATCGGCCCTGGAGACCATGCCCTACAAAATCGTGCAAGGACCCCATGGCGATGTGAGGGTGGAGCTTCGAGACAAGGTCTTTTCCCTGCCGGAAATCTCCGCCCAGGTTCTCATGGAAATGAAGACCGTGGCGGAAGACTACCTGGGACAGACCGTGGAAAAGGCCGTGGTCACGGTGCCTGCCTACTTCAACGACAACCAACGTCAGGCCACAAAAGATGCGGGCCGCATCGCCGGGCTCGACGTCATCCGCATCATCAACGAGCCCACGGCCGCTGCCCTGGCCTACGGATTCGGACGACAAGTAGACAAACGGGTCGCGGTCTACGACCTGGGAGGCGGCACCTTCGATATCTCGATCCTGGATATCGGCGAAGGGGTCTTCGACGTGGTCTGCACCTCCGGAGACACCTTCCTGGGTGGTGAGGACTTCGACAGGCGCATCATCGACTGGCTCGTGTTCGG
>CAZIJS010000286.1:0-5364 GCA_964539505.1 uncultured Myxococcales bacterium
ATTCGGTCCGTCATCCGCAGCGAGATCAAGAAGACCGGCGCGGTGATCTTGAGTGATGAAAAGGGCAAGATGATGAAGTTGTGGGGATTTCGGAACGGTCGGTCCAACATTTACGTGCTCGACAAAAAGCGCCGTCTGCGCTGGCGCAGTTCAGGGCCCCTCAACAAGCGGCGTGGCAAGCAACTGATCCGATTCATCCTGCGTCTCGTCCACCAGAGCTGATTCCATTCCCTCCTTTCCGATCCCAAAATCCTGGTCCAAGATCCTGTGGTGACGAGTCTTCACCACGCTCAGTTTCCCCGGTCCTTCCCTGTAGAGAGCCAGGCGATCGCGCCATCCCTGCCTGGCAGGCTTTTGTTGGTGGCAATGATTTCCAGTTGCCCCAAACAGGCCGCAGCGATAAAAACCGACCATGTATCCAATTTTTGCTCTTGCGGTGATTTCTGTCGAGACACCTGTCTCACAGTGGGCCGCTGTCTTTTCTCAACGTAAGGAGGGGCATGATGTTTCGACTGTATCGCATGGCCTGTCTGGTCTTGGTTGGAGGGCTGGTCATCATGGGATGTAACAAGAAAAAAGCCGAGGAATCCGCGCCGAACCAGTCGGTGGAGCCGGCGGCAGCCAGGCCCCAGGCCGAACCGGTGGGCGACAAGGAGGCGGCCTCGATCGTTGCTGCCTATACCAAGAAGTTCGCTGCCCTGGAAAAGAAGCTGAACCTGGCATGGTGGCGAGCCTACACGGGCGACAAGGCGGCATATGCAGAGAAGGAGAAGCTGGAACTGGCGATGCGCCGGCTCCAGTCGGATCGCAAGGTCTTTGCCAGGCTCAAAGAACTCAGAAAGCCCGGCAAGGTCTCCGACCCGTTGCTCCGGCGTCAGATCGACCACATGTACTGGGCGTTTTTGGAAAACCAGATCGATCCCAAGCTCATGCAGCAGCTCGTGGCAAAGTCGACGGAAGTGGAAAAGGTGTTCAACGAGTTTCGCGCCAAGATGAACGGCAAGGAGGTCAAGCGCAACGATATCGAGGAGATCCTTTCCAATTCGAGGAACGCCAAGCTCAGAAAGGCTGCCTGGGAAGCGAGCAAACAGGTGGGCGCCAGGGTGGCACCCATGGTGGTGGCACTGGTCAAGCTGCGCAACAAGGCGGCCAAATCCCTTGGTTTCAAGAGCTACTATGAGATGCAGCTCCGGATCCAGGAAGAGGACCCGGCCAAGATTGCCGCGATTTTCGAAGAACTCGATCGACTGACGGCCGATCCTTTTAAGACGGCCAAGGCCCGTCTGGACTCCTTGCTCGCCAAACGCTACCATGTAAGGCCCGAGGCGCTGATGCCATGGCACTACGAGGATCCCTTCTTCCAGGAGGTGCCCAAGATCGCAGTGGTGGACATGGATCCCTATTACAAGAAGATCGATCCAGAGGCTCTGGCCACGAAGTTCTACAAGGGACTTGGGATGGATGTCACCGATATCATCGAGCGTTCTGATTTGTACCCGAAGAAGGGGAAGAGTCAGCATGCTTTCTGCACCGACATCGATCGCAGCGGGGATGTCCGGGTGCTGGCCAACCTGGCCAAGAACGAACGCTGGACATCGACTCTTCTCCACGAATTGGGTCACGGAGTCTATTTCAAGTACATCGACCGCAAGCTGCCGTACCTGCTGCGCGAGCCTGCTCACATTTTTACCACCGAAGGGATCGCCATGATGTTCGAGCGCGTGATCTACAATTCTGATTGGCTCGAGACCATGGGGATTGTGACCAAGGCGCAGGCCGCGAAGCTGGCACCCGAACTCGAGCAGGCCAGGATTCTCCAGGGGCTCGTTTTCGCCCGCTGGACGTTGGTCATGGTCAATTTCGAGCGCAGACTCTACGACGACCCAGATCAGGATTTGGACAAGCTTTGGTGGGACCTCGTCGAGAAGTATCAATTCGTTCGCCGGCCCGCCGGGCGCAAGGCTCCGGATTGGGCTGCCAAGACGCACATCGTGTCTGCTCCGGCCTACTACCACAACTACATGCTTGGATACCTCTTCAACTCCCAGCTCTTGGAGCATATTGCCACCAAGGTCGTTGCGCGCAAAGGGATTGCTCCCACCAAGTTGACGTTCATCGGTATGCCGGAGGTGGGTCGTTTCCTCATGCAGAAAGTGTTTGCCCCTGGAGCCCGTTGGGCATGGCCCGAGTATGTCCGGCGGGTGACCGGCAGCCCCCTGTCGGCCAAGGCCTTTGCCAGGCAGTACGTGGCTTCCCAGGAGAAGGGCGCAGCCAAGACCGACGGGCGCAAGACCGCTGTTTCCGGAAAGAAACAGGGCTCAGGATCGATGAAGGCCAAGGCGCGCAAAGCCTCCAAGTAATTTTTGCAAAACCAATCTTTGAAGGGGGCTGGTTCCCAGAAGCCGGATCGATGCCTTTGTGTCCCAATGGGGAACTGCAGGCTGATTCCGGAAGAAACGGTGGGCCTTGGGGTGGAGGCTGCTTCGCCCCAGGGGGCTCATTGAGGAGACAGACTTTCGATGGGGACGAAGCGAATGCTCTGGGCCAAGGACTGGTAGCGTTGGTAGACTTTGTCGAGAGGCAGGTCCACCAGGCGCTGGAGGCTGAAGTCTTCCACGGCGAAGCTGGCCAGGGCCGTGCCCACTGCCAGGGCCTGCTTGAGGTCTTCGAAGGTGGGCTTGCCGGGGACCCTGCCGGCAAGATAGCCCATGAACCCGGAGGCAAAGGTATCGCCTGCTCCGGTGGGGTCTCTGACTCTGTCGACGGTGGCCGCAGGCAGGTGGAAGGTGCCCTGCGCGTGATAGAGGCTGGCTCCATGCTCCCCGCGTTTGACCACTAATGCTTTTGGTCCCTTGTCGAGCACCTTGCGGGCCGATGCGGTGATGCTGGACGTCCCACCGAGCTGGCGCACCTCTTCGTCGTTGATCAGCAACAGATCCAACCTGGGCAGAAGCCGGGCCAATTCTTCAGGAGTCCCTTCGATCCAGTAGTTCATGGTGTCGGCTGCCACGAAACGAGGGGCCGAGAGTTGGTCGAGCACCTTGTTTTGGAGGGTCGGGTGGATGTTGGCCAAGAATACGTGGTCTGCGTCTCGATAGGAGTCGGGAAGGACCGGGTCGAACTCTGCGAACACGTTTAAGTCTGTGGCCAAACTCTCGCGGGACGTAAAGTCCTTTGCATAGCGCCCGGCCCAGTGGAACGTCTTGCCCTCGATGCGCTGCAGGCCCATGAGGTCCACCCCGCGGGATTCGAAGAGTCGGATGTGCTCTTCAGGAAAGTCGCTGCCCACGACGGCCACGAGCTTGACTGGTGCGAGCAAGGACGCTCCCACCGAGAAATAGGAGGCCGAGCCGCCCAGAATGTTCGTTCTGGATTCTTCGGCCGTGGAGATATCGTCCAGGGCCACACTGCCCACCACCACCAAGCTCATTGCGTTGCTCCCTTCTTTTTCGATACGTCCGTTTGTTGAGATGCTGCCATGCGGATGCGTCTCTTCATGGCCTGAGCATCCGGATGGTTCGGTGCCTTGTCCAGAACGCGCTCGTAGAGTTTGGCTGCATTCCTTTTGTCACCGGTGACCCAGAGGAGATTTGCCTCGTTGACCATGCAGGCCCGGCAGTCATGGTCCCGTTTCGTGGCCTTTCGGTATGCTGCGAGCGCTTCGTCTCGAAAGGCATCGTCGCCTGTGGCATAGAACCGATACTCCAGGGCAAGACCCAGTCTGTTCCACGTGTCGGCAGGGTCCGGATCCTTCTTCGCGGCACTGCGATAGGCCTCCAGGGCGGCGGGCAGATCTCCGCGTGCCATGGCGCTTTCCGCCTGCAGGAGCAGTTCCTGTGCAGAATCGTCGCTGGAAGACTTGTGACCATGGCAGGAACCTTGGGCCGCCAGGAGCAGGACCAGGCATCCAAGGGCCGCAGGACGAAACCCAGGATATGTCGGCAATGTGGTCATCGATGCATGGAGCGGTCTATCAACAAGGAGACCTTTCGGAGTTGTTCGGAGTCCTGGTCGTTTGATTGGGTGAGTATGGCACCCTCCAGAGCAGAAGGACAGCGACAAGTCCTCGCGCTCTGGGGCAGGATCCGGCACAAGGCCGTCACTGTTCCTGCCGCCTTGCGGGCATTGTCCGCAAGCACGGCCAGCACGGCCTTGGCATCCACGTCCGCCTCTTCTTCGTGCCAGCAATCATAGTCGGTGGCCAGGGCGAGCGTGGAGAAACAGAGCTCGGCCTCCCGGGCCAACCGAGCCTCTGTGAAATTGGTCATGCCGATCACGTCCACTCCCCAGGAACGGTAGATGTGGGATTCGGCTCTCGTGGAAAACTGGGGTCCCTCGATGCAGAGATAGGTGCCCCCTCGGTGGACCGTTGCGCCAGTTTCCAAAGCTGCCTGGAACAGCAGATCGCTGAGTCGCGGGCAAACCGGATCCGCCAGGGAGACATGCACCACCAGTCCTTTGTCGAAGAAGGTCGATGCCCGCATCTTCGTTCGGTCGAAGAATTGGTCCACCACCACGAGGTCTCCTGGTTCGATCTCTTTGCGCATGCTTCCCACGGCGCTGATCGCGAGGACCTCGGTGACTCCGAGCGCTTTGAGTCCGTAAATGTTGGCCCGGTAGTTTATGGCATGGGGCGGGATTTTGTGTCCTCTGCCATGGCGGGACAAAAACACCAGGTCTTGCCCTGCGAGTCGTCCCAGGACGAAAGCGTCGGAAGGCTCGCCGAATGGAGTCTCCAAGCGTCGTTCTTCCAGGATTTCCAGTCCCGGCATTTCATAGAGGCCGGTTCCTCCGATCACTCCAAGAATCCTCGTCGATTCCATTGAATGCAACCTCCTGCTTGGCGGCGTCTTTTATACCAGTCCGATGATGTGATTCAAGCGCAGTGCACCGGGAAAGATGCCGGGGCAGGCAACTCATAGATGCCTGCGGCCCGGATGTAGGGCTTCGTAATGCCCATCGTTGCGTCGTCGGATGCGGTCTTCAGCCTCGAGCATGTCGAGATGTTTTTGGATCATGGCACGTTCCCACCATCGGGTCAGGGCCGCATGGCGCCCTTCGTGTCGTCCATAGATGGGAGAAAAGCCAACCAGTGCATCGATGGTGTCGCATCCAGCGGACACAAGCTCTGCGATGGCACCATGTCGGGCGTCGATGACGTGCAGGTACCGGTTGAATGCTTCCTGGATGTTTTTTCGGATGATTCCCATGTGGCTCGTGACCACGACCCTGGGCTCCAAGTCAGCCAGATTCTGGATGGAGCGTCTGAGCTGGCCGATGTCCGACTCTGGGTTTCCGTACCATGGGCCAAAGGGGGTCAGGTCGATGTCGAAGCTGATCAACACGCCCGTGGCGGCCTCGAAG
>CAZIJS010000287.1:0-5351 GCA_964539505.1 uncultured Myxococcales bacterium
TCTGGACTTCGAGACGACCTGCAGACTCCTAGAAAAGCTCATCGACGAAACCGACATGGATCTCCTCACCTTTTCCGGGGGAGAGCCCATGCTCCGAAGCGACTTTTTCGAACTCGTCGACTTCGTGGCCGGCAAAGGAGTCGATATCAACCTGATCACCAACGGCTCTCTGTTGGACCGACAGGCCATCGACCGGATCGGCCCAGGCAGGGTCAGCCTGTATGAACTGCCCCTGTTGGGCCCGACACCGGAACTCCATGACCGCATGTCTGGCAAGCAGGGCGCCTTCCACCGGGTCACCAGGGCCATCGCGGAACTCAAAGACGCCGGGCAATCCGTGGTCACGGCCTTCGTGGCCACGAACTGGAATCTCGATTCCTGGCCTGAAACTGCAGAATTGGCCTTCGTACTGGGCGCCGACGGCATCATGTTCAACCGTTTCAATCTAGGCGGCAGGGGACTGTCCCACATCGAAGAACTCCAGGTGGACCCAGGCCGTCTCGCCCTGGCCCTGGACCAGGCCCAGGACCTGTCGCGCGAATACGGACTGGCCGTCTCCTGCTCCATCGCCATGCCTCCTTGCCTGTTCCCCCACGAACGATGGCCGGACTTGAGCTTTGGCTTTTGCGCGGCCGGCACCAAAGACGCCTACCCGGCGGTGGATCCGCTGGGCAATCTCAGGCCCTGCAACCATTCACGAACCATCCTGGGCAACCTGTTCGAGGCCGGCTTCTGGGAACTCATGGACAGCGAAACTCATGCACGATTCGTCGCCGCAAGGCCCGCTTTCTGCTCTGATTGTCGCATCGTGGACCAATGCCTGGGAGGATGCAAGGCCGCTGCGGAAGTGGCCTACGGGAACCTGAACCAATGCGATCCCTTTCTGGCGGCCTACAAGGACCGTGCAGAAAAGCTGTGACCAAGAGCACTGCGACAATGCCCGGTGGAACCGGTGCGACAGCCTTTGATTGAGGAGGATATGAAAACATGCCACATAGAACCATGACCCTCTGGCTCGGAATCGTCGGCCTGCTGGTGCTGGCCGTCTTCATCTTTCTTGGCCGAAACCTGGACGAGGCGGCATCCAGGGGACCGCGATGGAAACGGCGCCTCATGGCAGCGGGCCTGTCCCTGCTCGGCTTGCTCGGATACCAACCAGCCCTGCTGGCCGGCAGGGCCGGACGCCAGGGCAAGGTCATGCACAAGGGGCTGGCGGAGAACCAGGACTGGAAACAGATTTTAGAGATTTACCGTGACGCCGAAAAGATCGCTTCCGGTTCCTGGTATGGCGAACCCTTCGACGCCGCAGGCAAGAAAAATGTCCTGGCCAACCTGGCCAAGGCCGCCAAGATCGCCCAGCATCTGCACAGCATCGGCCTGCTCACCAAGGCTGAGTCAGCTTTGATTACGACACAACTACAGGACCTGTCTACCAGGGTGTCGAGGTTCCGGGTCAAGAGGCCCGGGCCCAGGCCCACCTGCTACAAAGTGGCACCTCCCAGGGCGGCATACAAAAGGAGCGTCGCCACCCTCAAGAAGCAATTGCCCCTGCTCAAGCGGCTCAGAAGCCAGAAGGTCTTGCATCCCGAAGTGCTCCAACTCGTCAAGCAGCGCATCGAACGCGACCTGGCAAACGCCGAGAACGCAACACCCGGCTGGCCAAGGCCGCAACCAGGAGAAATCAGCAGGGCGAAGAAACTTGGCCGCTACGCCAGGTCGCTCTGGAACCGACTCTGGAAACGGGTCCGCCGCAAGAGACATCGATGACACGAACGGTGCGATAGAAACTTCGAGGAGGTGACTTCATGCCCCACAGAACAATGACCATTTGGATAGGGCTCTGCGGCCTTCTCGCCGTTTTCGTCCTGGTCCTCCTGGGCCGTAACGTGGAACGATCAGCCGCAAGGGGTCCCCGCTGGAAACGCCGAATCCTTGCAGCGGGTATGGGACTCATGGCAGCGCTCGGGTTCCTGCCGTCCTGCAAGCCCAGTCCCACCAAGCAGGGCAGCACCAACGCCGAGGGAACGCAGACAGCCCCCCAAAAAACGAATCGTGCAAGGCATCTGTCCAGACAGAGCCGACAGCAGGTCAGAAAAGTGTCTGATTGGCGGTCCATGGTCGCGGTCTTCGAGCGAGCCGAAGCCGTGGCATCCCAGCCGTCGGGGAGCTATCCCTTCGACAGGGCCGGCAAGAAAAAACTCCTCGCAGACATCGATGCAGCAGGACAGGTCGCTCGCAAACTTGCGGAGTCCGGGCGAATCACGAAACCAGAAGCCGATCTCCTGGTCACGGAACTGACCATCCTCAGGCAACGAGTCGCAGCGTTTCGCTCCAAAGAAATGCAGATGGCCACCTGCTACGAACCGCGCTTGCTGCGGCCCATCGACGAAACGAAAGACCGCCTCAAACAACGGCTCACTGCACTCGATCATCTCACGACCCAAAAAAGCATCCATCCCGAAGTCCTGGCCCTGGTCCGCACCGACATCGAGCGGGACATGGCGAAACTGGACCAGTTGACCAGGTCCCGACCGGCGAGAGACAAGGTCCGCACATTCCTGGCCAAGATCCGCAAGGTCTGGAAGGCTCTCCAGGATCGCGCGAGACAACGCCCCAGGTGACGGCGAAAGGCCGACTCGCAACCTCCCCGTCGAGACAGGGGCGCACTCCATCAACCCACGGTCATCGAGCCCTTGGTCTGGAGCCAGCCCTGCGATGGCTGCGTCTCTCTGTCTTCCTGCTGGGCCGTTTTCCACGACTCCTCCGGGAGGACCGCCTGCGCCCGACGGCAGTTCGGCGTCGAGGGGATTTCCCGTGCAGGCGCCGTCTTCGCAGCCCCCTCCTCCCGACATGCCTTCGCCTGGACCGCCGAGGCCCGTGCCTCCAGCGCCTGTATCTTCGCCTGCTGCGTCTTCTCTTCCATGAGCGCCCCATGCGACGTCCCGCCCAGGACCGCCGCACCCAGTGTTCGCCGTATCTGGGCGCGGAGAAATGAATGTGATCACGATGCGCGTAATCGGTGTCCGGCGTGAGAATGCGCCGGAAGATGAGCGCGGCCTCGATCCGGCAGATCAGCCCACGAAGCCTGGCAGCCGCCACAGACCGGACCGGACCGATGCAGTCTTTGGGGCCGCCCTGGGCATGCGCCCAGTCCTTTGCCACGACCACCCTGCCGGCAGGCCCGGAAAAGGCAGGCACGTCCACCGCCAGGCCGAAGGCATGCCGGCTGAGGTGATGGGTATGGGCCACGTTGCGATAGCTGTAGAAGCCCCAGAAATGAATGGTGTCGAACCCTGCGGCCAGGATCAACGGTGCAACCTGGTAGAGCGCCAGCGCCATGCGGCAGTCCATGAGACGGGGCCGGCCGTAGATCGAATGGATCCTGAGTCCCCCGACCCGATCGCCCAGGAGTACGGGCCAGGCGATGCCACGCACCCTGGGACCCGGCCGAAAGCTGATCCCCAGGCGCTGGATCTCCGCCAGGCACTGCGCACCGTTGTCCACCTGCCGGACCTGGGCGGGCCTGGCTCGTTCGAGGCGATCCAGATCGAATCCATGGAGGCGCCAGAATCGTCGCAGCGCCCTTCCAGACAGGCGATGCCCCACCCAACGCCGTCCCGCAGTCGGCTCTCCCGAAGTCGCCCGGCCTTCGCTCCGGGCACCTTGCCGCAGCTCCTGCAAGGGACAGAGAGGTCCGCTCCATGCCGGTGGCAAACCTGGGAGCGGCGGGGCGGCAGCCGATGGCCGCGGACCTGCCGCCATGAGACCAGAGGCGAACAACAGCGCGGCGGGGCCCGCCAGACGGCGCGACAAGGCAATCCCTCCTCAGCGTCCCTGTTTCCCGCGGCGCAGGATCAACGGCAGGGTCGAGAGGAACCAAACCAGACTGCCCCAAGGCGAAGACGGGACGCCACGACAGCCGCAACCGCCGCTCGATGCAGACCGCTGCCGTTGGGCGTCCGCCCCGATGCCTCCGTCCGCATCCAGGACAGAGCCGTCGACCTGGTCCGCATCGCCACCCTGTGGTTGAGGCAGGAGAGATTGCACCTGCTCGATGCAATCGGCCACCAAATGTCTTTGTGCCTGCAGTGCCTGCCCGGACGAAGCATACGACGTCAGAGACGAAACGAGCGCATCCGGGACGGGCAAGGTCCTTGCCAGACAGTCTGGCTCCTGGACATCGGGGCGCTCGACATGGAGCCTGTCTCGCAATCTGCGCAGCAGCCAGAGATACTCGTAGTCCTCGATGCCGTCTCGGATCAACTCCCAACGGATCGATGGCGTGGGACCCACCAGGTGCGGGCCTGGATCCTGCCAGTTTCTCGGAGGATAGAGCAGGCGTCCGTCACCGTTGCCCCAGTTTCTTTGGCTGCTGGAACTATAGGAGGCTGGATCCTGCCAGGGGTCCTGGTAACCAGGCGGAGGAAACATCTGGTCGTTGGTCCAGTAGTTCACCGACCAGTAGAGGCTGCCTTCGATGCCTTCCCTGAATGCCATCCAGAACCGGATGCGCGGCTCGATCCCGGGATGATCGATGAAATCGTTGGGATAGGGTGCCTTGGGGCCGGTGCAGACATACCACCAGACATGGTCTCCAGCCTGCTGTCTGTCCCGGGCCCAACCACTTTCGTATCGATCCAGAATCGGCACCCATATGTCCACTTTCCCATCGAGAGAGGCAGCAAACTCCTCGGTGAGAAGCCGTGACAGGCCGGGCGCATGGCGACCGAGCATGTCCATGCCAAAGGCCACGAAATCGTAGTCATCCACCTGCGGTTCGTCGAACCAGTAGGCATAGGCCTTGGCCAACCATCCATGCTCCTGCAAATGGCTGGTCAACTGCTGGAGAAACTGACCGTAGAGGGCTTCGTATTCCGGGTCGGTCCAGTCCCATTGCATGAGATGACCAGGAGAATGCCCCTGGAAACTGCCCCGACCGAAATTCGGCAAGGGGACACGGAACGAGTCCATCCCCAAATCATCGAGCGCATATGCCGCCGCCTCGTCGAAGGCGGAAAAGTCCACCTGAACCTGGATGTCGTCTGCCGAAGTCTCGAAACCTCCGTTGGCCACCAGGTTGGTCTGGTCGTCTTCGGCATGAAAGTCGATGTCGTCGAACCACGTCCGTCCAAGGCCCGCTCCATCGGAAGTCCAGGGAACCGCGTAGAGACGAATCCGCACGAAGGCTGTCTCGGAACGCCACTGTCCCGAATCAATCGTCCTGGTTTCGCTGTCCCACTGGCCCGTGCCAGAGGTCCGGAAATCTATGTTGGCACCAGAAATCCATTGCTCTGCAGCATCGTACTGCTGCACCGATACCAGGTAGTCGTGCGGCCCGTCGGTTCGGGCCT
>CAZIJS010000288.1:0-5343 GCA_964539505.1 uncultured Myxococcales bacterium
GGACAGGCGTGTGCCCAGGAGACGCACTCCATAGTAAGCCAGACCGAGGGTTAGTCCATAGAGACCTTTGGGTGCTCCGGAGAACAGGTCCGCCAAGTACCCCAGCAACACCGCCACCGTGCCTCCGGCGGCCCAAGATCCCTTCACCCGGGATGCCGTATAGAGCACCACGATGAGGGCGAAGTCGGGAAAGGGCAGATCCCGTCCCACCAGTTCTTTGAGAGGAGTCAGCAGGACGAGGCCGAGGAATCCTGCAACGACGAGGGCCATGTGACGTCGGTTCATGGTTCGTGCCTCGGATCAACCATAGGGACGCAGGCCCACTCGGGACTGTGGTTTGCGCCGCCGCCCAGGACCGGGAGCCGTGGGATCCGGAGGGGGCGGAGGGGAGACCACGACCATGACGCGGGACAGTTTCGAGAAGTCCACGGCCGGCTTGACGTAGACTTTTTGATACAATCCGAGTGTTTTGTGGTCTACCTTGACCACGGTTCCCACGGGAAGGTCTCTGGGGAAGCTCCCACCAACCCCGGATGTCACGAGCAGGTCGCCTTCGTTGACTTCGTCTTGTTTGAGCAGATACTCCAGTTTGGCAAGATATCGTTTCGAGTTGCCGATGCCTCGAAGGATGCCCCTGGCGCCGGTTCGTTGGTCCACCACGTCGATTCGGCTGGAGGGATCCACAGAGAGCATCACATCGGAGTAGCTGCCGAAAACGCGGTGGATCCGTCCCACCACCCCTTCGGGGACCACCACGGGCATTCCAGGGCGGACCGCGTGTCGTCCCCGGTCCAGCTTGAGCCGGATGACGCGAAAGTAAGGGGAGATGGATCTGCCGATGACCTTTGCCGCGAGCATCTCGGCTGGAGACTTTTCTCGAAACTTGAGAAGCCGCTCCAGGTGACGGCCACGTTTCGCCCAAGCTGCGAGGATCCGGTTGTTCGCCCGCAGGACCTTGTTTTCGCTTCGCAGTTTTTCATTTTCTTTCTGGAGGTCGACCAGATACAGATAGTTCGTCCAGACTGCCAGCACCTTTCTGAAGACGGCCACGGATCCGTATTGCAACGGCGCTGAAATTTTGAGGATCACCCGGTCGAAGGCGTTCGTCTTGGATGGATCCTTCATATTCGAATAGAAAAAAATCACCGGCAGCGTAAGCAGGATGACGCTCAATACGATCTCTCGGGCTTTTCGGGAGAGAATCATGATGCCCTCACGTTCTCCTCAAGGCCTGGAGCGACCGGGCTATTCCCCTGACGCGGCCGGTGTTGGTCCGATTGGCTGCACAAACTCATGCTATTCGAGGGCCACGTCCTTGAGAAGGCCGATTTCGTCCAGAGCCAGGCCTGTTCCCATGACCACTGCGCTCTCCGGGTCTTCGCTCACAGTGACCGGGAGACCGGTCTCTTCGCGAAGGAGTTGATCCAGGTTTTTGAGCAGGGCGCCTCCTCCCGTCAAAACGAGCCCCTTGTCAGCGATGTCCGCGCTCAGCTCCGGCGGAGTTCTCTCCAGGACCAGGCGAACTGCGTCCACGATAGCGTTGAGCGGCTCGGTGATTGCTTCACGGATTTCGTCCGAGTCTACGCGCACTGTTCTGGGGACGCCGGCGACCATATCACGGCCTTTGACATCCATGGTGAGGGGATTGGGTGGAGGGTAGGCGTTGCCGACTGCGATCTTGACCTGTTCGGCGGTGCGTTCGCCGATGAGCAGGTTGTGCTTCCTTTTCATATATTGAAGGATGGCTTCGTCCATTTTGTCGCCACCGATCCGGACGGATTTCGAATAGACGATTCCTGCCAGGGCGATGACAGCCACTTCGGTGGTGCCGCCGCCGATGTCCACGACCATGTTTCCCGCCGGTTCCACCACTGGCAGACCGGCACCGATGGCTGCGGCCATGGGTTCTTCGATGAGGTAGACTTCCCTGGCTCCGGCCGCCAAGGTGCTGTCGCGGACGGCTCTCTTTTCCACCTCGGTGATCCCCGAGGGAACGCACACGATGATCCTGGGGCGCACCAGGGTGCGCCGGTTGTGCGCCCTGGCGATGAAGTATCGCAGCAGCGCCTCGGTGACCTCGAAGTCGGCGATGACCCCGTCTTTGAGTGGACGTATCGCTTCTACGTTGGCCGGCGTGCGCCCCAGCATTTCCTTGGCCTGACGTCCAACGGCCATGACCCGCTTGACCCCGAGGGAGTTGCGTTGCACCGCAACCACCGAGGGTTCGTTGCTCACGATCCCGCGCCCGCGCACGTACGTCAGCGTGTTCGCCGTGCCGAGATCGATTGCCATGTCATTGGAGAACAGGCCGTATGCCCAATCGAACACCATTGTTCGTCACCTTTTTATACCTGACCGTCCGAGACGATCGCATAGGTTACACTGAGTCGCGTGGAGTGCAAGGACTTTGCCGGACTGCACCATTGATACCGAGACAAGGGGAAAGGTGGCTTGGCAGCGAAGCTGCAGGTGGGGATGTTGTCCGTCGATAGGAGCACAGAATGCTTCATGGCCAACGCCGGGTTGCGCCACGAGGGTGCAAAGAGGATCGTCGCTCTTATGAATCATTGTGGTAGAATGGAAAATGCGGTGTGGGTGGAAGGTAGGACAGGTACCTGGACCGCGAAACTTGCGTTCGGCGGGTTTGTCTGGCAAACCTGTCAGTTCCTGCTGTGCGCCGTTTGGTCCCGGCAGGTGCCCTGGAGACAGGGTGACGAACAGTTGACTGCGACTAGGTTGGTACTGTTTGGATGCGATGATCATGATTCTGGAATGGAACCCATCGAAAAGAATGACTGGAGAGCGCTGGTGTGACGGGCCCGCCGGCCGCCTGGCGTCGAAGTTTGTCGTCGGGGCCGTTCTGACGCTGTTGTTCGGCTGGCTGGGTTTCATGGCTGGTTGCGGGGATGATGGCCCTGCCGAGCCGCCTGCGCCTGATGGCTCTGTGGGGTCTCTCAGGCTCGTCATCGTTTCGCCTGGACAGGACGTGGGGCTCCTGTCCGGTGGGACTGTTTCATTGGTGGTGCGCTTGGAGGACGAGCAGGGGGAGGGACAGGCGGGACGGACGGTTTCCTTTTCTCTCGATGGATCTCCAGCCGGTTCGGTTCTCGAACAGCCGGATGCGCAGACAGATGGAGATGGTCGGGCTTCCGTGGTCCTGAGGGCGGGTTGGACTCCCACGTCGTTCATCGTTCGGGCCGAGGCGGCCGATGCGGCACCCATCAGGTTCGAGGTGGTGGTGAGCGATGCCGGTTTCGGTGCTTTGGACATCGGTGTGGTTGCCGATGAGACGCTTACTGGAGCCACGCCCATTTCCGTGGTCCTTTATTTCGATGCGCCCTGTGCGAACATGACACCCAATGCCGATCCAGCTAAGGTGAGGGTCTTGTTGGATCCCGGAAAGGACGCTTCATTCGAGTTTTTGCCCCTGGATCGCTTTGTCTCGGTTCGGGCCGAGACGGCCCAGGACGAGCAGGGGAGGGTTCAGAGCGGCTGTTTGGATGTTCCTGTTGGTTCCTTGCGGGAAAATCTCACGCTGAAGGGGCGGGTGGTCCTTTCGATCCGAAGTCCCCGCCTCGCCTCGGGGTATTTCGTGGAGACCCGACTGGATTTCGAACCTTCGCCGGGCGGATTGCTGGATACCGCCTTGTCGGATGTGCGCCGCTTGGGAGCCTGCCCGAACGCCACGGGAACCGGGTTGGTGGATTGCCTCTTGTCGGCATTGTCCAACCCGGGAGCGCCGGCAGAGAATCTGGTCTGTAATGGGGATGCAGAGACGGAACTGGCACGGGCCCTGGATCGGGCCCGGGGCGTTCAGGATGGGCGATGTCGTGGTGATCTGGACAGCCAGGGCCACCAGGGGGTCGAATATTTGCTGGCGTCGGATGTTGCAGACAGTGCCCTGATGGCCCGACTCCGTTCACTGGGGCCGATGGATCTCGAATCGTTGACCATTCGTTCCCTTTTGCAGTTGCATCCCACGGCCTCGGGGGGATGGGTGGGCGAACACCGGTTGCTCAGTGCTTGGATAACTTCCGCCGGAGACCAGTTTGCTGTGAGTTTCAATGAGTTGGGGTTGTCGGGTGCCTCTGTGTCCGAGTTTTCGGTGACATCGCAGGGCGGAACGCAGGATTTTGTGGTGTTCGGCGGGCAGCAGTTTTTGTTCAGACCGGCTTTGGTGGTGAAGCGTGCGCTGATCCGGTGGCTTTTCGAGACAGATGAGCAAAAATCCCTGGCGACGGGATTTGCAAGGCTCTTTGGATCGGGGAGTGGAGATTTGGAAGAGGCCTGCAGTCGCGTGGATGCAGCACTTTGTGCCAGGGTGGGGGAGGATCCCGGCTGCCTGGGAGAATCCTGTGTCGTTGCGTTGCAGGCATGGGCCGCAACGTGGGATCGGGCCTTTCTGGACGCCATGGTCCAGCGCGGTGTGGATCTGAGATTCGATGCAGGTCGAGCCGTCCTGCAGGATACAGACGGCAATTCTGTGGCCGAGTCCATGGGAGGAGCCCATCAACCAGGGCAATGGGATGCGGTGATTTCACTTCCTGACGAGGAACTCCAGCCCACGGCGAGCTTCAGTGGGGTGATGGCCCTGGGCGAAGTTTTCTAGAATTCTTCTATGACGGTGGCTTGGGGCGGGTGGCGAAAAATAGGCCACAAAAGGCCGGGAACTGGCCACAAGAAAACTCTGATATTTGTAAAACAGCAATCATTATAAGGGGTTACATTTTGGCGTGGAGTCTGCATGGTCTGTCGGCCGACGTGGCAATGAGATGGCACAGAGGAGGACAGACATGGAGAACGAACGCAACGTGGAACTCAAGGCAGTCTATACGATCGTGGAGCGACCGGGAGTCCGGTCGCGTTGGGTGCGCATTGGCATCGGGTTTGTCAACCATGATGGATCCATCAACGTCAAGCTGGATGCCATGCCGGTGAACGGGACATTGCACATCAGGGACCATGTGCGACGCGCAGTGGAGGGGGAAGAGTCTGAAACGGCACAACGTGATGGGGTTTGGGAACGCTCCGAGGGGACGGCTCTGGCCTGATTCGTTCGGAGAGATACATGGCCCGTTTCGCGGGCCGCAACGATTCGAACAGGAGGTATGATCATGAAGAAGACAACAGGTGTTTTCGCAGCAACCATGGCCTGCATGCTGTTTGCCGGGGCCCAGATGGCCCATGCGGCACGGCGTTCCGGCCGCAGGGCTGGTGTGGTCAAGGGGGTGGCCAACATCAATGAGGCGCCGCTCAGCAAGCTCGTACTCCTGCCATACGTGGGGCGAGGGAAGGCCAAGGCTATCGTGAGGTATCGCAAGGCCCATCGCTTCTCGAAACCTT
>CAZIJS010000289.1:0-5340 GCA_964539505.1 uncultured Myxococcales bacterium
TGCTCATTGGTGAGGCCGGTGTGGGCAAGACTGCCATCGTGGAGGGAATCGCACAGCGCATCGCTGCGGGAGACGTGCCGGAGAGCTTGAAGGACAAGCGCCTGCTCAGCTTGGATCTGGGAGCACTCATCGCCGGGGCCAAGTATCGCGGAGAGTTCGAAGACCGGCTCAAGGCCGTGCTCAAGGAGATCGAGAACAGTGACGGCCAGATCATTTTGTTCATCGACGAGTTGCATACGCTCGTGGGCGCCGGCGCCTCCGAAGGGTCGGTGGACGCATCCAACATGCTCAAACCGGCGCTGGCCCGGGGCGAGCTGCGTTGTATCGGGGCCACGACCCTGGATGAATATCGAAAGTACATCGAAAAGGACAAGGCCCTCGAACGGCGCTTTCAGCCTGTGTTCGTGGCAGAGCCGTCGGTGGAAGAAACCATCGCCATCCTGCGGGGCATCAAGGAAAAATACGAGGTGCACCACGGCATCCGGATCCAGGATGCCGCTCTGGTGGCTGCCGCCAGGTTGAGCCATCGCTATATTGCCGACCGATTTTTGCCCGACAAGGCCATCGATCTGGTAGACGAGGCAGCGGCCAGGCTCAAGATGGAAATCGATTCGTTGCCCACGGAAATCGACGAACTGGAGCGCCGGATGATGCAGCTCGAGATCGAACGCCAGGCCATCAAGCGCGAGAAAGGCAAGAAGGCCAAGGAGCGCAGAGCGCAGATCGATCGAGAGATTGCCGAGATCAAGGAGAGCACCTCCGCGATGAAGGCCACCTGGCAGCGCGAAAAAGAGGTCATCGCGAGGATTCGGGATCTCAAGGCAGCCATCGATCGTGCCAAGACCGACGCAGAGTTGGCCCAACGTCATGGTGAGCTCGACAAGGCGGCCAAGCTCCTCTACGGAAAGCTCCCTGAACTGGAATCGGAGTTGAGCCGTTCGCAAGAGGAGCTGGCAAAGATTCAACAGAACGGCTCCTTCCTGCGCGAAGAGGTCACCGACGAGGACATCGCCGCAGTGGTGAGCAAGTGGACGGGCATTCCCGTCTCGAAGATGCTCGAATCCGAGACCGAGCGGCTCATCAAGATGGAAGAGCGCATCAAAGATCGGCTCGTGGGCCAGGACCACGCCATCTCCGCGGTGGCTGCGGCCATCCGGAGGAGCAGAGCCGGGCTCCAGGATCCAAACAGGCCGGTGGGCTCCTTTTTGTTCCTCGGCCCCACGGGAGTGGGCAAGACAGAATTGGCCCGCTCCCTTGCCGAGTTCCTGTTCGACGACGAGCAGCAGATGGTGCGTATCGATATGAGCGAATACGGAGAGCGCCATTCAGTGGCCAGGCTCATCGGCGCCCCTCCCGGCTACGTGGGCTACGACGAGGGCGGACAGCTCACCGAGGCGGTGCGCAGGCGACCCTATTCAGTGGTTCTGTTCGACGAGATCGAAAAGGCGCATCCCGAGGTGTTCAATATCTTGCTGCAGGTGCTCGACGATGGTCGCTTGACCGATGGGCATGGACGCACCGTGGATTTTCGCAACACGGTCCTCATCATGACATCGAACGTGGCCAGCGACCTGGCCGCGC
The DNA here is from genome assembly GCA_964539505.1 of uncultured Myxococcales bacterium. Lineage (GTDB taxonomy): Bacteria > Myxococcota_A > Polyangia > HGW-17 > SLPX01 > CAZIJS01. The sequence goes on from CAZIJS010000289.1 coordinate 1,582, forward strand.
AGATGGGCGAGACCGGCGCCAGTTCCGAGGAACTGCAAAAGACCTTGCGCGACGCCCTCAAGACGCGGTTTCGGCCGGAGTTTTTGAACCGGATCGACGAGATCGTGGTCTTCAACAGTCTGCGTCGCGAGCACATGGAAGGCATCGTCGTCATCCAGCTTCGCCGGATGGAAAAGCTGTTGGCCCAAAGGGACATCCGGCTGGAAGTGTCCGATGCCGCGGTGGGATTCCTGGCCGAGCGCGGCTACGATCCGGCCTTTGGCGCCAGGCCCCTCAAGCGCGCGATCCAGAAGCATCTCATGGATCCGTTGGCGCTCAAGATGGTGGCCGGTGAGTTCGGGGACGGCGACACCATTTCAGTGGACCTGGCCCCTGATGGCGGCAAGCTCGAGTTTGCGCCTTTGGCCGTGGCCGAAGTGGTGGGAGAAAGCGCATCTCAGGCCGGCTGAGTCACCATCGCAGCCGGCTGCCGGCTGCAGCATCCTGCCCTGAGGACGGGGCCACCGAGTGTATCTCGGTGGCTCCGTTTTTGTTCAGATCGAAAAGCCTGCCTGTGTCCCATCCGCTCAGCGGTGCGGTCCTGCCCCGGGCTGCAGACTCGGGTTGTTGGGAAACAGGCTGCATCCGGGACCTTTGTCAGGGGTCCTCGGATCGTTGGCGGTTTTTGGAGAACCGACTCCACCAATGCTGGTAAAACTGTCCACATACCTGGCTGCCGGGTTCCACCATTGAGACTTGTACCAGTCTCGTCCTGCCTTGAGTGGATCGTCGGACAGTCCGATCTTGATGAGGTCCTTGGCCTGGAGAATCATGCCGGCAGGGCCTGCTATCTTTCCGCCCACCTTGGGAATCTGCTCCAGCGCCTGGACTGCTGCGGACTCCAGGGCAGGTTTTCCCACAGATTCCCAGGAAGCTTCGCCAAGGGAGTTGGACGGGCCCAGGGGAACAGAGGAGTCCAGTCCTGATGGGTCTTTGGCCGTCCATGGACGGTGAGAAGCATATCCGTACGGATCCTTGGCCTGACCCATGGGCAGTGGATCGCGCTGGATGAACAGGCCCACCTGGGGATCGTACCATCGGCTTCGAAGATAGTAGAGTCCCGTGTCCTGGTCGTAGTCCATGCCGGCGAAGAGCCGGTGGGTGATGGGGGCGGCAGGGAGTCCCACCGGCAGGCCGAAGACACGGTAGCGGTATGACTCCACCAGGGTGCCACTGTCGTCGAAGACTGCCTGCACCGTTCCGTCTGGCCCCCTCGCAAAGTAGTAGTCGATGTACTCATCTGTTCCATTCCATGCCCGGACGCCCACATGGGCATCTGGATACCAGGTGGGCGTATAGAAGGCCAGGACCCGTCCGGTTCCGTCGAGTTCGGCCAGCACGAAGGACTCGTGCCAGATGTAGCGCCTTGCCACGGTGCCGTCGATTTTCTTTTCCACCCGGCGATTGAAGGCGTCGTAGCCGTATTCGACGATCCGGCCCGATGGCAGTTCCACGCGGACCAGTCGTCCGCCCCCGTCGTAGGCATACCGAGTTTCTTCTCCGGTGGACCGGGATCGGCGCAAGATCCTGTTTCCCGCCTCGTCGTATTCGAAAACGAAATTTGGGTCCTGGAGCAGACGCCTGGCTGCGTCGAAGCGGTAGTCCGATTCCTGTCCTGCAACCATGCGGTTTCCCGCCTGGTCGTACGAGAACGCTTCTGGTGGATTGTCTGGTGATGGGTGATCTGCCTGCAGGATCCTGCCAGCCTCGTCGTATTGGAAGTGATGTGTTCCCTCCTGGCCTGTGAGAGATGTGACAAATCCCGCGGCGCTGTATGTGACGCCCAGGGTCAGTGCCACCTGGTCCGAGCCGTCGCTGTAGCGGGCCTGCAGGGTCCGTCCCAGAAGGTCCCGGTCATAGTCGGCATGGAGCCACATGCTCCAACTATCCCAATGGGTGACCATGCCACGGTCGTCATATTCGAGGTCCAGCGCCATGGAACTGCCGCCACCGAAGATATAGTCGGGGTGCAACGGGTCTGAGCTGTCGTAGTCGAGGGAGGCATCCCACCATTCCTGCGCAGCATCCGTCATTGTGACCGCAATCCACCAGCCACTGACAGATCGGTACTCGTATTCCAAGCCGACGGAGATTCCGTCTGGAAAGGTAATCCGTACGTTGGTCGTCCTGGCCCACCGGTCGTGTTGGAATGTCATGGTGTTGGTTGGACTGGTTGCCTCCGAAAGAAGCCCCGATCGCGCGTTGTATCGGTAGACGAACTCTTCGGACGTGCTCGTGGTCCGGCGCGCCAGACGGCCCGCCTCGTCGTATTCGAAACGCTCCCATTCTCCGTTCGGCAGCGTACGTTTGGTGATTCTTCCCTCGCCGTCTCGGGACATGCTGGTCTGGTTTCCCAAAGGATCGACGATCCCAGAGAGGCGATGGCGCTGGTCGTACTCGAACCGGGTGTCACCTCCCGTTCCATCGGTCACGTGGGTGAGGACCGACTCTTCTGCGCCGGCCCATCTGTGTCCCTTGGCTGTGGCATGCTCGTAGGTCCATTGCAGGCCGCCCATCTGTTCCGCCAAGGGGCGGCCCATGTCGTCTCGGACGAGTGTCTTGGTTCGTCCGTCGGGATTGGTGACGGCCAGTAGATTTCCTGCCTCGTCCCATTCGTAGGTCCATCGGCTGCCTGCAGGATCCTGGATGGCGGTGACGCGGCCCATGGCGTCACGTTCGTAGTTGGTGGTCATCCCCGCATAGTCCATCGATGTCACCAGGCCGTCTGTATCGTATTCGTAGGTCACCGTGCGACCGTCTTGCATCGTGATGCGGGTGGGCCGGGAACTGTCTCCGTCGTATGCGACCTCCGCCCGCCCGAAGAGGCCGTCTGCGATGGATTCGAGCCGGTTAGAGTCGTCATAGGTTATGGTCAGGTTCTGCGAGGTAGATGTCATGCTGGTCGACCCCGGGCCGCTGACCTTTGCGAGCCTGCCCCGGTTGTCGTATTCAAAGGCAGTGGTCCATGCTTGGCCGTCTTGGTCTGCCGGCCGGGAAATCCGGGTGAGCCTGTCGTTTTCGTCACGTTCCATCCGGGTGGTTCTCCCGAGAGGATCCTGGATGTGCGTTCTCGTACCGAATGGACTGACCTGGAATCGATACTTGGCTCCCGTTCCGTCGGTGAACGACAGTACCTGCTCATCGGGAGGCTGCATGGAGAGACTGAACTGGGTGACATGTTCCGTGTGGCTGCCGTCGGGACGGTCCACTCGCACCACGGAGCCGTGAGCATCGTAGTGGTATTCCGTCCTGTTGCCTGCTGCGTCTGTCTGAGCGATGAGCAGGTGCTGATCGTCGTATTCAAAAGTGCGTTGCGTCCCGTCCGGGTTCGTGATGTCCGTCAGGTTGCCGCTGTCGTCGAAGGTGAAGGTGGTGGTTCGGCCCGCGGGATCCAGCAGGGATGAGAGACGTCCGTTTGGGTCGTAGGTCAAGGTCGTGGAGAGACCGGAACCATGATGTATGGCCAGCAGTCTTCCCGCTTCGTCATATTCGTAGGTTCGCGACCAGCCTGCTGGGTCCTGTATGCTGGTAAGACGGCCCTCGGCATCGAAGAGGAGGCGGCGGCCCGACAACCAGGTCCATCGAAAGCCATTGTCATTGGTGGTATCGATCTGGGACGGGACCCCAGGCAGAGGTTCGAAGGCGCCGTCTTCCGTTCTGGTGAATCCGTAGGCGGAATCATCGCCTGAGCGGATCCATGCCACGTCGTCTCGAAATTCC
>CAZIJS010000290.1:0-5274 GCA_964539505.1 uncultured Myxococcales bacterium
TCCCAAGCTCTCCATCTCACGCCTTCAACGGCAAAAAAAGTGATCAACGGTCAGCAACTATCCGCTTTGATTCGACTGTCTTGCAGTGTACTGCACAAAAGACAGGCGCGGGATCACACGTTGAACCGGAAATTGATGATGTCTCCGTCAGCCACCACGTAATCCTTGCCTTCGAGGCGATATTTCCCCGCCGCCTTGGCTGCATCCTCACCGCCAAACGCCTTGAAGTCCTCGAACGAAACGACTTCGGCCCGGATGAACCCTCGCTCGATGTCAGAATGGATGACCCCCGCCGCCTTCCTCGCCACAGTTCCCCGCCGGATAGTCCATGCGCGGCACTCGTCCTCGCCGGCGGTGAGGAAACTGATGAGGTCCAAAGCCTCGTATGCATGGCGGATATAGCGGTCACGACCAGACATGCTCTGTCCCAGGTCCGCAAGGAAATCCGCCCTCTCCTCTGGAGCCAGGTCGAGAATCTCGGCCTCCACCTGGGCACTCATCGAGATCACGGAAGCACCATGCTCCCTGGCCTCATCCTCCAGGCCGGAAACAACCTCGTTGGGAGCGTCGTCAGGCGTGTTCACGAGCACGATGAGCCGCTTGCGACTCAAAAACTGATATCCACGCAGGAGTTGCTCCTGCTGGTCGGTCCAGTCCATGAGTCGCAATGGCCGCTCCTCTTCCAGGGTCACTAGACACTTCTCCAAAATCTCGCGCTCCAAGGTCGAATCCTTCGATCGCTCCTTGGCCATGCGTTCCAAACGCTTTTCAACCACGGCGAAATCCCACAGGAGCAACTCGCTTTCGATCCGCTCGAAATCTCCCTTTGGGTCTGGACCGGACTCGGACATGGGGCTGTCGAAGGCAGCCACCACCACGGTCAGGACGTCCACGCTGCGCAGCTCACCGGCAGCCTGGGCGTCCACCCCCTTTCCCGAGGCGCCGGGCAGATCCACAAACAGGATTTCTGCATAGGTGGTCTTCTTGGGATGGTACACAGAAGCCAGGTAATCCACCCGGTCGTCGGGAACCTTCACCGAACCCAGGTTCTGCTTGGTCTTGCCGAACCCGGTCTCGGCCTTCAGGCCGGTGAGACAATTGAAAACCGTGGTCTTGCCCGAGCCCAGCGGACCAAAGATACCCACTTTCATGGCACACACTCCTCACCAGGCTCTCGACAGCCCTCCCACCGAAGGACCAACGCCTGGTCGGGCCTGGCTTTACCCCATGGAAGTCTGTCGGGCAAGTCCCAAGTCGAACTTGAGCGGCCTCATCCAAGCACCCCTATCGCCAACAAATCTCCAAGGTGCAACGTATCCTTCCAATTTTTCAATCCAGGGTGATGGTCTCCAGACACGATATCGACTGCTCCCTCTTCTGTCTTTCCAAAACACAAGAGCTGACGACTCTGGATGGTACTGAGCACCAGAGGCGAATGAGTGGCACAGAAAACCTGAGACCCATAGACAGAGCTCAGAGACTGCATCACCGTCTCGATGGCCCGGGGGTGGATACCGTTCTCCGGCTCCTCGATGAGCAATATTGGCGAAAGAGTCGTCGAAACCTGTTGAAGAAATCCATGGATCGAGAAAAGATCTCCGGAAGAAAAGAGGAGAGAGAGATGACAATCAACGACATGAGACGAAAAAAGTTGGGGCGCCAGGTCCCTTCCCATACCTTTTGGGCCACGGTGGTCTTGTGGACTGGCTGCGCCGCCACCGGCCCTGCCAGGGTGCAGCCATCCAGCCAGGATGGAGCGCCCCTGTCCCGCCAATCCGGACCGAAACAGACCACTACTGCGGCCCATCCCAGTCACCCGACGCGACAGCCGGTTCTCGCAGGCATGACCGGTCCACGAAGACAAGGAGACGATCCTGGAGCCGGCGCCATGGCATCAGCAGGCCAGAGGCCCGTGGAAAAGTCCGCCAGACACCGGGACGATGCCCTCGTCGTGGGACGGGTCCTGGAGGTCAAGACGCGAAAACCCATTGCCGGCGCCATGGTCCTCTATGGTTCCTGCGGAACCATCCGTACGGCCACAGACGCGCAGGGACGCTACCAACTCGTGGTCCCCTGGGGTGCCGTCTACCTCCACATCCGACACAGGACCCATGCCGGAGCAGAGGCCAGGTTCAAGACGCCGCGCGGTGGAAAAGTCACCCAGGACTTTCTGCTCTCGAAAAAGCCGGGGCCGCCGCCGAAGGAAACGACCATCGAGGGCCTGGTGGAAGACCGTGTCTTTGCTCCCGGCACGAGGAGCGAGTCCCACGAAATCCGGCTCCGGGTCACCGGAAAGCAGGCCAGGGCCGTGACGCTCTTCGACCAATCGGGCTGCAGTGCCCCTCTCAAGAAATGGGTCGGGAAACATGTTCGCTTGCAAGGATACAGAGGCACCGGCTCTGTGGGCTGGATGCACCGGCCCACTCCGGGATTCCTGGTGGAGTCTGTCGTCGTCATCCAGGCACATGCATCGCAACATCCAAGAAAAGTCGGTCCATGATCATGGAATGGCGTCGAATGGCACCGGATTTCCCGGTCACACCACAGTCCACAGTCAGCCGCCGTTTGCCCGGCCCTCCACCCAGGCCAACAGCCAGGCCTGCGTCCCGGCAGAGACCGGCTCGTCCGTTGCCTGCGACGCAATGAACGGTCCCTGTGCCCCTGAAAGCACCCAGGCCCAAGAAACGCGCACATGAGGCCACCAATCCCAGGGACGCAGGGGTCGGCAGAGGGCTTCACCGTCCCGGAATTCTACGAGCATGTCTGAAAACTCCAAGACTTCCAGCGCAGCATGACCCGCCAGCGAGGTCAGGAGCTTTCGCATCGCCTCCTTGATGGAAAATCGAACCGCCAGGTCGGCGACTTCCGGGGCGATACCGGCCGGCGCATTCCCGGCAAGCCCGCCAAGGTGCTCTTGGGGAGCCGTGATACTCCGGGCAACGGCCATGAGCCGGGCGGCGTCACACCATTGGATGTCTATGCCGACGAGACTGTCTGGATCCAGCGTCACGAAGGCAGCGGCCAACCCATGGCTGTGACTGATGGACCCGGCCAGGTTTTCGGGAAACAACGGACGGCCGTCACGGCCCTGCAGCACCGGCCCCGAATCTCTGCCCAGTCTGCGCAAAACCAGATGTGCCGCCGTCCGGCCGGCCAGGTATTCTTCGGCCCGGATGGGACTCATGTCGGGCAGACCTTCGAGTTCTTCCGGCCGGCACGAATCAGAGAGAGACCACGCCCTGCTCTCCGTCTGAGCTCCTCCTTCCCGAGTCTGTCTGCGCGCTTCAGTATATGGGACCACAGCAATGAGTCCCTTGGGGGCGACAGGGAGGAAAAGAACTCCGGGGACTCCCTGGAGGATCACCTGCCGAAGACCTCCAGCTCGTGATCGATGATGTAGGCGCAGTCGGTCCCCTGGGGCACCCGCACCGCAACGAACGTGGAGTCCTGGCCCGGCGTCTGGGTGATGTCCGGATTAATCTTGGCCACGATGGACAATTCGTCGGCGGTGCAATCGCGCTGATCGCCGCCGCCCATGGGCGTGAGCCGGCAGCCAAAAGGCGCCACCAGCAGGTCGAATCGCGCCGTCCCAAGGAGCATGTCCGAGGTGGCCACCATGCCATCGAGTTCGATCCAGGAGCGCATGACCGCAAACACCAGGTCCACGTCCAGGCCCGGAATGTTGTGAGCCACGAGGGTGGCCCCGTGGTAGCCGTCCATGTCCACGTCGTACATGCATCCCGACCTGCCGTCACAGTACTGGTCTTTCTGACCCACGTCGAAGGCTCCCTGACAGACCCCACCCACGGGATCGTCGGGGAGCGGATCGTTCAAAGGATCTGCGAGACAGCCACCGATGATGCTGACCGCTTTCTCCGTGGTAAAGGAATCACAGGTCTTGTCGCCCGACAGCGTGCCCTTGATATGGCTCACGGGCACGTTTGGCATCAGGTCCGGTAGGGTATCGAACGAGGCGGGAGCCGGCTGTCCCGGGATATCCACCTTGGGAATTTGGATCTGGCACAGTTGGCCGTCAATGGCGATGTCCTGACTTCCCTGTTGGTGATCGAAGGAAGCCAGCATGAGCAAGACAGTGATGGTGTCGGTCTCCACGATGCCGCCCGCATTCACGTGCACGTACTCGACAATCTTGATCCCGAAGAGTCCCGGGCCCGTCACGTTGCCCTGGCCGTCCACTTCGTTGAGTTGGAACGGCTGACCACATTGGAGGCCTCCGTCCACCGAGGGCTGATCGTCGCTGCGCTGACAGGCTCCGGCATCATGGCCCCCGCAGGCCGCCAATGCTCCGACCACAAACGCCAGCACCAAGCCGGCGGGGAACCAACGCACATGCGGCACGCGGTGAAGTTTCATCCTGCCTGACCGGGCACAATAAAGAGAAGATACGGGCAATGTTACCTCCAGGTCGCAACATCGAGACCTGAGCCTTGGTCCATCCATGCGGTGGGACTGCATCGCTCAATGGTTCTATCGTATGGTGTGGCGCGATCTCCTGTCAACCGCGCAGAATTCCAGGATCAGGCGTCAAAACTCGCCCTTGAGCCCCAAAGAGGGAATGATGGGAAGGCCGGGCACGTACTTTTTCTTCTGGAAGTTGAAATTATACATCACAAACTCGGGATTCTTCCGGTTGTAGACGTTTTGTATGTCCAGGTAGAGCCGGAGCATCCAGGTACGAAAGATCCACTTTTTGTCCACCCGCAGGTCGAGCTGGTGGAAGGCAGGGATTCGAGTCGAGTTGACCGCACCATAGATGGGCACGTAGCTGTCGGCGTCCGCATCGTAGATCCCCCCGAGGACCGGGGTCGTGGGATTGCCCGTGACATATCGAAACCGAAGACCGGCTTCCCAATGCCGACGAAAGAACACCGTGGCCACGATGGTCAAGATGTGTGTCTGGTCCCAATCGAACAGGCGCCACTCGTCCTGGGACAGGCCGGAGGGAAGCTCCTGGACCACCTTGGCTGGATCCTCGCGCCGCTCCGACCGCATGAGCGTGTAGGAGAGCCACCCAAAACACTTCGTGATCGCCGCCACCTTGGGGCAGACCCCGTCCAACGACTTCTTGACCAGGAGTTCGAGACCGTAGACCCGCCCCTGCCCGGTGTTGGCCTCGCTCTCGGGCTGGATCGATCCATTCCTGAGCACCAGGTCATAAGAATTCATGATGAGACGGTTCATATGTTTGTAGAACCCGGTGGCCGAGAGGCTCAGGCCGGCCAGGGGGCGCCACTCGCTGCCAGCCGAAACGTG
>CAZIJS010000291.1:0-5231 GCA_964539505.1 uncultured Myxococcales bacterium
CAGTCTGGAAGGCCAGTGGAGGTTGCACCAGTCGACCAGTTCTGTGGCGTCTTCCGTCACCGACATGGACCCTGCCTTGTCGGCTTCGAAGCTCCCCCCATCCGAGTCACAATAGGTCCATGGACCGCCGTTGAGAGAAAAGCGGTAGACTACCGAATAGAGACCTGTCTGAACCGGCTGGAACGATGCCATGTATTCGTCGTTGTCCCCCTGGGGACCGGCTGCATTGTACGCCGCATTCACCCAGGTCCAGCCTGCGGCATTCGTCGAGGGGTCGGTGCCTTGCGGACCGAATCCCGCCTGGGCCGAGATGCCTGCGCCCTGACCTGCCCCCGGGGTGACATCCGCCTCGTAGACCTGTCCGTAGACGGCGTCAGATGATTGGCCCAAAATAACGCTCAGGTCCAGGGGGCCTTGGAGACCGCACCAATCAACGGTGTCAGCTCCTTCTGTCTGTACCGTGAGTGCGCCTTCCTGATCGGGGGAAAATCCGTTGTCCGTCCCATCCAGGTCGCAGTAGACCCACTGGCCATCCATACCGAAACGAAACGCATAGGCGTATGTGCCCTCCTGTGCGACAGTGAGACTTCCCATGTATTCGTCGTTGGCCTCGTCCGGATCGACATTGTAGTTGGCATCGATCCAGTCCCAGCCGCTGTCGAGGCTCGGGTCCGTTCCAATCGGCCCGTATCCCACCTGTGCATCGATGCCCACCCCCTGACCAGGCGCATCCGTGATGCCTTCGGCAAAGACGCGGCCGTAAATGGGTTCGGTGGGCGTACCAGGCTGCGTTGTGGTGGTAGGAGGATACTGCAGAATGCACCAGGAGATGCGGTTCGATGCCTCTTCGATGTATTCGAATCCACCCACGAGCTGAGCACTGGTCCCGTCATCCAGTTCCACCCGCACCGAAACCCTGCCGGCTGCCGAGGCCGGAGGCGTCAGACAGGTGGCATGTTCCGAGTCGGTCACGGTGACCATGGAAGCGGGCGTTGCGCCGAACGAGACGCTCATACCATCTGCAAATCCCTGCCCTGTGAGCGTGACCTGCGTCCCTCCCGCCATGGGCCCACTGGCCGGCTCGACGGCGATCAATGCAAGAGAAGGGGTGACTACGTCTTGGCCTCCATCCACGGAAGCATCATCATCTTTGGCTGCATGTTTGTCTGGACAGCCCGCAGCAGCGAGCATCCCAAGCATCATCCCGAGCAGAGCCAGGTTGACCCGATGTCCGTTCTTTCCAGCTATCCGTCTCATCATGATTTCGTCTCCCCGGGAGTCTCCTCCTCGGCCGGCGGAAACTCCGTCACGGCCAAGGCTCCCTCATCCACAACGTCCCTGAGTTCGATCACGGCATTCTGGATTTCACTCACCGCAGACTGGAGCGTCTTGAGCTGAGAGGTCCTGGAAGCTTCCCGGATGCGCTTGCGCTCTTCCGTGGCCCGGGCCTGGACCCGTCGGAGCCGGGCCACCTCGTTCATCAGCCCCTGGTTCTCAGCACGGAGTCCTCCGAGTTGTTTCTCCATGCGTGCTCCGGCAGCGCGCAGGGACCGGATCTTTTCCTCTCGATCCGTCAGGGTGCGACGGATGTCTGCGAGACGCAGTTCCATCTTTTCGATGCGTTGTTCCATGTCGACGATCTGTTCATCTCGTTGTTTCACATCCAACCGAGTTCGAGCCAAGGCGTCTTCGAGTTGCTCGATGGAAGCAGCTTCGAGGGGCTTGCTCTGCTGGTCGATGGAGACAGGTTTTGCGACCGGATCGGATTTCTCTCCTCCGGTGAGACTCGCATCGCCGCCCTCATTCATCGCCGCATCTTCCAGGAGTTTCACCTTGGCTTCGGCCGCTTCGGCCCGCTCTTCTGCCTCCTTGACGGCACGTTTGAGATCACGGACTTCGATTTCCAACTTTTTCTTGTCCGCTTTGTGTCCACTGCCCTGGAACTGTGCATCCAGGATCTGCTTCGACAGGTCCCGTTCACGCTTCGTGAGTTGGACCACCTGTTCGAGGAGCTCCGAGTTTCTCTTTTTGAGATCGAAAATATCGTTTTTCAGCTTGGTCGTCTGTCCCAGGAGGTCCAGCTTGGCCTGTTCGAGGGCCTTGCGAAGATTCTCCACTTCTTGGTTGAGTTCCTCTTCGCGCACCGCCGGCCCCCTTCCATGATCTTGGCCGAGCCGGCGGCTCCCTTCCCTGTCTGGAGACACCTCCGAATCCGATCCCCTGCCCTGGGTCTCGTCACCTGCGAGTGCCTCTCCGGAAAGCACCTGTCTGACCAATCCGCCCACCCCTTCCCGGCGGACCACACGACCCAGTTTCGTGAGTCGGCCAAGTCGCCCCAGGGCGCCAATCCTGCTTGGCGGCCCAAACCCTCGACGTTTTTTCTCGTTCATCGTTGCCGCAGCCTCTTTCATGACGAAAAGTCTTTCGTCTCATTATCGTAAGCCGATCTATTTTTCGGACAGTTGAAACCGGTCGCATGGCCTTGTCTGGAATGTAGCAGGAAAGGACGCAGGCTTTCAACCCACAAACCACTTCCTGCGTTTTGCTGACAAGCCCCCTCAAGATCCCCTTGACACAAACCGCCACAAAAGCGCTATGCTTCAAAAGAATATATGTCATGGTCTCGGGAGAACCACCGAGCGGTAATGTTCTCTGCGAAGTAAGGAGGATGCCATGCACGGGACATTCGAAAACACTGCGGCACCAGGCCTGACCGTCAGCCCTCAGCTGGGACAACATATTCCAAGGAATCCAGCCATTGTTCCAGAAACGTTCGGTCTGCGTCCCGTACGTTGGCTTGCCGGGTTGATGGCGTTGTTGTGGCTGGGACAGGTGGGCTGCAAGGTGAAGGCTCCCAAGCAGGACGCGTTCGATGCCGGGCCGCTGGAATGTCAGCCGGGAACCATCGAATGTGCCGGAACCACGGCGCACATCTGCGACAGCACCTGGCATTGGACCGAAGAAGACTGCGAAAACGCCTGCGTGGAAGGACAGGGCTGCGTCGACTGTGTCCCTGGCAGAAAATACTGCATCGACAACAGGGTAGCGGTCTGTGACGACAACCACACCCTGGTGCCTGGCGACGACTGTGGCCAGCAGGCGGTCTGCATGCTCGGCGAATGCATCTCGAAATGCGACGAAAACGTTCTGGAAAAAAGCAACGTGGGATGCGAATTTTGGGCCGTGGACCTGGACAACGAAGCCTACAATTCTTCGCTTGGAATGTCCAACGACGCCGCGGCCCAGCAGTACGCCGTGGCAGTGGCCAACGTCAACGACTACCCGGTTCAGGTCACGGTCTTCAAAAACACTGCCGCTTTCGGGCAGCCCATCCAGGAAGAACAGGTGGCACAGGTCACGGTTCAACCCATGGACCTGGAACAGATCAACCTGCCACAAAGGGAAGTGGATGGTTGCATGGGACAAAACGGGCCCTATGTCATGGGTTCGGGGTCTGGAACCTTCGTCTCCTCTCATGCCTACCATATCGTGAGCAATGGCCCGGTGATCGCCTACCAGTTCAACCCGGTCATCCAGCAGTTCTCCAATGACGCTTCCATCCTCATTCCAAAGCAGGCCCTGGGAACCAAGCATATCGTGCTCGGTTGGCCCACTGCCAATCCCTGCGGCCCCCCACAGGGCGAGTTTGGACACCAGGACAGCATCCCCGACCATACTGCCGTAACCATCGTGGGGTCCTTCGAAGAGACCCACGTGACCATCGTGCCGGCCCATCCTGTCGTAGCAGCGGGAGGCAACACGGGGATTGCCATCCCGGAGACTCCTGCAGGTGGGACCATCGAGGTTACCATCGGTCCTTACGACGTGGTCAACATCGAGTCCCTTCAGCCGGAAGTCTCGATGACAGAATGCATGAACCATATGGACCAGGACGGTGACTTCACGGGCACCACCATCGAATCGGACAAGCCGGTGGCTGTTTTCACGAGCCTGGAGCGCGGCATCGGTTTCGGTGGAGCACAGCCTCCCAATCCTCCCGACTGGGATGGCGACCTTTGTTGTACCGATCACCTGGAACAACAGCTCCTGCCCGTGACCGCACTGGGATGGAATTTCGTCATCTCGCGCAGTCCCGTCCGTTCCACCGATCCCAGTTGGCGCGAGCCGGACATCTATCGGGTGCTGGCCACGCAGAACGGAACCACGGTCACCACGACCCTGAGTGAGTTCCCTTCGTTCCAACTCGACGAGGGACAATGGGCCACGTTCTATGCCGACCACGGGTTCGTTCTCCAGGCCACGGGTGGGGCCGTGATGGTGGGCCAGGTCCTGGTGTCCCAGGGCTTCATCCCACATGGCGGCATTGGAGACCCAACCTTGGTCATTTTCCCGGCGGCCGAGCAGCACAGGGATCGGTACGTGTTTTTGATCCCCACGACCTTCGAGAAAAACTATATGGTACTGGCCATGCCACAGGGCGCCGGCGTGCTGGTAGACGGCCAGGGCCTGGGTGAGTTCAACGCCGACTGCAATACCGAAGACATCGGCGTTTTGGACAATACCCCGTATGTCCAACTCACCTGCCTCATGTCAGAAGGCGTCCATCGAGTCGAAGCCGACCAGCCGGTGGGACTGACGGTCTACGGTTACTACAACGTCGGGTCATACGGGTATCCGGGAGGCTCTGACGTGCGTATCATAAACCCGGTGCAGTAGACCATCGCACCACATCGAATACAGGAGGACGACATCGATGAACCTGGTTCTTGCGTCCTCGTCGCCCAGACGGGCTGCTCTCCTGCGGTCGGCAGGGTTGATTTTCGACCAGATGCACCCAACGGCCTCCGAAACCTGGGAAGGGATCGCAATTGAAGCCGTCCCAGGGCAACTCGCAGAGAGGAAAGCCCAATCATTGGCGCAAGTCTTGTGGGAGAAGGATGAGTCCACACTGGTCCTGGGGGCAGACACCATCGTTGTCATGGGGGACCGGCTTCTTGGAAAGCCCCGAACATTGTCAGATGCCAAGACGATGATCGAGATGCTCTCGGCAAGGACGCACAGAGTGCTCACGGGCTATTGCATCATGGCCTCCAATGGAACCGTTCGTGGCAAAACCCTGGCCACGGACGTGACATTCAAGAAGGTCTCGCAGGAGGAACTGGATTTCTATCTTGCAACAAAGGAATGGATCGACAAAGCCGGGGGCTATGGCATCCAAGGGGCTGCGGCTTTCATGGTGGAAAGCATCCAGGGATCGTACACGAATGTCG
>CAZIJS010000292.1:0-5214 GCA_964539505.1 uncultured Myxococcales bacterium
ACGATACTGCCCAGCGGTTCTCCATCCGCGTGACTCGCGATTTTACTTGTGCTCGGTCCCACCGCGGGTCAAGGCGCTCATGGGCAGTCCCGAGGCCTCGGCAAGTTCTGCCAAGGCCATCTTGTATTCATAGGTGACCTGCACCAAGGCGAGACGCGACTTGAAATAGGCACGAAGCGCATCCGCCAGGTCCTTTGCCCTGGCCATGCCCATGTCGTGCTTCTGGGCGACGGCGGTCAACCAGGCCTTGGCATACTTGTGTCCCTGTAGACTCTGGAAAAGTTTCTTCGCAGCGGTCCGCGCCTTGCCGTATGCCTTTCGTACCGCGAAGGCCATCCTGGAATCTGCTGCTTTCCTGGCTTGCCGGGCAGCCCGCACCATGGCCTTGGCCTTTCGATACCGCACCACCTGTCCGAGGATGTCGAAATCGTAGCGAAGCTGTAGTCCCACGAAAAACGAGTTTCCATGGAGCTTGTCGTTGGCATAGGCGCTCACCGGATCGTCTGAGTTGGAATAGGTGTAGCTGTATCGGGCCGCCAGGACCACATCCGGCCAAAACTCCATTTTCCGAAGAGACAGCAGGGCCTCGGCCCCCTGGACCGCAGCCTTGGCGGAAGCCACCAGGGGACTCGTCTTGCCCGCACGACTCAGGCACCATTGAACGGTCCGCAAAGGCCTCGCTTCGATGGCCAAGGGGCTGCGATCCACGTCGGGGCCTCCATTTCGAAACCCTGCCAGGGCCCGCAATGCATCCAGGCCCGAACGCTCCACCTGCTTGGCATCCATTCGCCAGACGGCTATCTGGGACAACAGCAACTTGAGCCGGAATCGATCCTCGACGGACACGTCACTGTCGTCGTCGTCGGAGTCCAGGGCCTTTTCCACCCGACTGAGCGCTTTGTCCAGGTAGGGCTTGCCCTCGTCGAGCGTAAAAAGGATCTCGCGAGCCAGTTTCACTCCGTAGTAGGCCTTGGCCGCGAGCCTGTCGAGACGCCGCTGTCTGGCCGCCACCCGCAACCTGTCGACGCGAAGCGCTGCGCGCGCACCACGCATGAGCGGGCCCTGTTTCCAAAACGCCGAAAGGGGGATGCCCAGGTCCACCTGGATCTTGAAATAGAGGCCCTGGATGCTGTAGTCTTGGACGTTGATGTCCTTGTCGGTGGTCACACAGTATCGATCCCGGTTGGCCACACCATCCACCTTTTGGTTCAGCCAGTTCTCCCGATCGGTCTGAGTCCAGGATTCCGGCAGAAACTCGTCGGGCACGATGCAGTGATACTTGGGTGTGGGCGCCATCGAGCCCTTGACCCGCATCCTGGGAACCCAGGCCCAACGCGCGGCAAACAGGTCCGCGCTGCGACGTCCCAGGGCGGCACGGGCCGCAGCCAACAGGTCGTTTCTGCGATGAATCCGCTCCAGCCACCGAGACAGACTCCAGGCACGCAGCGCCTCTATGCGCGGCGAGGCCCCACGGGCCCGGGGTGCAGTCCGGCCAGCCCGTCCGTGCCCGGGCCTCGATCTCGGCCCTGCAGCCCTGTGACGGGCCGGCGCCGCCCCGCCCACTCCTGGCCCGGCCAGGGCAGAACCCCCCGGGATCGAAACCGACAATCCCAAACCAACCAACAGGAAACGAAGAAACATGGCCGATGAACTCCTCTGCCCAAGGGCACTGACTCGAATGCCCCGATGGTCGAACCAAAGGACCGATCCATGTGTGAAGACGCAGGTTCTGTGAAAGGATACGGTCACACAAACTCACTGACCGGGGCAGTCTACCAGCCATACTCCCACGGGCAAGAAGGCAGTTACCCTCTGAAGACTCAGTGACACACAGTGATCAGCCGTCTCCTGGTTGGCGGACCATGGACGTCTTTCAATGCGCCCGCCATCCTCCTCCCGGCCAGGTCACTGTCTCCCTTCCCCTTGGACTTCCATGAGACATGCCTCCAATTCCTCGGCCAGGTCCCCGGCCGTCTGGAAGCGCTCTGCTGGATCCTTGGCCAGGCAACGCGCCACCGCCCGATCCAAGCGGGGAAAGGCATTGCCATCCCCATTTTCCGACACCAACGGCGCGTTGGTGTGGATATGCGCGATGAGCAATTCTGCATAGTTTTTTTTTGTAAAGGGCGGATGGCCCGTCAACATAAAATACAAAACAGTGCCCAAACTATAGATATCGGACCGGGCGTCCACCTTCGCCCCCCTGGCAGCCTCGGGAGAAATATGGGCAGGTGTTCCCACCACGGCTCCAGTCCGGGTGAGGGTCTCCAGCGGCTGCGTCTGGGCGATACGGGCGATGCCGAAATCCAGGACTTTTGCGATGTCGTCTTCTATTCCGGCGCGGATCACGAAAATATTTTCCGGCTTGATGTCTCGGTGCACGATACCGTGATCGTGGGCCTCTGCCAGGGCCCTGGCCACCTGCACCCCGATCTTCAAAGCCCTCCGAACGGGGAGGGGCCCTCGTTCGCTCACCAAAGAACCAAGGTCGCGACCATCGAGCAGTTCCATGACATAGTACCAGATGCCGTCTTCGGTCACCCCGTAATCGAAAATCCGCACGGTGTTGGGATGCGACAGTTCCGTCATGGCCGCCACTTCCCGCTCGAAGCGCTCCACCGAAGCAGGATCCCGATTGGCTTCGGGCCGCAAAATTTTGACCGCAACATCCCGCCTGAGCGCAGCGTGCCAGGCGGACCAGACCTCCCCCATCCCACCTCTGCCAATGCGTTTTTTCAAACGATACCGCCCGATGATGCGACTTTCGAACACCTGTCGTCTCAACGCCCAGAATGCGTGGCTCCCCACCAACACGAGCAGGGCCACTGAAACGACGGAAGCGAACTGGGGAAAGAACATATCCGGAAAGGCCCGGGACCGGACCTGGGCAGCCAACCCAGGATCCAGCAGGGCGCCAACGAAGAGGGTCCCCACCCACGCAAAAATGATGCTCGCATTCGCTCGAACACCTTTTTGCCAGGGTTCTGCCACAAAAGCGCCTCGCGCCACCACAATTTGGATGATCCCCACGTAATATTGACTCTTCCATGCGCCTACCTGGGTGGAAATAACCGCAAGGATCACAGATGCCATGTTGAAAATGGAGATATCGAAGAAACGCAACAAACGCGGCGACACAGATGCTCTGCGGTGCAACACCCACAAAATAGCCGTACCATAGCCCCAGAAAAGAGCGCGCAGAAAGAGAATGAACCCCCAGTCGCAGCGCCCGGCCTGCCGGTAGTTGAGATAGTCTACATACATGAAAAGTGGCCAGATGAGTATTCCCACGGTAAGGGCTGCTCGAAACCGCAGCAGGTTTGCCCGGTGCTCCTGCTGCTCCACGTCTGACAGACGCCATCCGGTGGACATGGACAGATCATGGATCCGCCGACCGCCATCAAGACGAAGGCTGGAATCCAGCCAGAGCCCGCCCCCCCCCTCCTCGGCCACCCCACCCCCGGATGAGGATGGGGCAGACGTGGTTTTCGAGCCAGATCCTTCCCCAGACTCCGACAAGCCGGGACCGGACTGCAACGTCTCTGCAATGGCATCGGCAGTCTCTTGGCTGCGAGGTCCAGTCTCGGCCCCAGATCCTGAACAACCGCTCGTTCTATGAGATTTCCCTAGCATCCGTCCGCCGAAACCCACTCATCGCACAATGCGCGGAAAGAGACTCTCCATGCGATACAAAACCGGATCTTGGCCCATTTTTTTCGTCACTTTTCCCATTTGTACACCTATTTTTCATCTATTAAAAGTCGCAACAACGAAAGCACCAACCTCCCCAGAAAACAGGCCGATGGATACCGGCTCCCACGAAACCAAGAAATCGACAAAAAACCTGGACCCAACCACTTTCCGAGATCAATTGAATCCACAAAACAAAAGGAATCGATTACAACGATGGGGCCCCAGCCGGGAGCAGAGGTTCTGTCTCCCACGAAGACAAGCCCAGTGATGAAGGAAAAAAACCTTTTTCTGACAGGAGCGACCTGCCATGGGAAAGACGACCCGCCCAAAATCAATCGCCTGGGTCCCTGGCAGCAACTTGGAGAGCATTGCTGTCCCAAGGGTCACCCGCATTCTCGGCGCCATGGCCGCGGTCCTGGTTGTCCTGGCAACGCAAAATCTCGCTTGCCGCAATCACAGAGACCCAGGGCGTCTCGAACGCTCCCAGGAAGCGACCTCTCCAAAGAGAAACGACAAAACCCTGAAAGGAAGTCAAACACTGGATCTCTCGATCCTGCAGGTTCGGGCCATGGGCCGACCACGCAACGAGATGCGCTTCTATCGGGGAGAAACCATCGACTGTGTGATGCAGGTCTCTGGATTCGACGCGCCCCAGGGACGCCTCCATCTCCTCTCCACCATGACCATGACGCTCCCCGACAAAGGCATCCTCTGGAAAGAGGGCCCCAAGCCCCTCGTGAATCAGCCAATCCCCGCAGGCCGGTCCAGGAAGCTGGTCCGACTCAAAATGGGACTGCGACTCTCCACCGCCGAACCAGCGGGCAAGCACCGTCTGCTCCTGCGCATCGACGAGCCCGAGACGCAGCGATATGGAACCGTCGCCCTGGACTTCGATGTCAAGGGCCGGAGGCTGCGACGGCCCTCCAGATTCAGCATCACGGCATTCGACCCGCCCAACCCACTGGATCTCAGGCCCGGAGGCGCCCTGCACCTGGCGCTCTGGATGGGAGGATTTCGCATGCAACCCAGTGCCAAGGGCCGCTTCAGACTAAACATTGCAGGAAGAATCACCTGGCATCGAACGGACGACGCAGCATCTGGAACAAAGACGGAAACGCACCAGGAAAAGACCGCGACAAGCCGGCACATCGGAAAGACGGTGGGCAACGCCAAGAAAAAGGCCTCGGACGCCGACATGATGTCCCAGCCCTTCCAGTTCGCGTTCGAGGATCTCAGGTTCATTCCATCACAACTGCCCCTTTTGCTCACCAGCCGGGTCCCCAGGAAACTCGGGCGGTATGACATCACCGTCACGCTGTGGGAAAGCGTGAATGCAGGCAACGCAGGCGACACAGGCAACGCAGACAACGCAGGCAACGCAGGATCCCACCAAAGGACATCAACGAAGGCCCGGTCCTCGCGAGAAGTGAGCCGAACGGTGCACCGCATCCCGGTCCAACCAGCGGGCCTGGGCATCTACGACATGCAGGTCCTCGGACTGGGCAACAGCCCGGTTCATCG
>CAZIJS010000293.1:0-5205 GCA_964539505.1 uncultured Myxococcales bacterium
GTGATGATTTTTCTGGGATGAAACGAGAAGCAGGCCAGTGACGACTGGGCCCCAACCGCCCGCGTGCGATACGTGGCGCCCAGGGCACAGGCCGCGTCTTCATACACGATGAGTCCCTTGGATTGAGCCAGTTCCAGAATTTCGGCCAGGTCGGCGGGCAGACCAATCTGGTGCACCAGGCAGATGGCCCTGGTGCGCGCAGAGAGGACCTCTTCGATGCTCTCTGCAGAAATATTGTAGGTCGCTGGGTCGATGTCAGCGAATATGGGCACCGCGCCCACGTAGCGCACCGTGGATGCCGTGGCCACGAAGGAGAGACTGGGGACCACCACCTCGTCGCCGGGCCCGAGTTCCATGGCCAACAGGGCCAGGTGCAGGGCCGCGGTCCCCGAAGAGACGGCCACGGCGTGGCCTGCGTCGGCAGCCTGCCCCACCGCTTCTTCCAAGGCTTCGACCATGGGGCCCTGGAGGAGCCAACCCGAGTCCATGACCTGGGTGACGAGTTCCTTTTCGCGGTCCGTGATCCAGGGACGAGTCAGGGGGACTTTCCATGTGTTTTTCGAATCTTGCGGCATGTCTTGTGTTGCTCCGAGGATCTTGCAGCCCTTTGCGACGATTCAGGGTCTGTTCGGGATGGTTCGAGGACCAATCCGGATTTATGACAGGACCAACTTGATGCCCATGGCAACAAGCACGACTCCCAGGGCCCTGCGCAGATACGGAGCCGGGATCCTGACGGCCAGCATGGCCCCAAGATAGGTGCAGACGGCAAAAGCCGCCATGATGAGCAGCCCGGCCTGGATGTCCACGTTTCCGGCTTTGTAATACCGATAGGCAGCCAGGAGACTGATGGGGGCGGCCACGATGAGCAGCGTGGTCCCCTGGGCCAGTTTCTGCGGAAAATGGGCCACCAGGAGCAGTCCGGTGATGATGAGCACTCCGCCACCCACGCCCAGCATGCCCATGACCAGACCTGCCGCCGCTCCGATACCGAGATAGATCGCTGTATCCATTTCGATGCGCTCCACTGGAAAGGTGCTGCACCACTACTGCGCCTTTCCACCCGCTGCAATGACACACCTGGCGAACCCTCTGCAGCCGGGGGCTGCGAGGCATCTTCTTGCCGTGGCTTCATCTTGTCTCGTCTTCGTCCTCCGGCAGTCTGCGAGGCAGCGCCCTACGTTCCCAAAATGTTGTCTGAGCTTTCTTTTCAGGATCGCTTTTTGTCGGTCCTCCAGACCTCGTCCGATGAGCAGGGCGAAAGCATCCGCGCAGCGCGACATCCTCCTGCAGAGGCGCCCGCACAAGCCGCCGCTGTGAGCGGTCGTTCGGGGCCTGGCCTTGGCTTTTCGACCTGCATGGACGTTTGCGTGACGGGCCCTGCCTTGCGCGCTTTTCTTCTTGTCCTGAAAACAGCGAAGAAATGTCTGGCAGTCGTTGGTTTGGAGGCATTTCCCTGTGTCATCCGTCCGGTACTGGCCGCCGAGGCACTGCGTCATGCAGGTGGCCACATCGGCCGTGTGTCCTACCAATTCTTTTTTCATCTGTTCCCGGAGCTGTGGGGGGAGATTCTTTTCTTTCCACAATTTTTCGACAAAGGCTCCTGCGCATCGTTTGCGCATCTCGCAGAGCCGCTTGCACCGCGCAGTGGGGGTTGCATAGGCCCGATTCTCCGGTTCCGTGCCGCCTTGCACCTCGGCCTGTCTTGCTGGAGTGCCTTGGGCATGGACTGACCTCGCAAGGCTTGCCCCTGACTCAGAACCCGCTCTGCTCGGCGGTGCTTGCGCCCCCGTTGTGCCGGCAGCTTGAGCCCCTGCCGTGCCGGGCGCTTGCGCTCTTGTGGCCCCGGCGCTCCCCGTTTTTCCGGAGGCATTCGTTTCCGAGCCGACACAATCGAAGAAGGCCCTGCAGCCGGATGCTGCCAGGCACTTTTTCATCATGTCCGATCGTTTCTTGCCGTGATGCCGCCGGCACCCTTTGACGCAGCCGGCCTGGTTTCCAAAAACTCTTTCGAAGGCCGCTCTGGCCGCCGACGCGCGTTGTTTCGACAAGGCATCGGCACCCTTGCCGGGAGAGGGCCGGATGCATTTTTCCATGCGTTCGCAAAATGCCTTGCATGCCACGTCGTCGCCTCGTTGCTTGCATCCGGTGGCAGCCCCCACCAGGCCAAGGGCCAGCATGGCAAGCAAGGCCGCATGCTTTCCGTCCATGTGCAGTCCTCCTTCCACCAGTCGTGGATCCATGGGAGGGATGGGCCTGTCCGTACGACCCATGAAAGCCAAACTGGAAGACTGGTCGAGACAATAGGGGAGGGATGCTTCTCGTTCAAGTTCGACGTGGGCATCTGGGCATGGGAAAGGGAAGGGCACGGTGATACTGGGTCGGCGCGATGCTGGAGCGGCGGATTTCGATGATCGGACCGCCAGACCTTCAGACCGTCATGCTGTGCTTTCCTTGTCTTTCATGTCTTGGTAGTCTCTCGGGTTCAGGAGGCAACGAGAGCTGATGAAGTCTGGAGTCGGCTGGACAGAGGGACAAAGATCTCCCAGGGTGCTCTTCGTCACGAGCTGGTATCCCGAGCCCGGCCGCCCCATGGCTGGGGCCTTCGTTCGGGATCACGCCAGGGCATTGGCCGGGCTGGCTTCGGTGACGGTGCTGCACCTGCCCGACCCGAAAGAAGGGAGGTATGCCTGGAGCCCACCGGTCCTGGAGGAGGATGCAGCAGAACGGAAAGCCTGGGGGATTTTCACGTTCCGGCTCCGTGCGCCGCTCCCTCCCCGAGGCCTGGGGTACCTGGCAGCCTTGGCATGGGGCCAATGGGCTTTCGAACGCGTCTGGGAAGAGCAGGGGCCCTTCGACTTGGTGCATGCCCATATTTTTCGCGCCGGGCTGGTGGCAGCGTTGGGAGCCAAGCGGCACCAGGTGCCCATGCTGGTCACCGAGCATTCCTCTGCCGTGGCCAGGGGGAGATTGCGGCCGGTGGACCGAATCGTTGCCGCCGCCGCGTACCGGGCCGCAGACCTGCTGTGCCCCGTGAGCGAGAACCTGGGCCGGGCCATGCGCAGGTTGGCTCCGAGGACTCCGGTCCGTGTGGTGGGAAACACCGTGGACAGGGACATTTTCCACCCACCTGTCTCATGGGACAGGTCGGACTCAGCCTCGGTCCGAATGCTCTTCGTGGGCCGGCTCCACGAGGTCAAGGGGCTCGATGTCCTCTTTGATGCATTGACTCTCTTGGAGCAGGACCCAGACACGAGGGGGCGCTGGCGCCTGGACCTGGTGGGAGACGGGCCCATGCGCCAGCGTTTGGCGCAGATGGCTCAGGCGGGCGGATTTGCATCCAGGCTGCGTTTCGTGGGATACCTGCCCAGACGGCAGGTGGCCGAGGCCATGCGGAACGCGGACCTGTTCGTGTTGCCCAGCCGCTGGGAGAACATGCCTTGTGTCCTGTTGGAAGCATTGGCCTGCGGGCTGCCGGCCGTGGCGAGCCGGGTGGGCGGCATTCCCGAAGTGCTGGACCCTGCGGTGGGGATTTTGGCTCCTCCCGGGGACCCCGATGCCCTGGCAGCCGCGCTTCGAGACGCGATCCTGGACATGGGCCGGTTCCAGCGGCAAAAAGTGGCGGTCAGGGGAAGCGAGTTTGGTTTTTCGGCCGTGGGCAAGCAGTTGCTGGACTGCTATCAGCTCGCGCAACGCGGATCCTGACTTGGATGGAGAGCGCATGAAACAGAGGTTCGGCAGACACAAGCTTCCGACACTTCCAGTCCATCCGGACCGCAAGGCCCTGGTGGTGGAGCGCTGCCGGGGCCTGCGCGTGCTCCATGTGGGCTGCGCCGATGCGCCATACACTGCCGAGCGTCTGGCATCGGGCGGGTTGCTCCATGCGCAGATTCGTGCCGTGGCCAAGGATCTCTGGGGCCTCGACTTGGATCATCACGCCCTGGCCTTGCTCAAAGAGGCTGGATTCGACCATTTGTTCGCGGCCGACCTCTGTGCAGGCGAGGGCCTGGCCCCAATTCGTGGTGAGACCTTCGATCTCATCGTGGCCACCGAGGTCATCGAACACTTGCTCTGCCCGGGAACCGCGCTGCAACATCTGGCTTCGGTCATGCGTGCAGGACAGACGAAACTCCTGGTCACGGTCCCCAATGCTTACAGGGTAGATACGTTGCTTGGACTCCTGCGGGGCGTGGAGTTCGTGCACCCGGACCACAATGCCTGGTACTCCTGGTTCACGGCGGTTCGTCTCATGGAAAAATCCGGTTTGTCGGTGGTGGAGTCCGGGTTCTACAGCCATCACAGGCCAGGCTTGATGCCATCTTCCCTTGCGCGGATGTCTCGGGCCTCCTGGAAGCATTGGGAGAAAGGCAAGCAGAGGCTCGTGGGCATGGCGACCAGGATCGGGGTGGGTGCGACGGATCCGGCAAGGGGGAAGGATCGCTTCGAACCTGACGAGACAGGCGGTCCAAACGACTCAGGAGCCCACGGGCCTGCTCGAAATTCCATTCCCGAAAACGGGACGCTGCGCTGGCTTTCCAGACTGCGGGGCTACCTGGCAGGCTTGCCGCCGCGTCTGGTGGTGACCATGCTCGCCCGCAGACCGGCAATCTGGGCCGACGGCATTTATGTGGTAGCGACGAGGAACGGTTCGGGGGAGACTTCGGCATGAACCAGGGGGGGCGCCGGTTTGCCAGGCACGTGGGCTTGACCCTGGTGGTCCAGTTTCTCTCGCTCCTGTTTTGGATCGCGGCCTCGGGCATCGTGGCCCGGTGGCTCGGGGCCAAGGTCAAGGGCCTGCTCGCGCTTGGCCTGCTGGTCATGGTGGTGAGCCAGATGCTCCTGGGCCTGGGGCTTGGACTTGCGGCCACCTATTTCGTGGGCTCGAAGAAGATGACCGCAGGTGAGGTGGCCGGCAACGCCGTGGGCTTTTCCCTGCTGGCCTCCCTGGTCGGCTTTGTGCTCGTTGCGGGGCTCGTGTCCACGGGACTGGTGGCAGCCCTCATGCCTCGCGTGCCCCCCTGGATTCTCCTGGGCGCCATGGTGGGGTTGCCCGCCGCCATGGTGGCGGCCTCGTTGCGGGCAGTGCTCCTGGGGCTCCAGGAGATTGCCCTGGTCAACGGCGTCAATCTGCTCCAGGCCTTTGGGACGTTTCTGTTCACCGCGCTGTTCGTGCTCTTCTTCCACTGGGGAACGCCCGGCGCCCTT
>CAZIJS010000294.1:0-5203 GCA_964539505.1 uncultured Myxococcales bacterium
AGGCAGACCCCAGGGGCCTGGTGGTTGGTGGTCCCGGCGGCGTTGGCCCTGCTGGGCACGGTCCTGTCCTTGAACGTGATTGCCGACGCGCTTCGTTCCCGGTGGCTTGGACGAAGCGGGGAGACCAGGGAAACGACGGAAGCCGACGGCTTTTCTTCTGTGACAGCCACGGCGCTTCGCCTGAGGTGATGGCGTTTTGCAGACAGAGACGTCAGTGGAGGTCGAGCTGCTTTTCGAGCTTGGCCACGATGTCGAAGTACTGCTTTCGCGAATATTGCACGTTGAGGATGCAAAACTCTTTTTTGACGAGTCCCACACAGCCGAAACAGTACGTGCAGCCCGAGCAATCCGAGCAGAGGGTGAGATAGGCGCTCTGGATGCAGTGGTCGCTTGACCTGCAGTAGGCGCAGTCGTGGCAGTGGCTGCAGTCTGTGCAGTGGGTGCAGGTGGAGCAGTGATCGCAGTTGGTGCAATGCGTCAGCTTGTAGGATTCTCTGCACCCGGTAGAAAACATACAGGACGCGCAAAACGTGCAGTCCTTGGCCTCGTAGCTTCCCAGATTCCTGCGGACCAGAGTTCTCTTGAGCTGGTCCAGTTCGCGCCGAAACGTCTCTGCATCCATGGCTCGGCTCCTCGGTTTTTGGTTACTTGGCGTTCAGGCCCAGCACGTCCTGCATGTCGTAGAGTCCGGCAGGCCTGTCCATTGCCCAGAGCGCCGCTGTGAGGGCTCCGTTTGCAAAGGCACGTCGGCTCGAAACCCGATGGACCAGTTCCAGGCGCTCTCCCTCTCCGCCGAAGATCACCGTGTGATCGCCCACGACATCGCCGGCCCTGACGGCGGCCACGCCGATTTCGCCCCTTCGTCGGGGACCCACCAGGCCATGTCGAGAGAAGGTTCCCGTGTCCTCCAGGCTGTGGCCCATGGCCTTGGCCGCGATGTCGGCCAGGCGCAGCGCCGTGCCGGAAGGAGCGTCTTTTTTGTTGCGGTGGTGCCATTCAACCACCTCTACGTCGTAGTCCTCCCCCAGCGTGGTGACCACTTCCCGAACGAGTCGGAAAAGCAGATTCATGCCCAGGCTCATGTTCGGGGAGGCCACCACGGCCACGACCTGTGAGGCGGACTTCAATGCGTCCAGGCCCGCTGGATCGATGCCCGTGGTTCCACAGACCAGGGGACGTCGGGCTTCTTTGGCAGCCATGGCCAACCTGGGGGTGAGCTCGTGACTGCTGAAATCGATGACGATGTCACTTCGCTCCAGGGCGGCGTGGATGTCCGCTGTCAGGGGCACATTCACCCCCTGGATTCCCAGCACATGCGCCACATCGTCGGGGGCTCGGTCCGCGGCCACCAGGTCTACTGCCGCCGACAGGCTGGTGCGCGGATGGGCGGCGACCGCCTGGATCACCTCCCGGCCCATTCGGCCGGCCGCGCCCACAACCGCGACCCTGATGTTATGTGACGTTTCAGTATGGACTTTTTCGGACATGGCTCGTTGTGTGCCTCCCTCTTCCCAGAGACCTCCCGGTGCTGGGACCTATTCGAGATACTGCTCCAAGGGTGCCCTCTTGGGCACCCCTTCGATGACCAGTCGGACCACCCCGGTCCGGATCACAACGGTTCGGGGCGTAGAATGCGTCAGTTTCGAGTAGACCGAATGGGGCAGCAAGAAGATTGGGTAGTCTACCCCGGCGTTTTTTATACCCTCGACGAACATCTTAAAATATTCTTTTTTGTGTTTCGCGTCGGCCACTGCAAAGACCCAGTCTGCGCCATGGATACCCACGAGTTTGCCCACGTCTGGAATGGCCTTCCAGCAATGTTTGCAGAGCGGGGAGAAAAAGACCACCACGGAAGTGCCTCGAGAGAGGTTTGGGTGGATGTCCTTTTTGGTGTAGCCGGGAACATCGAGTTCTACGATGGGCCAGTTTTCCACAGCCAGGCCAACTTTCAACGACCCGCCGGGAGAGATACCCAGAGAGCCGTTGGCCAGGGAAACGCCCAATCCCACGAGGACTGCAAGGCCCGCAACGCTCCATCGCATCCATTTTTTGAAGCGACCGGGCGGCTTTCTGGGATGAGACACCAGGGATCCCAGGAGCGCCGCGACGAGCATGAAAGAGTCCTCGAAAAACGTGGCCTTGGGGGAACGGGACACGAACTCCCCGAAGCATCCGCAGTTGTCGGTGGTTCCGTGGAGCCAGGCATGGCCCGTGGCGGCCAGGAAGATCACCAGCAGGCCCACGAGGGCGGCTGCAGCCAGCCGCCGCTTGGGACCCAGCAGGGCCAAGACCCCGATTCCCAATTCCAGGGGAGGCAGCAAGACGGCGGCCGCTTTGGCAATGCCATGTCCCACGAGTTTGTAGCCGCGTATCTGTGAGTAGAAACTGTAGGGGTCGTAAACCTTGAGAGCCCCTGCCACCAGGAACACGAGGCCCACGGCCAGGGTGGAGATCAGGGCGGCCCAGTGAAGCCACCTGTTTCGGCGTTCCGGTTGGCTCTGATTCTTCTCGATGTCCGCAGCGGATGTCATGGTCTCGCCATTTCTTGCAGTGGCACTTGAGACGAGATCACAATCGTCGGTTCGGGTCATGTCATCGAGTCTCTGGATTGTTTCCTGTCGTGACTGGTTCCTGGGATCGAGACCAATCACCAAAGCCTGGAGAAGAAGTCGTCGTGGAGACGAAAAGCCCCTGGAGGGCGAAACGGAGAATTTCGTCTACCAAAAGGTCGCGGTTGCTCTGCCAGTCTTGCGGTCTGCGCAGGATCTGGGCCGTCACTTCCTTGATGCTGCCCAGCAGGCAGCTTGCCGCGATGCGGGTGTTGCAGGCCCGGACGAGGTGCAGTTCTTGTCCCAGGTGCAACGCGCCCTCGATGAGGTCCAAGATGCGATCGTAGAAAGCAGACAGGTGCTTGTCGAACTCCGGATCCTGGCCCATGGCCTGGCGAAGCAGCAGTCGCGTAAAGTCCGCTTCGGTGAGGAGCACGTCGAAGACCCTGGTGATGTTTTCTCGAATCTGGACATCCGCCGGCGGGGCACCCTCCTCGATGCGAACGCGATGGACGGCGGCACCGATGCGTCCGAGGAACGTGGAGAGCAGTTCTTCGAAGATGGCCCGCTTGTTGCGAAAATAGAGGTAGAAAGTCCCTCGTGCGATACCGGCCCGGTCGATGATGTCCGAAATGGACGTTCCATGGTAGCCTTTCTGGGCGAACATGGCCAGGGCTGCGTTGAGGACTTCGGCGCGCCTTGCTTCGCGTTGGCTCTTGGCACGAAGCGTCCTTCCATCAGGGGTTCTGGAATCCTTCTTGGGCACGGCTTGTTTTCACCTCCGTCCGGTGGAAAAACGTCGATTTTCGAAACGATGTGGGAAAGTTACCATACAACTAATGCGCCTGCCAATCTGTCGGTCATGTTTTCTTCTAGCGGTTATTTCCTGCTGAAGCAGCGGTGTCCTCGCTGAGAGGAACCAAATGGGGCCTATTCGCTTCTGACGGAACCACAATCGTTCTACCGTCCAGGTCTTGAGGTATCCCTTGTGTCGGCAACTTCCGCGGCTATCTTGTTTTCCGTGGTCAGCACTTGAGTCAAGGCTGAAGCGACGAGACCGGACGGTACAGCTACTGTCCCCATTCCGATAATGAGCACGAAAACCGTGAAGATTTTTCCTCCCGGTGTGATGGGATACACGTCTCCGTATCCGACGGATGTGAGAGTGGCTACCGCCCACCAGAGACAATGAAAGATAGAACCGAACTCATTTGGCTGTGCGTCGTGCTCGAAGTAGTAGATGCCCACACTGGTCAGATACAGGAGGAATACTACGACAACCAAAAATATGGTCAGTTCTTCTCTGACGAGGTGGAAAGCGTGGATCAGTCTCGCAATGGCTTTTGTGTATCGAAAGAGTTTGAGTGCCCTGAACACGCGAAATAGACGAAAGATTCTGACAGATCGGAGGTCTATTCCGTTGGAGAGATAGAAGGGGAGGATGGCTACCAGGTCGACGACGCCATAAAAACTGACCACGAATTTTAGCCTGTTGTCCGACACCCAAATCCTGAGGAAGTATTCGAGAGTGAATACTCCAACACAGAAAACCTCGAATGCATTCAGCACACCTCGCGTTGACGAGGGGAGATTGGGTATGGTTTCGATGGAAAAGGAGAGCAAAGAGAGCACAATGAGTGACTGGATGACGAGGTAGAATAAGGTTCCAGTGGGCGTCTGTCTCTCTTCGATGACTCGTTTGAGCGTGAGTCTCCACGATTCAAATTTTGGATTGTACTTTCTTGACTTCATGTCGATGGCTTTGGTTTCGTGACCGTGCTGGTTTCGCCTTGATACTAATCTGAAAATTGGCGCCATCTCTGAGGATATACAAAGGTACAGCATGGCCTTGGAAAGGCCTGCCGATCCAGCGAGGCTTGAACAAGTGTTCTGGTTTCATCGGGCGGTTTTCCTTTTTTTCACGCTGCTCATCCTGCTCAAGTCCATTTCCTGACCCATGTGGTGAATATACTGGAATTTGGTGTGCAGTGGGCCGCAAAAAAAGTGTAGTTGTTTCTATCCGAGCAGGATGATATCGAAAGGCGATTTTGTCTAATGACCGGCAGAGTAGGTCATTCCGAGACAGATGGTCAGCCAAACAGATTCGCGGAGTGTCGTGGTCAGGCAGCCCATCAGAGAGTTGCCCTCGCCACATGGCCGACACGACTGAGTACCCGGATTTTGGTGAGGTTTGGTGCAGGGCCCTGTATGCCGCTAGAGACGAGGTTTTGCGAAAAAAAAGCCGATGATTCTTCGTGAATCATCGGCTCCAAGGTGACCCCAACGGGATTTGAACCCGTGTCGCCGGCGTGAAAGGCCGGTGTCCTAACCGCTGAACGATGGGGCCATTTCTCTGTGAGCCCAGCAGGAATCGAACCTGCGGCCACCGGATTAAAAGTCCGATGCTCTACCAGCTGAGCTATGGGCCCTGCGGGGAGATTTTGCTAGCAGCAACCGGGCCGTTCGTCAAGATGCAGTTTTGGATTGAAGGCTTTTTTTCGATGTGGAAGACCACCTCGCAGATTACCGGGCCTGAGGGTTGCTCGATGATAAATGGTAGATGAGACCACAAAAGTCGGCATGGTTTTGGCGTTTGGGGGCAGATGCTTGAATCCGACTCCATTCACTCACACAGGCCCTGATCGGCCTTTCCT
>CAZIJS010000295.1:0-5181 GCA_964539505.1 uncultured Myxococcales bacterium
CATGCGGTCTCCCTTCCTGCTCACAGCCGGCTTGCTGTGGTACGTGCCCAGGTGGGCCAGGCCCTCTGCCACCACCAGGACCGGGTCTCCGCTTCCCGGGCCCTCGTCGAGTCGTACCAGACCCTGTCGGGCCAGACTGGAGAGTTGTTCCACTGCCATTGAAACCTGCTTGTAGAAGTCCTTCATCGAGAAGGTCCGGCGCTTTTTCTCCATACGCAGCAGGTGGTACAAGTCCTGGTGGGGATTGTGTTCCAGGAGCAGTCGGAATGCGGTATGGGAGACGATGTTGGTGGACTTGATCACCGTGTCGGCATGGTAGGCCGCCACGATCCGGTCGGCCAGGATGGAGACGTACTGTCTGTCTCGCTGCGGGTCTGCAACGAGGGCGCCTTTGCGATAGAGATATTTCCTGCGGTCGATGACCCGGCCCTTGGGGTCCAGGGACCGTCCCTCCCTGTCGACGGGGTTGCCGAAAACATCCATGGGCTTGCCGAAGACCAGGTCGATGGTGCTGTGCATGGAAAAGAGCTTGGCGGAAAAGTCGAGGATCTTTCTGGGTCGGGAAAACTCGTCGTCTTCGATGATGTAGCGAGCCTTGCCCACGGCCTTGAGGTGATCGTCGATGAGGGTTTCGGCCTCCAGGACGAGCTGGTAGTTGATGGTGCAGGGGACCACGAAGACGTCGGGGTGATGGGCGCCCCGTTTCAAGTTGTTGCGGTAGGCGTCGAGGGCGGTGCCCAGGAGCCCGCGTTTGAGCCTGGCCTCCACGGCCCCCGAACGGCTCCTCGTGCCTCCAGGAAAAAAGAGGTTGTGTTGTCCTGCCTCGATGCTGCAGCCGGCATAGGTCTTGAGGACATCTTTGTATATGGGGGCCGTCTTGCGTCGGTCCACTGTGTAGGCGCCCAGGTGCCCTATGAAGAAGCCCACCAGCGGATTGGAGAAGAGGTTGAGCCCGGCTCCGTAGGTGAAGGGTGGCAGGCCCAGGCGGTTCAGGGCAAAGCCCACCAGGATGCTGTCGAGGTTGCTCGAATGGGTGGGCACCAGGACCACGGTGCCGCGCCTGGCGGCCTCCAGGAGTTCCTCGGTCCGTCCGAGCAGTCGAACCTGGTCTGCAATCCCTCCCTTGTGTCCCCGCAGATGGTCCAGGATCCTGATGGGGCTGAGCGTGTTGAGCATCCCGTCGAGGAGCCCTGGGACCACCCGGGTCGCCAGGGAGTAGACCCGCCGGTCGAAATGGCCTGCCACCTCCTCGGCGAAAGCCTCCACCAGTGTGCGGAGCAGGGCGCGTCGTTCCTCAGCGTCCGCCTTGGCCGCAAGGGATCCGATCCGCTCCACGAACCGGCGTTCTTCGGGTGAGACATCCTTGGTCCGTTCGAGACGGTTGCGTTCGTGGTAGAGGGTTTCGAACAGGGCCCGTTCCACTGCTTGTGGATCCTGGACCTGGTCGAGGACACGCTGGGTCACTTCGGCCAGCAGCTTTGGGGAGGCGCCGGGAGCCACCCGGGGTCCGTCGAATGTGACGGCTCGTTGCTTCTCTTTCCTGGTATGGGTCGCCTCTTGCGTTGTTTGAGTTTTTGACACGGCGCTGTTCCTCGGGCTGCGATGTGTAAACGATCGCCGGTTGGCCACTTGGGAGCGATCCGGTGCGTTTCCATCGCAGACGGCAATGACACTCCGCACTCGATTGTTTTTTTTCGAAACCCTGTCTGAAAGAGTCCGCCTGGATGACGACCCTCCCACGGCAGGAGAGCATAGCGCAACTCGTGGGATCGAGAAAGACCCTCGACACACAGTCACACATTTCGGATGCATGGTGCGGCGCCATGCAGTCAGCGACGGACCTCCAGGCCGCCGCATGAAGCGGTCCGTTCATTCGGAGGGATGGCCGGATTCTTGGTTCTCCAGGGCCTTGTGGATCGCGTTTCTCAGGGAGTGGGCTGCTTCGAGCGGAGAAGGGGCTGCGGTGACCGCCGTGACCAGGGCGATACGGCGAGCTCCAACTCGAACGAGATCGGGAATGTGTTCCTCTTTGATCCCGCCCATCACGGTGAAGGGCACCTGGATGTGACGGGCGATTTCCGCAACGCCCTGGATGCCCAGGAAATGATCGTGCCCCTCTTTTGTTTGGGTCGGAAAGACCGGCCCGATGTTGATGTAGTCCGCTCCTGCCGCCTGCGCCTGGAGGGCTTCGTCGAGGTTGTGGGTGCTGGCACCCAGGATGAGGTGGGGCGCCAGTCTCCTGGCTGCCACCAGGGGCAGGTCGTCTGTGCCCAGGTGCACGCCGTCTGCCCCCACCGCCAGAGCCACATCGAGGTGGTCGTTGCATATGAGGAGGATGCCGTGGGTGCGGGCGCGGACTTCCAGGGCGAGTTCGTAGTAGGCGCGCTTGCTCAACGTCTTTTCGCGAAGCTGGATCATGTGGCAGCCTGCGGCAGCCAGGGCATCTACGATGTCCAGCGTGGTTCGTCCCGCCGAATGTTCCTGGGACGTGACGGGATAGAGGTCCACGTCGTTCAATGCTGCGATTCGCTTTTCTTTGCTCGTGAACATGACAGCACTCCTGACCGCTCCTGACATCTCCTGGGTTGTCCGAGTTTTCCAGGCGGACCCAAGCGCCAGCCCATGGCGCCGGTATGTCTTTTTGTGTGGCACCTGCGCGAGGCGGCGTCAAGGCAGCTCCGGAGCGGTCCAGGATGCTCGATCGGTTGTGGAGTGAAGATCATCGCCGTTGCAGACGAGGAACAGAGCAGGGCGGTCGCACAGTCAGGGGCGGTCGCCCATGGGACCGCGGGCG
Source organism: uncultured Myxococcales bacterium (assembly GCA_964539505.1). Taxonomy (GTDB): domain Bacteria; phylum Myxococcota_A; class Polyangia; order HGW-17; family SLPX01; genus CAZIJS01. The sequence goes on from CAZIJS010000295.1 coordinate 2,795, forward strand.
TCTCGCCCTCTGAAGTATCGCTTGGGGCGAAGTGAGCGCACTGTCGGCGACCTGCGCCGGGTTTGGGGACGTAGCAGGCCGAGCCCCGGCCCCGCGCCGACTTTGTGATCGCCCTGGGGGGGGATGAGGCTGCATCTTGGATCTCGGGACGGTTCATGCTAAGGCCAGGGCCTATCGAACGGGAGAGACCCATGGAATTTTCGCGAAAGTCGTTGGTGCTTCGTGCCCTGTTGCAGCAAGGCAACGTGTACCTGCATCTCGATGCCACCAGGCCCGGAGTGGTGGTGCCCTCACACCTCAAGGATGACGAGGCTCTGACCCTTGTCGTGGGCCCCAACCTGGCCATCCCCGTGACCGACATGGACATTGGTTCGGAAGGACTGTCGGCAACCCTTTCTTTCTCCCAACGACCATTTCACTGTCAGATTCCCTGGAACGCCTTGTTCGGCATGACCACCGAAGACGGGCGATCGCTGGTTTGGCTCGCGGATGCTCCCTTGTCGGTGCGGCAGGCGGTGCGACGAGAAGACCTGGAGGATGATCGAGCGGTCATCGATCCCTCGGATCTGTTCGGCACGCTTGGAGACGACGAGACGCATTCGGAAAGCCAGGGACCTTCTGAGGAGAGCGATGGGAAGTCCCCGGACCGGTCCTTGTTCGGCGTGGTGGAAGGGGGCAAGCCGGCTGCCGACAAGGCTCCAGGGGCGTCAGTGGAGCCTCCGGAAGGCGGCTCCCTTCCGCCGCTGCGTCTCGTGGAGTGATCGAATCGCCTTTGCAGCGTCTCAGATATCCTGGATATCGCCCCTGGCGGGGATGGCCACGTCGAGTTGTCGCTCTTCGAGCGCTGCAGCAAGAGACTTTTGGGATTCGATTTCGCCGTGTACCAAAAAGACCTTCTGGATGTCCGGACCGGCCATTTTTGCATAGTTGATGAGGGCGCTGCGGCCTGCATGGGCGGAGAATCCGTCCAGGACCTCGACCTGGGCATTCAGATCACGCATGACCCCGAAAATCTTGACCTTGGACCGGCGTTCCGCGATGCGCCGGCCAAGGGTGTGTTGGGCCTGGTAGCCCACGATGACAATGGTGTTGTTTGGTGATTCGACGTTATTGCGCAGGTGGTGCAGGATGCGGCCGGCTTCGCACATGCCTGAAGCGGAAATGATCACCATGGGGCCGTTCATCGAGTTGAGCGCGATGGATTCCTGAACGCTCTGGGTGTAGCGAAGCGAATCGAAGCCAAAGGGGTCGGCCTGGTCGAGGAATTCGATGGTCTCGTAGTCGTAGCATTCGGGATGGTTTCGAAACACGGTGGTCAAATTCGTGGCCAACGGGCTGTCCACGAACACCGGCACCGTGGGAATCTTCTTCTCCTCGACGAGTTCGCTGAGGGCATAGACGACTTCCTGGGTCCTTTCCAGGGCGAAGCTGGGAATGATGACCTTGCTTTTCCTCTGGACGGCATCGTTGATGATTCGGGCCAGATCGCCGTGGACCGATTCGATGGGGCCGTGTTCCCGGTTTCCGTATGTGCTCTCCATGATGAGGTAGTCGACCTGGGCGGGAATCTCTGGATCCCGGAGAATGGGCAGATGCTTCCTGCCGATGTCACCCGAAAAGAGGATCCTCTTGCCTTCGGCCTCCACCAGGATGCTGGCGCTGCCCAGGACGTGACCGGCGTCATAGAAGGTCACCTTCATGCCTGGCAAGGGTTCGAAGGTCTGCCAGTAAGGATAGGTTGCAAAGCGGCCCAGAGCCGCCACGGCATCGCGTTCGGTGTAGAGGGGCTCGATGGGTTCCCAATCCGGATCGTCTGCATGCTTTTCGTTGAGGTATTTGGCGTCGCCCTCCTGAATCCTTGCGGAGTCGCGGAGCATGTGGACACAGAGATCGCGCGTGGCCGGTGTCGTGTAGATGGGGCCCTGATACCCCCGCTTGACCAGGGTGGGCAGGTTGCCGCTGTGATCGATGTGAGCATGGGTGAGCAGGACCGCATCTGCGTCGAAGGCCCAGGACGGCAGGTGTTTGTTGCGTTCCCGGGATTCCCGGCGTCTCCCCTGGAAGAAACCGCAGTCTACCAGGATTTTCCCCTTGGTGGTTTCCAGGCCGAACATAGAACCGGTCACTGTCTGTGCTGCGCCGAAGAAGTAGAGTCTCACTGTGGGCCTCCCTTGTCGATGGTGTCCTTTCGCACGTTGCCCGAGGTTTGGCCCCCGGGCCTGGTGGCGCCCTGTCTGTGGGCTGACGCCAGCCTGCTTGGCATCCTAACGAAGGGGCCCAAAAACGACAACGGCTTTCGTGCATCCACGAAAGCCGTTGTCATGTATCGTAAGCGGGGTGGACGGGACTCGAACCCGCGGCCTCCGGCGTGACAGGCCGGCGTTATA
>CAZIJS010000296.1:0-5136 GCA_964539505.1 uncultured Myxococcales bacterium
CTGCTCATTGGCATGCCCCCCACCGGAGAGTACTCCATGGACAGCCCGATGTTCAGATCGCGGTCCCCCCTTGACAATCCGAACCTGTCGACTATACATCTGCCCCAAAATGCGGGATTAACTCAGCTGGTAGAGTGTCAGCTTCCCAAGCTGAAAGTCGCGGGTTCGAATCCCGTATCCCGCTCCAATGGATACGACAAGTCTTCCAGGGCATTTCCAGACGTTGCCTGACCTTGACATGCCGTCCCAAGGGCAACCTTCCACTGCCGACCAGGGCGCCTCGCTCACGATCATCGACTCCAACTGACATCTCTCACGATCAGCCGACGGCCATTGGAGCTGGCGAGCCAGCCGACGGCGTTGACGATCCCCTCGTGGCGTGCGATAGCTCCCGCGAGGTTTCGTGGATGCATCGAGTAGGCCGACCGAAGCAGTGAGGTGGTCGGCGGGCATGGACCGGGAGGTCTGGATGGACAAGGCGCCTTCGCAAGCGCTCGATCGTCTCTGGGTGGCTCGCCTGGTGGGGGCATGGCTCATCTCCCTGCTGGGACTGGTGGCCACCAACAGCCCGGACCAGTATCTCGGCGCAGCAGGGCAGCTCACGCCGGTAGGGCTCTTGCTGGCCCTGGTTTCCGGCCTGCTCACCAGCCTGGCATCCCTGGGATTCCTCTCGCAAAAACGATGGGCCATCCTGCCCGCAAGGCTCACGGCGGTGCTGCAGGCTTCCGCCCTGGTTCCCGGCATGGCGGCTTCTCCCTTGCTGGCAGGAACCGTGGTGACATGGAACCTGTGGTTCCTGGGCAGGGCGCTCTTTCCCGAAGGCCCACAGGACATGGCCCGCACGAAGGTCACCTCCCACCCGACGGCGGAAACCGCGCATCCGGGGATGGTCGCGATCCAGTCCTGGATCTCTCGCAACGGCCCGGCGGCCGAGCACCTCCTCTTCGCATCCCTGGCGATCATGGTCTTCGTGGTGGGCTACCGCGTGGGCCGCACCACCACCAGTTGGATCATCTGCGGCAGCCTGGGCCTGGCCGCGACGATCTACAGTCTGCCTCTGCTGGTGATGGCGGCCCGCTACCGGCACTGGGCCTTTGCCTTCGCCGCCCTGCCCCTGCTACCGGCCCTGGCCTCGCTTCCCGACGCAGAGCCCGCCCTGGCCTGGCTGGGCACGTTCCTGGTGCTGGACCTGGGCATCCTCCTGGCCCAAGCCGAGGTGGTGCGAGACCTGGCCGCGAGCTTCGTGCGCAGGCCCGCAGCCCTGCTCCTTCTTTCGTTCGCCGGTCTCATCCTTGCAGGGACGGTGCTCCTCAGTTTCCCGGCGGCCAGCAAGACCGGAGCCTCGGTGGGGCTGCTCGACGCATTGTTCACATCCACCAGCGCGGTCTGCGTCACGGGCCTGGTGGTCCGGGACACGGGATCGACGTTTTCGGTCTTCGGTCAGTCGGTGATCCTGGCACTCATCCAGCTCGGCGGCATCAACATCATGGTGCTGTCCGGCTTTGCCGCCATCATCCTGGGACGCGGCCTGGCCCTGCGGTCCGAAACCGCCCTGGGCCAGGTCCTGGACGTGCCCTCGGCCAGGACGGCCAGGCAGCTCGCGTCGTTCATCGTGGTGGCCACCCTGGTCATCGAGGGTCTGGGCGCGCTGGCGCTGACCCGTTCGTTCCTTCGGCAGGGCATGAGCCTCCAAAGTTCGGCCTGGAGAGGTCTCTTTCATTCGGTGTCTGCCTTCTGCAATGCGGGCTTTGCCCTCCAGCCCGATTCGCTGAGCATGTTTCGAAAGGACACCTTGACCCTGGGTCTGGTGGCCCTGCTCATTCTGCTGGGGGGATTCGGGTTCAGCGTGCTGGCCACGTTCTGGTCCCGCCTCAGGTCGAAACGCGCCCCGGGCCCCTTGCCCGCCCAGGTCCGCATCGTGCTCTGGATGTCAGCGGGGCTGCTGGTCTCGGGATGGCTCTGGTTCCTGGCCTCAGAATGGAACCATGCCCTGGCGGGACTCTCCCCGGGCATGAAGGCGGTCCATGCAATGTTCCAGAGCGTCACGGCCAGGACCGCCGGGTTCAACTCCGTGGACATCACGGCCATCCAACCCGCCACGGCCTTGTTCTTCATCGTGCTCATGTTCATCGGGGCATCCCCGGGGGGCACGGGGGGCGGCGTCAAAACCACCACGGCGGCGGTTCTCCTGGGCACCGTCCCCACCATCACCAGGGGACGGCACAACATCGTCCTGGCAGGCCGCACCATCATGCTGGAAACCGTGTACCGAAGCGCGGCCATCGTGGCCATCGCCCTGTCCATTTGGCTGGGCGCAACGCTGATCCTGCTCCTCAGCGAGCATGTCTCCCTGGAGCAGGCGGCCTTCGAGACCATGAGCGCTCTGGGCACCGTGGGCCTCAGCCTGGGCCTCACCCCGCACTTGACCGCAGTGGGCAAGCTGGTGACAGTGGCAGTCATGTTCCTGGGCCGGGTGGGGCCCCTCACCGTGGCCCTGGTCCTGGGTCGTGCCAGACCTGCCAAGGTGGACTATCCCAGGGCCCGGATCATGGTGGGATGAGGGAGAAGCCGTGAGACGACCTGGCGAGGCGCTCCGGCCAGGCGCTCCAGCGTGGCGGCGTGAGAGCGTGAGAAGGATCTGCGGCGTGGCGGCACGAGAGCGTGAGAAGGAGCCGCGACGAAATGCCCGGTGGGGTTTCTGCCGGGCCGAAGGAGGCGATGGATGACCGGTGAATTCCTGGTCGTCGGGTTGGGCCGGTTCGGCAGGGACCTGGCCCTGAACCTGGCTGCGGACAGACAGAGCGTGCTGGCGGTAGACCGCAATCGCGAGCGGGTGCAGGGCGTGGCAGACCATGTGGACGCAGCCTTGGTGGCCGACACAACGGACGAATCCGTCCTGGCAGAGCTCCATCCCGAGCGCATGACCTGTGCCGTGGTGGCCATCGGCGGCGGCAACATCGAATCATCCATCCTGACATGCAGCCTCCTCCACCAGTTCCAGGTGCCCAGGCTCGTTGCCAGGGCGGCCAGCGCATTGCATTCCCGGGTGCTTCGCGCCGTGGGAGTCGACGAGGTCATCTCGCCCGAGGCGGACATGGCCGCCAGGCTCGCCAGGCGCCTGGCCCATCCCAACATCTTCGACCAGATCGAGCTGGGAGACCAGGTGGACCTGGCCGAGATCGGCCTGCCCGAGGCCTTTGCGGACAAGAGTCTCATCGAACTGGACGTGCGGCGAAAATACGGGGTGTCGGTGGTGGCCATCCGCAGGCAAGGCAAGATCCTGGCGGGATTCGCCGGGAGCGAAAGGCTCCAAAGCGGCGATGTCCTGCTGGTCCTGGGCCCGCGCGACCATATCTCCAGACTGGCGGCGATGGCGTGACATGAACCTCGCGACGAAACTCAAGCTGGGCTACGGGTACATGGCCGGGCTGCTGTTGCTGGGCAGCGCCGGGGCGGTGATCGGATTTTCCAGACTGGCGGACCGAATGAACCAGGTGGTGCGCCAGGATCTTGCCAGCGTCATGGAAGCGGTCAACATGGTCGAGGCCTTGGAACGCCAGGACACGGCGATCCTGGCCAGGCTTTTGGGCCGGGCCGGTGCCCAAACCCAGTTGGCACAGGCCGAAAAACAGTTTCTAGATGCTCTTCGGAGAAGCCGGGCCTCGGCACACAATCCGAAGGAACAGTCCATTTTGTCCGAGCTCGAGGCCAGGTTCCAGGACTTTCGCAATACCGAAGAGAAGCTTTCGGCCCTGGGACCGGCGCAGCAAGGAGAATACGAAACCTTACTCCTTCCGAAACTCAGACGCATCAAGGAACTCGTTTATCGCTTCGTGGATGTGAACCGGGACCAGGCCGGCACCCAGGCGGCCAGGGCACGCAAGAACGCCGTCCAGGCAGGGGTGATCCTCGGGATCCTGGCGGCCCTGGCCATCCTGTCTCTGGGCCTGCTGGCCCGGAGCCTGACCAGGGGAATCTTGACCCGCCTGGTGGCCATGAAAACAGACCTGGAGGAGCGCGCCGCCGGCAGAAGCAACCTGCGCCTCGACGAGAAGGGAACAGACGAGCTGGCGCTGCTGGCCGAACAGTTCAACCGAATCCTGGATGCCCAGCAGGCCCTGCGAGACAGGATGCAGGGGGCAATCGCCCACTACAAACAGCTCGTGGCAGCCCTGGCCGAGCAGGGCAAAGGCCCTGGCGCAGTGGTGGGAATGGACGGAAGCATCATCTGGAGCAACCTGGACGAAGCAACCCGCCGACTCATCGAGGAACATGCCTCGGACCTCACCGAGCAGTTTCGGGTCGAGCGTCTCAAAGGCCTGGAACAGCGAGACGGCGAAACCAGGGTCTCGGTGGGCGAGACCGCCATGAGAGCCACATTGCTCACCACTGGCCCGGCTCGCCCGGTGGCCTGGCTACTCAACCCCCTTCGGGACGATCGAACTGCCAGAATTTCATCGTAAAGGATGCCCGACCCTTGGTCAGGGAGCGCAGGTCCGTGGAGTAGCCGAACATCTTTCGGAGCGGCACCTTGGCCCGAATGGTCCGCTTGTCCCCACGGAACTCGGAGGCCTCGATGCGGCCACGGCGCTGGTTCAAGTCGCCCATGACCTCGCCCACCACTTCCTCCGGAGTGACTACCTCCACGTCCATGATGGGTTCGAGCAGCAGGGGACCAGCCTTCTCCATGGCCTCGCGCACGGCCTGGCCCGAGGCCGCATGGAACGCCGCGGCGTGGCACCCGGTCTCCTGGCTGCCGATCTCGAGGATTTCCACCTCCACGTCGCGGACCTCGTACCCGAGAGGTCCTGAATTGAGCGCGTTGCGCGCGCCCTCCGACACGCCCGCCAGGCATTCTTCCGGAAGATCCTCGGGGACCGATGCCGGCCCATGGACCAGGTTTCCTTCTCCCCTTGGCCTGGGCTCGACGGCCACCCGCACCCTGGCAAAAAGTTCCTCGTCGTCGGTCTTGCGCTGAAAGACGTACTCTGCCTCGGCTGGCTTGTCCACGGTTTCTCGATACATGACCTGGGGCTTGCCCACGCGGACGTCCACTCCATGCTCCCTTGCCAGCCGGTCCACGATGACCTCGAGGTGCAGCTCTCCCATCCCGGCAATCACGGTGTAACCCGTCTC
>CAZIJS010000297.1:0-5135 GCA_964539505.1 uncultured Myxococcales bacterium
ATGTCCAGTCCACGCCCAAAAACGCCGTCCGCACCCTGGAGACATACCAGGGGCACATCGTTCCGGCCCTGGTGGAACTGGTGGACAAGAAGGGTCGGATCGCGGCAAAGACGAACTTGGGCGACGCAGCAACGCAGACATCTCTGGACCAGGCGCTTGTGGCCCGGCTCGCCGAAGAGGGCCTCAACTACGAACACGACGTCAACATCGGAGACATCGGCGGCATGGTGGCCATCGAGGCCGTGGCACCCGTGGTCGACGAAAACTTCGACCTGCTCGGTGCCGTCATCCTGATCCTCCCCCTCGATGAACACATGGCCGAACAGCTTCGCGCCACCCTGGGCGTCGACGTCTTGTTCTACCGTCGCAGGGCCAACGACAGCTTCCAGCCCATGGCCTCCTCATGCTCGACCCCAAGGGGCGCACCTTCCTCGGAATGAAACTTCCCGACGCGGTGCTGCGGCGACTGCAACTTCGGCGTATCAGCTTCGGCACCCAGGAAATCTTCGGACGATCCTTTTCAGTGGGCATCTTGCCCCTCATGAGCGCGGGCGCCGTCAAAGAAGAGGGAACGACGCCATCACGCAGCATCGTGGGTCTGCTCGCGGTTGCGGTGGACAGACAATCGCTGGTGCAGAGCAGGACCCAGACCATCCGGGCGACGCTGGTCCTGGCACTCCTGGTGCTCGTCGTGGCTCTCGCAGTCTCCATGCTAGCCGCCGGATCCCTGACGAGGCCCTTGGCCAGACTCCATTCCGGCGCCCTGGACGTCGCCAAGGGAAACCTCGACCTGAGCATCCCGGCGGATACCTCCGACGAAATCGGTGAACTCGCCCAGGCGTTCAACCAGATGACCCGTGCTCTTCAACAAAACCGGCGCCAACTCGCAGCCAGGATTTCGGAAATGATCACCCTCCATGTCGTGGGACGCGCTGTGAGCGCGGTGATCGATATCGAAGAGGTGCTCGAAACCGCTGTCTCCGAGGTGGAACGGGCCCTGGGCGCCGACGGCGTGGCCGTCTACCTCGTAGACGAAGAGGATCATTTGTGGCTCTCTGCCGTGTCGGGCCTTGCCGAAGAATCCATAGAAGCATGGGAAGGGGCCGCGGGACAGCGTCTGGCTGGTTTGGCTTTCGACATGGAAGAACCGGAAGTCTGCACCGACGCGGAAAGAGATCGGAGCGAACTGGCTGCCGCGGCCAGGGGCCTCGGCCTGACGGGTTCCGTCTTGCTCGTGCCCTTCCGGCAGAAACAACAGATCGTGGGCTGCATGGTCGTCCTTCGCCTCCCACCGAACCAAGCCCTGGGCCGCTCGGAAAGCCGCCTGCTCGGTCTGTTGTCGGACCAGATCGGCACGGCGGTGGTCAATGCCAGACTCTATGAAGAGGTGACGAGTTTCTCCGAGCGACTCGAAGAAATGGTCGCCCAGAGAACCGAGGCGCTGCGACGCGCCAATGCCGAATTGGCCGAAACCCTCGATCACCTCCAGCAAACACAGGCCCAACTGATCCTCTCCGAACGCCTCGCGGGAATGGGATCACTGGTGGCCGGCATCGCCCATGAAGTCAACACCCCCACCGGAGCCATCCAGGGAGCGTCGGAAAATCTCGAACGGCAACTTGCACAGCTTTCGTTGGTCCTCTCTGAAATGCAGGAGCAGGGGCTGGCCCCCAGCGCCTGGCAGGCGCTCCTCCAGGGCATCGACGGGCTCGTCCAAAGGAGCCCCCATCGAGCCCAATCCACCTCGTCTATCGAGCATGCAGCAGCCATCCTGGAACGCCAGATGTCCGACATGGACATTCCGAAAGCTCGATTCCTCTCCAACCGCGTGGCGGAGATGGGGCTCATCGATGAAGCCCAATCCATCATCCGGGTCGCCGGCAACCAGGCCGGTCCCCTCCTCCAGGTCCTGGTCATCGCCGCCAGCATCCTGCGAAACCTGTTGGCCATCAAGGAAGCCATCCGGTCCATCGGCAGGATCGTACGGGCTCTGCGGTCATACAGCCACCTGGACCAGACGAGAATCGACCGGGCCGACATCCATGAAGGCATCGAGACGACATTGGTCATCCTGGCCAACCGTCTCAAGTACAACATCGACATCAAGAAACACTACGGTCGCGTCCCACCAATCCCTTGCTACGTAGATGAACTCAACCAGGTCTGGACGAACCTCCTGGTGAATGCCGCCGACGCCATCCAACAAGGGAAAGGACGTGGGGTCATCACCATCGAAACCGACGTCCTCCAGGACGAAGCCGTGGTCCGGATCATCGACGACGGGCCGGGGATCCCCCCGGACCGACTCCCCGAAATTTTCCGTCCCTTCTACACCACCAAGCCCAAAGGGGCGGGCACGGGACTTGGGCTGGGCATCGTCCAACAAATCGTAGCCAAACACGGCGGGCGCATCGAAGCAGAATCACAGCCGGGACGAACCTGTTTCTCGGTGTACCTGCCCCTGACGGGCCCCTCTACGAGCGAGTCCGCCCCATCGGAAAACGAACCTGCCCCATCGGAAAACGAACCTGCCCCATCGGAAAACGAACCCGAAGGGGCCAGGTGAACCCGACACTCAGCGAGCCGAGTTCTCCTTCCGCAAAAATTCTTCGACGAAAGATGCCATCCGATCTTCCATGACGGCGAGGCGCAGTCTCTCCATGAGCTTTTTGTAAAAGGCGAGGTTGTGGGTGGTGCTCAAGATCGAATAGAGAATCTCGTGCCTGCGGTACAAATGGCTCAAGTAGGCCATCGAGAATCGACGGCAGGTGGGACAATCGCAGAGCGGATCCGGAGGTCCGCTCTCGGTACGAAACCTTGCATTGGCCACGTTGATGGGACCGGCACTCGTGAAGAGCTGCCCGTTTCTGGCATGCCTGGTGGGAATGACGCAGTCGAACATATCCACCCCCGATGCCACGGCCAGCACGATGTCGATGGGCCGCCCCACCCCCATGAGATACCTGGGCCTGTCTGCGGGCATGGAGGGCGCAAGGGCCGCCACGAGCTCATGCATCACTTCGGGAGGCTCTCCCACGCTGAAACCACCCAATGCGAATCCATCGAAGTCCAGGCCGCAGATCTCCTCGATGTGACGTTTCCTAAGGTCCAGAGACTGCCCGCCTTGCACGATCCCAAACAGGGCCGTCTGGTCCGGCCGGGATACCTGGAGACTCCTGCGCGCCCAGGCCGTGGTCCGAGCCATGGCCTCTTCGACCTGGCGCCTCGGAGCATCGGACGGAGGACAGTGATCCAAGACCATGGCAATGTCTACCCCCAGCCCCACCTCGGTTTCCACCACGGACTCGGGCGTCAAGAACCGCTTCGATCCGTCCAGGGGCGATCGACTCTCCACACCCTCGTCGGTGACGCGCAACAACTCCTTGAGGCTGAACACCTGAAACCCGCCCGAATCCGTCAAAATGGCTCCGTTCCAGCCCATGAATTCGTGGAGCCCCCCCATGCCACGCACCAGTTCCATCCCGGGACTGAGAGACAAATGATAGGAGTTGGACAGGATCAAGCCAAAGCCCAACTCCTCGAGCAGGGCCGGATCCATGGCCTTAACCGTGCCGTATGTCCCCACCGGCATGAAACAAGGCGTCTCTACGGTCCCGTGGCTCGTCTCGATCCTGCCGGCCCTCGCCGGCCCGCTGCGACCGGTTACCTCGAAAAACATGACACCCCTTCCAGGCCGAAATGTCCCATGTGACACAAAACCGTTCCTTTGAGGGAAGTGTCATCCCAAAAACCACAAAAACCAATGTTTCCTTGACAACAAGACATCTTAAGACTATCCCTCTCTATAGACTGATTCGAAACACCCCATTGGGCCGGAACCTCCCCCGTTCCCATGGCCGTTGCCCCCCTGACGACATCGGACGGAGAGGTTCTGGTCTCTTTTCTTTTTTGGGAAGTGACCAATGGACACCAGGCGACGAAATCACCGACGCAGGGTGATTTCACGCTTGAGCACCGCGGCATTGCCCGCCTCGTCCATCACTCGCACCAGCAGCAGGATCGGCCCGGGGGCAAGAGACTTGGGAAGCAGGAAAGAGAACCGCTCGGCGGTCTGGTCCAGGAATCCGTCCGCTGGATCGATGGGCACCCAACGACGGCCATCGAGGGAATAATGGAGTCCGACGATGCGACTGAGGCTGTCTACGGCCAGCCCGGAAACCCTCCGCCCAACGACGGCCAGAGCCTTGACGCCGGGCTTTCGGTGATCGATCAACACAGGTTCGGAAATCTTTTGCGCCTGGCGGACCCTGCCTGGCGCATTGGCCCGCTCGTCGGAGGCCACCACCTTGACCTGGTACCAGCCGTCGGGGAGGTTGGCCGTGGACCATTTCACAGATGTCTTGGTGAGGGGTTCCAGGGTCCAACCAAGCTTGCGCCAAAGAGCGCTGCCCAGCATCCGGTAGTATACTCGGTAGACCAGGGGATCACCGTCTGGATTGGACACTTTCCAGGAAACCGGCAGCTTCGTTGGTGCTGATGTCTTCGATCCAGACAGCCAGGGCGCCTTGAGCACCTTGGACTTGGATGTCTGCGCACCCACCTTGAGTGCGGTGATGCGCTCACCCCGGTTCACCGGAACATAGTAGACCCGCACCGCCTGCACCCTGGCGCTGTGCTCGGCCAACGTGACGCGATACTGCAGGTACCGTCCGGCGGGACTGGCCACCAGCCCAACGAAACGCCCCGCCGCCAGACGGCGCATACCAGCCAGGGCCTGCCAGCGACTCCAACCCTCGTCGGGTTTTGCCGTGTTTCCGGTTCTCGTATCGATCCGCACTCTGCCCAAAGCCCGGACCATGAGCCGCCCGAAACGGCTGGCCGTCCCGGCGTCGAAGGCCTTCGACTGGTACCGAAGCGGAGCCTTGTGGTCTACCACATAGAACGATCCTGCATCTCCCGTTCCGAGCCCCGGAATCTTGCCAGTCAGGTTCAGGGCCAACACCTGGCGTTCCGGCAGATCCACCACCGTGGCCACGCTGTGATCCCGACCGATACGCATCACCTTGCCCTTGGCCCCTTGGGCGGCCCACACCGCTCCATCGTCGATTATTTCGAGAGCCGTGAAATAGGTGCGTTTGAGCCCGTAGAGTTCTTCGGCCGCCCCGTCGGGATGG
>CAZIJS010000298.1:0-5125 GCA_964539505.1 uncultured Myxococcales bacterium
GGACCCACAGCATGAAGATAAGGCCTCCTACCACCAACAAGGTCGCAGCATCCAAGAGCCCGGCCAGAAACCGGAGCCCAAAACCGGCCACCCGCATCTTTCGAGGAGACGATCCCATGCTCTCACCCTGTGCGACCCACAGCGCCGCGTTGCGCTTTGGATTTTTCGCTTTCTTTCGCGGTATCATACAGAAACCCATGCCAGGGTGCAACTAACCTGAATGGAGCCTGCTGGAATAAATAACTGAAGAATGGATGCACGCCGGCCACAAAGCAAGCGCCATGCAGGACTTGCCCAATAATGGGTCCTGGCGCATAGTGAAAACTACTGCGAACGGCAGACTCGACCAAGGCGAAACTCGAGAAGGACCCACTGGAAGTTTCCAGGAAACAAGCACAACAAACATAATGCCATCCTTGCAGAAACAAGCCCCACCCCTGCCCAATGCAACAACTTCCTGGTCCCGGCGTCTCATCTTTACCCAACGACTCCTGGCCTATTATGTGCTCGCAGTCGTGGTCACCGCACATGTCTATTTCGCCGTGGAAATCCTGGCGCCGGTTCAGCCTCCCATACTTCTCCACATGCAGCTCATTACCTGGATTGTCCCAGGGTTCCTCACGCTGGGAGCCATCCTGTTGGAACGATGGTGCCCTGCAGGGATTCGCAATCATGCACCGAAGGACCGCCTCGGGAACCTGGCTCCCACCCTGGTGGGTCTGCTCGTTTTTGGTCTCTGGGCTGGCGGCTATTTTCTGGTGGGCGCAGTGAGCGCATCTGCAGCCCACCACAGCATGCACAGTTTCCTGGACGACGAGATGCCCTTTCTGCCCCAGACCGTGTTTATCTACCTGACCGTCTATCCCTTCACGTTGCTCCCATTCCTCTGGGAGACCAGCCTGGAACGTTCCCTGCGCACGGCCGGGGCCTATCTCACCGTGCTCGCGGTTTCGTTTGTCATTATGATTCTCTATCCGGTGGCCCTCGCCCACCCCAAACCAGCCGGCCCACTGTTCACCCGGTACGCACTCCAGCTTCTCCATGGCGCCGATCCCGCCTGGAATTGTTTTCCATCCTCCCACTGCGCCGTGGTGATGACCGCGGCCCTCGCCCTCTGGCACCAGGGAAGAGTCAAAGGAATCTATGGATTCCTGGTGGCCATGGCCATCGGGGCATCCACCATCCTGACCAGGCAGCACTACGTCCTGGATGCTCTGGCCGGCTTCGGTCTCGCATTCCTCGTGCATTGGATTTTTTTCGGATTCGAGCCTACGAGGAAAATGAGCCGGAGCCTGGAAGCCCATGCCCTCCATTGGGCCGAACGTTGGGGGCGTCCCGTCTCCTCCAGCTAGCAGGAAACCGCGTCGGCGAAACGACATCGCCCACAAGACGCCCCCCACAGGCAAACGGCACTCATGGGTGAGCCCAACTCTTGCTCCCTATTGCCCTCGCCAGAGCCTTGGTGACCGACGCTTCCAACGGAGCAGTGACGAGCAGGTCCGCCCCGGAACGAGACACTTTCATGGAAACAAACAACCACTTGAAGGCGTCAGAGGCGGTGACTCCATGATTCGGGGCGCTCTTGACCCGACCTTTCATCATCGTCTGCAGCATGCCGAACAGGGTTAGCATCTTTACGGCCTCGGCTTCGTTGGCAAGCCGCATCCGCCCAGAAAGCCTCAATTTCGCATGGTTCCTCGCGCGTCTGACTGGAACCACGCTCAACAGGATCGCATCGATGCCGCTGACCCCTTGGAGCATGGGCGACTTCAAGGCGCCTGTGAAGGGAATCCTTCCCATGGCCACCCATGCCGCTGCCCGTCTGGGAACGAAGGGACGCAGGGCCATCACGGAAGGTGATATCCTCCAGACGTTTCCAGACAGCACCCAGGACAACGACAGGGAATCGGTCAAGACAAATGTGTGTCGGCCGGTCACGACAACCACCCGGGCCTTTCCTGAACGGCTGGTAAACATCAAGGCCTTGCGTCCCCCGATTCTTGTCACCTGGGGATGCTGGTGTGCCAGGAGTTTCTTGAAGCATTCGATGACCCGCGCAGATCGAAACCTCCCTTCGACCCACAGGCCCAGGCGTTTGGGCTTGGCGTTCATATCCGGCGTGGCCAGTTCCAATCGCCTGATTCGGGAGGCCAGATCCAGCCTGCAGAGCCGTTTCGCCTTCGTCAGGAAATATTCCTTCGCAAACTTGGTGACAAAAAAACCTGTCACGGTCCGGAGGGCAGATTTCCCGGCACGGGCAATGTCCATCCCCAGGAGCATTGGCATGGGGGCCCGCACAGTTTTGTTCGGGACTGGTCTCGGCTGTTTCGAAAGGCCCCCTGGAACCATGGGCATCCCTCTTCCACCCGCCTGACCGTCGGGGCCGAGATCCGCATTCCGCTTGCCGGCACGTGCAGTGCCGGCACTGATCACGACGAAAGCAACGGCGAACCACATGGCACGAACCGTTTTCTTTCCTGACATGGCACAAAGCTCCTCGGTTCTCTGGGATTCGCCCGTCACTTCCCAAGGCAGACGGCCCAAAGTCTGCAGACATTCACCCACCGGCCGTCGCCTGGTTTCTCAGAGTTCGTTGGACGGTAACAAAGGGTCGAGCGGAATGGAACAGAAAACAGAAAGACCAGCAATGATGAGCAGGAAATCTCACTGAAAAGCTACGACGACCTCTTCCCGCTCTTCTCCCCCCCCCAGTTCGTCGCCACTTCCCCCCCAGACGACAGGATGGCATCGATGGCCTTGCCGGCATCAGGGAGGGTCAGGACGAGGCTTGTCCCCAGGACCAGGGAAGACAAGGTGACATCCATCGCCGACATGCGCAGGCAACGGGCCTGGGCATGTCGGCTCTGGAACCATGCGAACTATTTCTTGGCCGCCATCGAAGCCGCAGCCTTCATGGACTTCTGATCCACGGGAATGGTCAAGACCATGTTGGTCCCCACGACCTTGGTCTTCATCTTGTTGAGAAGTTCCAAGGCCGGCTTGGCCTGCGGGGGCAGCTTGCCAGCCTGCATGGCCACCAGGCCCTTGACCATGTCGACGACCTTGATAAGTTTCTTGGCGCCATCGGCGCTGCCCATGTCGGCAGTCATCACGACATTCCAGTTCCTGCCCGAACCAGCCAAATAAAGGCTTCCACCGGCAATTTCCTTGATGCCCTTGAGCATGGCGCCAAAGGGGCCGAGGGACCCTGCTTCGAGTGGGATCTTGCCAAAGACCACCCATCCCAGAGCATTGCCGGGAAGGGAGCCCTTGAGGGCCTTGAGCCGGGGAGATGAGGCCACCGGGTCGCCGGAAACGGCCAGGGTGCTCAGCTTCGGGCTCGCCATGGCCAAAACGCCCTTGCCCACGCCAATCACGATAATGGTCTCGCCCTTCTCGTTTTTGTACGAAAGGGCCGGCTTTCCAGACACCTGGGTTTCCTTGAGATCCTTTTTCTTGGCCGCCAACAAGGGCTTGGCGCACTTGACCAAGGCAGGGCCGTCGAACTTACCGCGGAGCACGATGGCCATGTCCTTGGAATTGCCCTTGTTTTTCAAAAAGTCACTGCCCATGGCAATCTCGACGCTGTCCATGGCCTGGATGGGGTCCACTTTGCAAGCGGCCACAAAGGCCTTATAGTCTTTGTCCTTGGTGGCCTCGGCCAGCTTGGCCTGGACGATGGGCCAGACCGGCGACGTCTTGAAGGGCGCCACCTGCAAACCCACCACGATGCCAACAGGACCAGCCGCGAGCCCGCCCACCGACACGACCCGCGCAGGCTTGTTCGACTGGGCGGCGGTTCCGGCATTCCGCGCCGCGGCCTTGTCCCCGCTTCGCGCAGCAGCGCGCGCCTCGGTCTTACCCTTGTCGTCACTCTTCTTACTTTCGCTCTTTTTCTTACAGCCTGTCATCGCAAGGACCGACACCATCAGTCCCAGCCCAAGAATCCGTACCATCTGTCTCGACTTCATCCTGACTCTCCTTTCGCGGGGGAACACAATCGTTCCATCATTTCCATCTAGTCCTTCAGATTCAACTTTCGAACCCGAAGTGTCCGGCAGAACCGATTCCAGCGACGTAAACCCAATGGCCAATCCGGGCGGCCGACAGTCGGCGCCGCCGCGGCGCATTGTCCCCGCCTTATCTGCCTGACGCACCGACGGCTCGATTGTGTTTTTTTCACCTATCGGGCCGGTCCTGTCAAGATCGCATGAGGCTGTTTTTCGTCGATGAACCGCAAGGGCGGGTTTACTCACATCGAAGACTTCGCTACATTACCCATTGACAAACGACTCTTCGAAACAGGCATCGGTCGGACACAAGCAAGAGAGGATCTATGTCTCGAGAAAGCCGATTCATCCAGGCCTATCCGAACCCGGAAATCGATCACGACAAGAGAAAGGTCACCATTGCCGTGGTGTTTTTGTGGGTCGTGGCGGTCCTCGCCATCATGGGCGGGCTTTACATGGCGTCAAATCTGAGCGGTTCGGGCACCGCCTGGATTGGATGGGTTGCCGCCGGCACAGGAGCCATTTATGCCCTCTGCGCCCTGGCGATCCAGTTGCGTCACAGCACGACTGCGACGGCCATTGCCGGAACCCTGGTGGCCTTGAATCTCCTCGGGGCGTTCTTGTCGATGAATCTTTTCAGCATCGCCATCAACGTGGCTTTCCTGGTGGTCATCTTCCAGGCCCACCGATCCCTGCGCTCCATCAAGATGCGGGTGGCCCTGTCTGACCAAGACAATCCCCTGGTGGCCTACTACCATGCCCTGGTCCCCCTCGTGGTGGAAGTCATGAAGGCTGACGGACGCATCGATCCAGCGGAAATCGCACAATTCAACTCCATGTGCGACAAGATGCACATCTCTGACATGGAACGCAAACTTCTCATGGACAAGGCCATGCAGGCCAACGAGCCCATTTCCGTGCTCGTCCCGCGATTCCTCGATGCGGCCGGCGCCCTGGGCATCCAGGATCCGCCGTCACACCTGATCCAGGCTCTCCTGGTCATGGCCGCAGCGGACAGACACCTTCATCCCGAAGAGAAACAGGTTCTCAGAAAGGCTGCCGTGGTGGCCCGATACGACGAAATCGCGCTGGAACGCCAGCTCAAGCAACTCGAA
>CAZIJS010000299.1:0-5104 GCA_964539505.1 uncultured Myxococcales bacterium
CCCGACGCGCCATGAGGGCGCCGGCCCTCTCGACGATGGAGACTGCACAATGGCCGACATGGAAGCGCTCATTCGAAAATTGTCCAAGACCATGGCCCAAGCAGGCATGGCCCGCTCTGCGAGGCTCCAGGTGGCCAGTCGCCTCGATCCAGCGAGGCCGGCAGGGCGCCCATGGTCCCTGGCAGGCCTGGCGGGCAGGGCTGTCTTGCTCACGGGGCCGGCCAGGCTCTCATCGGCGCTGCTCCTGGTCCACCAGGCCCAGAGACGCCACAGCGTCCCCCTCTGGATCGCGGCCACCGACTCCACGTTCTACCCACCCGATGCCGCCCGCATGGGCCTCGATCTCGCGGCACTGCCCCTGGTGCGCCTCTCCGAAGCCGATCATCATCGTCTTCTCTGGCGCATCCTGCGCAGGGTCCTGGTTTCCGAAGCCTTCTCCCTGGTGATCCTCGACGGTGCGATACCAAAACGGGATCAGGCCCGTCGCATCGCCCGGACCGCTGCGGAGCATGGGACCGCGCTCGTCTTCATCGCTCCGCCTTCGTCCGACACCATCTCGGCCCGGCATCAAAAGATCCCCATGGTATCCACCAGGAGAGTCCGCCTGGATGGCGAGACCTTCCTGGCCCAGTTCAAAGGCCTCCATTGGTCCCCATCGCCTGGGTCCATGTCCCGCGATGACATCCGTCTGGCCGCACTGCCCGAACTCACGATCCCGCGTCGATGATGCAGGAGTCTCCATGGAGAGAGTCGCCATGGAAAGAGTCGCCGCACTGTTCTTCCCAGCCCTGCCCCTCCAGATGGTGGTCCAGACGGAACCGGCGCTCAAAGCCAGGGCACTGGCCGTCTTGCAGGATCACCGCGTGGCCTTCGTCAACAAAAAGGCCCATCGTCTGGGGATTCGTCCCCGCATGGCGGACCACCAGGCCCTCCGGCTCGTCTCCGACCTGCAGATCCGCACTGTCGATCCGGCAGTCCTGGAACGACGACTGGACCAGTTCTCCCGAAGGCTCACCCGCTACAGCCCTGCCGCAGAGCCCCAACGGGATCGACCAGGGCTCTTCCTCTTAGACGCCCGGGGCCTGACGGGTCTCTGGAACAGCGCATCCGACTGGGCCCAGGATTTGCTCTCCGACCTGGAAGCCGAAGGCTGGTCCCTGCGCCTGGTGCTCGGCCACCACCGCTTCACCGTGACCTCCCTGGTCCTGGCATCCAGGAACCGATTGCTCCTCTACGATGATTTTTCCCAGGAAGCCGAGGCCTGCCGGCAGCTCCCCTTGTCCTCGTTCTCCTTACCCGATACCACGCTCTTTGATCGGCTCGGCCTGTCCCGCCTGGCCGACCTCCTCGCCCTACCCCGGTCCCAGGCAGCCATGCGGTTCAGCGAGGCCACTGTCGAGCTATTGACCCAGGCAACCCTTGCCCTGGCGGGGGCGGCCCCGACCTCCTTGTCGGCGCCTCCCGAAGACAGCGAGCCCCAGGCGGATCTCGACATCGAAAATGTCTTGCTCGATGCAGAGAGCCTTGTCTTTCTCGTCAAGCGGGCTCTCCACCAGCTCATGGCCGACCTGCAATCCCAACGAAAGGCCGTGACGAGCCTCGTCTTGATCCTCGACCCAGCAGAGAACGAGCCAAACGCCCAAAAAACCGAGTCCAAAGATTCCGAAAACGATGCAACGCATCCCTTGCGCCTGGAAGTGCGTCCCGCCTCACCCACCAGGAACCTGTCTGTGCTCCTGGAGTTGCTCCGGCTCAAGCTCGAAACCATCCGGCTCGATGCCCCGCCCTCCGGCATCCGGCTCGAACTGCACACAGATCACCATGAATCCAGACAGCTTCGTCTCTTCACCCCCACGATCACGGGAAACATCGCTCGGGCCAACAGGGAACTGGCCAGGCTCAGGGCCCAGCTTCCCCATGGATCCCTGGTGACCGGCCGGATCACACCAGCCCACATGCCGGAACATCGGGCCGAATGGACGGTCTTCGACCGCATGCCGCAGCCCGATCCCGCCCCAGAACCCAAGCCGGTGGTCGTCCGGCGCCGACTCGACAAACCCAGGGTTCTGGCCCGCAGGCCCCAGGGCCGCCTGCGGGGCCCTTTCCTCGTGACGGGAGGATGGTGGACCGGCAAGACCTTGCGTCGCAAGTACTACTACGTGGAACAAGAAGACGGCAGGATTCTCTGGATTGCCTACGATCCCGATGCAGAGCGATTCCTCCTCTGGGGAGACGTGGAATGAGTTCCCTGGTTCCCCTCTGGTGCAAGAGCAACTACTCGTTCCTGGAAGGAGCGAGCCATCCCGACGAACTCGTGGAGCAGGCCTTTGCCCAGGGATACCAGGCCCTCGCCCTCACGGATCGAAACGGACTCTACGGTGTGGTCAAGGCCCATGTCCGGGCGAAAGAACTGGGAATCCGGCTCCTGGTGGGAGCCGAAGTCTCCCTGCCCCAGACCGACTCGGTCCTTTTGTATCCCCTGGACGAAACCGGATACAAAAACCTCTCGTCCCTGTTGACCCGGGGGCACCTGCGCGCGGGGCACGGCGGCTTCGAGCTGCGTGCAAACGATCTGGCCGAACTGGCCCAAGGACTCCTCCTGGTCTGGGGCGGCGGTCTGTTCCGCTCCCCCCGGCACCAGGATTCCGACTCCCAGGCCCGGTTTCTCGACAGCATGTGCCAGGCCTTCCCCGGCCGGGTATACGCCGGCGTCAGCAGGCACCTGCGGGAAACGGACCCTGCGGCAGAGCGCCTGGTCCGCTACCTCGCATCGAGGTTCCACATCCCCCTCGTCGCCCTGCCCGAAGTGCTCTACCATCGTATGGACCGCCGCCCCCTCCAGGACCTGGTCACCGCCATCCGATTCGGTGAGAGTCTTCCCGAATCCTCACGGCACAGGCGGATCAACGACACCCATGTCCTGCCCCATCCCAGGGCCATGACCAGGTTCTACCGAGACGACCCCAGTCTGCTGGCCGGCACTGAGGCCCTGGCTGAACGAATCTCCTTCTCCCTCGACGATCTCTCCTACCGCTACCCGGTGGAAAGGGGGCCAGACGGCCGCGACGCGGCCTCACGGCTCACCGCCCTCACCTTCCGCGGCGCCAAGCGTCGCTACGCAGGAGCCATCCCCCAGGATGTCTATGCCCAACTCCGCCGCGAGTTGGATCTCATCCTGGAGCTGTCCTACGAAGGCTACTTTCTCACCATGCAGGAAATCGTCACCTTCTGCCGCAGCCGGGGCATCCTGTGCCAGGGCCGCGGCTCTGCCGCCAACTCGGCGGTTTGCTACTGCCTGGGCATCACGGCAGTGGACCCAGTCCGCTCGAACCTGCTCTTCGAGCGGTTCATCTCCAGGGAACGCAACGAGCCCCCAGACATC
Organism: uncultured Myxococcales bacterium; assembly: GCA_964539505.1. Classification (GTDB taxonomy): domain Bacteria; phylum Myxococcota_A; class Polyangia; order HGW-17; family SLPX01; genus CAZIJS01. Next base: position 3,383 of record CAZIJS010000299.1, read on the forward strand.
GATCTCGACATCGCCCACGACCGGCGTGAAGAAGTCATCCAGCATGTGTACGAACGCTTCGGCAGGGACCGGGCCGCCCTGGTGGCCACCACCATCCGGTATCGTCCGCGATCCGCGATCCGCGACGCGGGCAAGGCCCTGGGCCTGCCATCCCAGGTCCTGGAACGCCTGGCCAAGCTCATGGGCCACCGGGATCTTCCCGACGAGTCCCTCATGCGCAGCGCAGGCCTGGATCCTGACTCGATGATGGGCAAGTGGCTCTCGCGCATGGCCGAGGCGCTCCTCGACAGTCCGCGGCACATGGGTACCCACCCAGGAGGCTTCCTCCTGGGGGCCGAGCCCATCGCCGGGCTCGTCCCGGTGGAGCAGGCAGCCATGGATGGGCGCACCATCGTCCAATGGGACAAATACGACGTGGAGGCCATGCGGCTGTTCAAAGTGGACCTGCTGGGCCTGGGCGCCCTCACCCTGCTCGACGAGAGCTTCAAACTCCTCGAACGCCACAGCGGCCAGTCCCTCTCCATCCAGGCCATCCCCCCCGACGATCCCGCCACATTCGACATGATCTGCAAGGCCGACACCCTGGGGGTCTTTCAGATCGAGAGCCGCGCCCAGATGGCTATGCTGCCCAGGCTCCGACCACGCAGCTACTACGACCTGGTCATCGAAATCAGCCTGGTGCGCCCCGGCCCCATCGCAGGGCAGATGGTCCATCCGTACCTGCGTCGCCGCGCAGGCATCGAGCCGGCAACCATCCCCCATCCCTCCCTGGAACCGGTCCTGGCCCGGACCCTGGGCGTGCCCATCTTCCAGGAGCAGGTGATGCGACTGGCCATGGTGGCCGCCGACTACAGCCCCGGCGAGGCCGACCAGCTCCGCAGGGACATGGCCGCCTGGCGCCGCAAGGGCTCCATGGAGCGTCATCGCCGCCGCCTCGTCTCCCGAATGACGGCAAAGGGTATCCCGTCTGAATACGCCCTCCAGATCTATCATCAAATCGAAGGCTTTGCCGAGTACGGGTTCCCAGAGAGCCACGCGGCCAGCTTCGCTCTCCTGACCTATGCCACGGCATGGATGAAACGCCACCATCCCGCGGCCTTCACCGCGGCCCTGCTCAACGCCCAGCCCATGGGCTTCTATTCCCCTGCCACCATCGTCCAGGACGCCCTGCGCCACGGCGTTTCCATCCTCCCCTTGGACATCCAGCGCAGCTCCTGGAACGCTGCCTTGGAAGGCCCAACCACAATCCCCGCCGTCCGCATGGGCCTGCGGCTCGTCAGGGGCCTGGGCAGGCGAGACGCAGATCGCATCCTGGCCGAACGACGGATCGCCCCCTTCGCGTCGGTGGCCGACCTGGCCCGGCGAACCAATCTCGACAGGAAAGTCCTCCAGGCCCTGGCCCGTTCTGGTGCCCTCGACATCCTCCTGGCCAGCCGCCGCCTCGCCCTCTGGCAGGCGGCCCGCAAGTCCTGGGACGACCTGGAACTCCTCCCCTCACCGGAACTTCCCGACCTGCCGGAACTCGACCCGGGCCAGCTCATCTCATGGGACCACGAGGCCGCGGACCACAGCCCTCGCGGACACATCCTGGCCCCCCTGCGCCCTGCCCTCGAACACCAGGGACTGCCCCAGGCCGCCACCCTGCGCACCTTGTCCGAAGGCACCAGGGTGCGCTACGCCGGCCTGGTGATCTGCCGCCAGCGTCCCTCCACTGCCAAGGGC
>CAZIJS010000300.1:0-5090 GCA_964539505.1 uncultured Myxococcales bacterium
GCCCTGGCCCAGTTCATGGCCCTGCGAAACGGCAGAAGGGTCGAGGCCATGATTTTGTGCAATTCCGTGTGTTACGACAACTGGCCCGTTGGAGTGATCCGCACGATCCGCGCCATGGCCGGCAAAAAGATCCTCTTCGACCTCTTCATGAATTCGGGAGCCGCCAGGAGGCTCGCCTATTCGAAACGTGGGTTCAGACAGGGCGTCAAACACCCTGGGAGCTTGGGCCCCAAAGAAATCGACGAATATCTGCGTCCCATCCTCCTCTCCCCCACAGCCAGGCAACGCTTCCGCAAACTCGTGCTTTCTTTGAGCAACAGTGAAACCCGCGAGATTGCCAATGAATTCTATCGACTCACCAAGCCGGTGAGCGTGGTCTGGGGCCTGGATGATCGGTTCTTGCCGCTCATCTGGGGCGAACGCCTGGCCACTGACATGCCAAACTCGGAACTCCACAGCATCTCCGACTGCGGGCACTTCGTCCCGGAAGAACGCCCCAAACCCCTCGCCGAACAGATCCGCCGCTTTCTGGAACAAAGGGTCCCCTCGTTTTCCGCCGCGGCTCCAGAAAAATTCTGACCAAGAACTTCAGACGAGATGTCACACTAGATGGGCATCCAACGGGGTTCGGGCAAAGCCTGGGGGTCCACGGTCCCACGAAAGGCAAGGTCCGCCGGCCCTTCCAGGAAAACTTCCTCGTAGCCCTCGGCCACCTGCACCGTGAGCGTCCCCCCTGGCAACGCAATCTTGATGTCCTGCCCTGCCTGGGCCCTGCCTTCCAAGCATGCGGCCACCCCAATGGCACCGGCGCCGGTTCCGCAGGCGGCAGTCAGCCCGCAGCCACGTTCCCAGACCACCGCCTCGAACGCCCCCTCGCCCATGGCCCGTACGAACGAAACATTCGTCCGTCTCGGAAAGGCCGCGTGTGTCTCCAAGACCGGGCCCAGTTCCCCTGCCAATCGGACGATGTCGTCTGTTTCCCCTTGGTCCAGAAAAGTCACCACGTGCGGATTCCCCATGGACACCGCAGTGATCCCAATCTCGCGGTCCTGCACTGAAAAGGGCTCGGCCACGCAACGGCCCGAGCCCTCCATGGGAAGCGACGCCCGATCCAGCGCCGGTCGCCCCAACGACAACCTCACCCCTCCCGAGTGCTCTGTTGCATCCTCTGCCACGAGACAAGACTTGAGTCCGGCCTCGGTCTCTACGACCATGGCCCGATCAGCCTTGCCCCTGGCATGGAGATGCAGTGCCACGCACCGCAGGCCGTTGCCGCACATCTCTGCTTCGGAGCCATCCGCATTGAAGATGCGCATTTTGGCATCCGCATCCTGTGATGGCAAGACAAACAAGATTCCATCTCCCCCGACACCGAGTCTTCGGTGGCACAGGCGCCTTGCCCAGAGCGCCGGGTCCTGCGGCAAAGCGTTCCGTTCGAAGAGAAGAAAATCGTTTCCAGCACCTTGATACTTCCAAAACGTCTCTGCCATGACTATCTCTCCATGACGCCCTTGTCTGGGCGAGCGCCAGTCGGCCCAGGGGGACTCGAAAAAATCCCTGAAAGGAATACGACAAAATGTGGAAAAAGTCGAAGGGCTAGCGAGCAGGAGCCGGCGCCATGGGGCGTGCTGCCGGCGCCATGGGGCGTGCTGCCGGCGCCATGGGGCGTGCTGCCGGAGCCATTGCACGTGCCGCCGGGGCCATGGCGCGTGCCGCCGGAGCCATGGGGCGCGCTGCCGGGGCCGTAGCTCGTGTGGCCGGGGCCATGGGGCGTGGGGCCGTAGCTCGTGTGGCCGGGGCCATGGGTCTGGCAGCCGGCACAGCCATTCCATCAGTCGGCGTTCCCTGCCCAGCCGCTCTGGAGGGATTCATTCCCGAAGCGCCCGTGGCATCACCAGTGGTGCGGGGAGCAGGAGCCTGGGTCGTGGCATCCCTGGTTTGGGCCGCCCCGGCGGTCTGCGCCGTGGCATCCTGAGTTCCCTGCCCCGTGGCATCACCAGTGCCTTGGTCCTCGTCCGCACCAGCCTCCAATAACTTTTCTGGGCTTGTGGGAACCGACTTCCCTTTCAGTGCGGAACTGCCCTGCCGGCTGGACCTCCATGCCAGGGACATGGACGTGACCATGAAGACAAAGGCCATGACCCAGGTCAGCTTCGCCAGAAAAGTTGTGGCACCACCTCCGCCGAACACGGCCTGGCTGGCTCCACCCAGGGCGAACCCCACGCCTGCTCCCTTGCCTGCCTGGAGGAGAACCACCAAAATCAGGAACAAGGAAACGATGATATGCAATACCTTGATGACACCGAACACCCAAGCCATGTTGTCCTCTCACCTCGCAAGGCCGCCTGCGCCGGCGGCCGGTTTCTCAATCGATTACGGCCTGCAGGATCCCTGCGAAATCTTCCGCCCGCAGGGCCGCTCCACCCACGAGTGCCCCATCCACGTCCGGCTGGGCCATGAGCGCCGCAGCATTTCCCGGCTTCACCGACCCGCCGTATTGGATCACCACCTTGTCGGCCTGTTCGCTGCCAAAACCATCGGCGAGCACTTTCCTGATGAATGCATGCATCTGCTGGGCCTGCTCCGGACTGGCAGTCCTGCCCGTCCCGATGGCCCAGACAGGCTCATACGCCACGACGACTCGACCCATGTGCTCGGCGGACAGAGATCCGAGGGCGGATTCCACCTGTCGCCGAACTACATCCTCTTGCTGCCCGGCGTCCCGTTCCTCGAGCAGCTCGCCGACACAAAGGATGACATTCATCCCTGCATCCAGGGCCCCGCGAACCTTGCGGGCCACGAATTCGTCCGACTCGCCGAAGACGTGACGACGCTCGGAATGCCCCAGGATGACGTGGGAGCACCCCACGTCCTGGAGTTGGGCAAAGGAAACCTCTCCCGTAAAGGCGCCCTCGGGTTCCCAATAACCGTTCTGAGCAGCCAAAATCACTGGTCCGCCGGCCAGCACTTCAGAGACCGCCGGGAGCGACAGGAAGCCGGGCGCCACGCCCACGAGGGGACGACGATCTCCATCCATCGCTTCTACGGCCTGTCGCACCGCCTGTGCAAGATCCCGGGACTCGGCCACCGTGTTGTGGAGTTTCCAATTGCCGCAGATAAATTTCCTGCGATGTGCCATGATCATCCTTCCCTGCTCGTTTGCCAGGTCACCTGGCATCCGACCGTATCGTCTCGAACCTGGCATCTATGCCACCAGTTCGGCGTGGAATCAACCTCAAATCCTCGAATCGTACAGGATCTCGAAGAGATGACCCCGAAAGCCCTTGGGGGACAAAATTCTTGGCCAAGCAACGAGCCCTTCCACATCTACTCCTGACGGAGCGCAGCAATCCCTGGAAGCTCCTTGCCCTCCATGACCTCTAAGGATGCACCGCCCCCCGTGGATATGTGCGAAATGCGGTCGGCCACCCCTGCCTTGTGGATTGCCGAAACCGAATCGCCCCCGCCAACCACGGACAGCGCGTCTGATGCAGCAACCGCCTTGGCCAACCCCGTGGTCCCCTCGGAAAAAGGCGTCCTTTCGAAAACACCCATGGGACCGTTCCAGAAAATGGTCCCAGCCCCCGCGGCCAGACCCGAAAAATACGACAGGGTTTCGGGCCCGATATCGAGTGCCATTTCCTCTGCAGGAACGGAGTCTCCCGCAACCACCTTCCCCGATGGAGCATCGAGCGATTCGGCCACGACCAGATCCTTGGGCAACAGGATCTCCACGCCCCTGGCCCGGGCCGCGTCCATGACTTCCCTGGCCACGGTGAACTTGTCGCGTTCCACCAGGGACTTTCCCATGTCTTTTCCCTGGGCGGCCAGGAACGTGTTGGCCATGGCGCCCCCAATGACCAACCGATCCACCCGGTCCAGAAGGCTCCGAATGACGCCGATCTTGTCCGACACCTTCGCGCCGCCCAAAATCGCCAAAAAAGGCCTGGCCGGCTCTAGGAGCAACTTTCCGAAAAACTCCAACTCCCGGACCATGAGCCTGCCGGCACCACGATCCCTCACCAGCCCCACCATCCCCACGGTGGACGCGTGAGCCCTGTGTGCGGTGCCAAAGGCATCATTTACATACACATCACACAAGGATGCAAGCTGCTTGGCGAATTCTGGATCGTTCTTCGTCTCCCCGGAATGGAACCGGAGATTTTCCAGGACCACCACCTGTCCCGCCCTGGAATCGGCCACGACCTTCGCCGGCCCGTCGCCCACGGTGTCATGGGTGAAGGCCACGTCCATATCCAGCAATTCGGCCAACCGGGCCGCAACGGGCTCCAGGCTCAAACTCTCCACCACTTTTCCCTTCGGACGGCCCAAATGCGATGCCAAAATCAACCTGGCTCCATGTTCCAGGAGCCAACGCGCCGTGGGCAAGACCGCCTGGATCCGCGTGTCGTCCTGGATGATTCCGTCGGCCAAGGGCACGTTCAAGTCGGCCCGGCAAAAGACCCTTTTTCCATCCACGGAGAGGTCTTCGAGGCGTTTGATTCCCTCCAACAATGATCCCATGTCTCACCCCTTTCCGCACCCCCCGGCACAGGCCGATGAGAATGCGCAGCCGCGCGGCACGGCCAGGCCGTGCCGCTGCGGTGCTCCCGCATGGGGGACCCTTTAGAGCCCCTTGGCAATCATGTGCCGTGCCAGGTCCCAGACGCGGGCAGAGTACCCCATCTCGTTGTCATACCAGGAGAGAACCTTGATGAGATTTCCCTTGATCCTGGTGCTGGCCACGTCCACCACCGAAGAGCGCTGATCCCCCATGAAGTCCACCGAGACCAGCGGCTCGTGTTCCACACCCAGAAATCCCTTCATGGAACCGGACGCCGCCTTTTCCAAAGCCTCGATCACCTCGTCTTCCCCGCCGGCCGGTGGGTTCTCCACGCGGGCCACCAGGTCCACCACCGAGACGTTCGGAGTGGGCACGCGCATGGCCATGCCGTCGATTTTGCCCGCCAGATCCGGGATCACCAGACCTATGGCCCTGGCTGCACCCGTCGTGGTGGGAATGATAGAGACAGCCGCCGCCCTGGCCCTGCGCAGGTCTTTGTGCGGAAAATCCAGGATCCGCTGGTCGT
>CAZIJS010000301.1:0-5088 GCA_964539505.1 uncultured Myxococcales bacterium
CAAATCCGCCAGGATCACTTCGTCCTTCTCCCCGGCTTCGGCCAATACCTCGCCCCAGGGGTCCACGATGAGGCTGTGTCCATAAGAACTGCGCTCACCAAAATGATGACCGCAGAGATTGGCGGCGATCACGAAACACTGGTTCTCCACCGCCCTGGCACGGACCAGCAGGTACCAGTGAGCGCGCCCCGTCTCCAGGGTGAATCCCGCAGGCACGGTGAGCAGTTCCGCACCTCTCGCCGACTGGAGCCGATAGAGTTCGGGAAAGCGCAGGTCGTAACAAATGCTCATCCCCACTTTGGCCCAACCACTGTCAGACACCACCACGTCACGTCCCTGAACCGTATGCATGGATTCAGTCACCGTGGGTCCGTCGGGAAGATCCAGATCGAAAAGGTGGATTTTCCGATAGACCGCCACGATGGCTCCTGTTTCGTCCAGAAAAACACTCGTGTTGAAGACCTTGGAAGGCTGTGCACTTTTCTCTGGAATCCCACCCAGCACAATTTGCACCTGCAGACGCTGGACCAACGCACGAGCCCATCGTTGGATTGGAGCATCCCAATCTCCCAGGGTCTCGCCCCAGGATACCTTGGCGTCTCCCGGTCCCATGAACGCAAAGTTTTCCGGGAGGACAATGAATCGAGCCCCCTCCTGTGCGGCGCGTTCGACCAGACCTTCCGCCGTTTCCAGATTCCGCTCGATGTCGGGCCCTGCCTCCATCTGGACGGCTGCGACTCTTCTGTTGCCTTGCATGATCGCCCCTCTCCCGCCCCCCTCCGGCAAGCCTTCAGGACCCCCTCGTCACAGCCTGCCGGCAGGGGACTTTCTTCCAATGACCACCCAGGACCAGACGACATTCCAACAATACTGTCCGGAGAGCCCGAGATTCGACCAAAGCCCGCGGGCTCAAGATACAAAAGCTTCGATGGCCCTTGCTTTTGTCCCCCCTGCGGGCAGGGTTGTCAATGGTCACCGCATCCTTACCTCTTTGCTCGCGGATGTCCCGACGATCCTACTGGCAACCTATTTGCCACCAAAGGCAACTTAATTGCCACCACGCATTCCCTGTCGTCTCGAAGTTCCAGCCGTCAACCACAGACATTTCTGCCGCACGAACGCCGGCAGCAGCCCTCCAGGCCAATGCGCAGACATGTGTTCGGCTTCTTTGCCGCCCCCCGATGTCCAAGAATCCAAATGTTTCTCCTGGAACAGACATTGCAGGTCTGTTTTGTGTCAGCCATGTGCCCAGACCATGCAGGGCCTGCAAGAGCAGGAGCAGGCGGCAGTGCAGGCATGAGGTGCCGTCACCATGAAACAGTCCCACAAAAAGGACTTTTCCAAGAACTGGGCACGAAAGGAATTGAAAAACACACCCCATGGCGGTAAAAAGAGTCGCGTGGTCCAAGAAGACCAGTAGGAGGAAAAAACGATGAGAAAGAATCACTGGCGTATCGCAGGGCTTGGATTGGTGGCAGTCGGTCTCTTGGCTGCCTGGGCTTGCATTCGGCGCCCCATGAAAATGCCCCAACCGCAGAACAAGACGAACCAGCTCTTCTTGATGCCCCAGTCGGCCGAGCGAGACCTGGACTTGTTGTTCATGATCGACAACTCCGACTCCATGCTCAACGAGCAGAACAACCTGAGAGCGCAGTTCTCGATTTTGATGGACGCTTTGAAGAGAATGCGGGGCGGCTTGCCGAACATCCACATCGGTGTGGTTTCCTCGGACCTGGGCGCCGGCACCTACACCCAAATCGGCGGATGCCAGACCGTGGGCGGAGACAAGGGCGTCCTGGGACAGGTGGGCGGCGTCAATCGTGGCGATACAGCCATCGGGTCGGGCCAACGATATATCGTGGACGTGGAGCCCAAGGGGTGTCGCATCGACAAGACACCGCTGGCCGAGGGCGTCCGATGCAATTCCAGCGATTGCGGCCAGGCAAACTGCGACCAAGCGGCGGGGGCCAACGAGTCGTTGACTCTGGTGACCGACCCTGACACGGGTTGCCCCAGGTGCCGCAACTACACGGGAACCTTGGAAGACGCCTTCAGCAACTACGCAGCCCTGGGCACCGGCGGCTGCGGATTCGAGCACCAGCTCGAAGCTGTGCGCCTGGCCCTCGATACCACGAGCACCCCGCAAAACACAGGGTTCCTTCGCGACAGTGCGTTCCTGTCGGTTATTTGGATTAGTGACGAGGACGATTGCTCGGCCAGCGACCCACAAACCTTGTTCAATCCCGATCCCAACCTCGACAACATCAACTCGGCACTCGGGTACTTGACGTCTTTCCGCTGTTTCGAGTTCGGTATCACTTGTGACGTCAACGATCGCACCGTGGTGGGCCCGCGCCACAACTGCGTCCCCCGGGAAGACGCCCAGGCCTTGCTCTATCCCGTAAGCCGGTACACGAGCTTCCTCGAAGCCCTCAAAGATCCGCTCCTCATGGTCATCGCCGCCATTGCCGGACCCGTGCCCGACGTGATCAACGTCACCACGGACAACGGCCGTCCGGCCCTGGATTTCTCCTGTCACGATCCCCAAAATCCCAACGAGGGCGCAGTCCCTGGAGTGCGCATCCGGTCCGTGGTGGGTTATTTCAATGCCGAAGACGACATGAACCAATGGGCCTACACCAGCGTTTGCTCGACGGATTTTTCCTCTGCCCTGGCGGGTATCGGAAACAAGCTCGCCGATGCCATGTCTGAAAAATGCATGCTGCAGCCCTTTGCCGGGTGCACCGCCGGCCCGGGCGGCACCCAATGTGCTCCCTGCCTGCCCACTTGTACGGTCTACGACGTGGAGCAACGAAACACGGACCAACAGAAAGTCCTGATGATTCCCTGGTGCGGCAATGTCTGCCAAAATGGGATGTGCACCCCCAACGATCTCCAGGCATGCGAATACGACCAGAACGGCAAATGCACCTGCCCATCCGGCCTGTATCCCACCAAGTTGGGTGAAAACGAAGGCTGCGCGCCGCTCTTTTATGCAAACGCGGATCCTGAACTCGATAGAGACCCGACTCTGGCACAGGCGGTCCCACGGCAGGAACCGACCTGTGTGGGCCAGGACTGCCCCGCGGGAACGGAAGGTCAGGCCTCGGCTTGCTGGTACATGAGTTCCGACACCACCTGTGAATTCGGTGCTGGATTCAAGATTGTTCGTGCCGAAGATCCGCCGCCACGCACTTTTGCCCAGGCATCCTGTGCCCTGGTGCCGGCGCACGAAGCCCTCTGCAACGACGGCAAGGACAACGACGAAGACTGTCTCGTGGACACGGCAGACCCGGATTGCGCCCAGAATTAGTAAGCCCAGGCACATCCCCTCGGCATGTCCCAATCTATCCACTCCCCCCATGAGCCATCGTACTTGCCACGACATGTGATCGCCGCGTTCACTGCAGGTCTCCTTGTATTCTCAGCATTGCAAGCCCAGGCCGGACCAGTCACGCGTCTCGTAGTTCGCTCCACCACGCCCGCGACTTCCACGGCAACCAGGCGGCAGCCCCTCGTTTCCGCCCTGACGAGGGCGTCGGCAGGGCTCTCGTTTCCTCGACTGGAGCATGTGCACATCGCAGTCAGTCCTGGGGCCCCGGTCCTGTGCCGGGTCTCCCCTGGAGTTTTGCTGCATGTCCTTCGGCGCAAAGGGCCCTACAGCCTGGTAAAGCCCGTGGGGAACAGCCCTCCCATCCAGGGATGGATCCAGTCCTCGGCACTGGGCCTGCGTGTTTTGCGAAACGCCCCCTTGTTCGCGGGCCCCGGGGGACGCCCCATCGGCCGGGTTCGCGGGGGCTCACTGGTCCATACAGTCCGCCGGGCAGGTCGCTTCATGCTCGTGGAGGTGAGTGCCAAGGCTCATGTGCGCGTCTGGATGCAGAGAAAGGATCTGGGCACTGAACGGAGCCGGGCCACATCCAGCCTGCGTTACGTAAACGGCACCCGCAGGGTCCTCAAGCCAGGGCCCCTGTTCGCCTCGCCAGGGGGCCATCGAGTGGCCTCGGTTGTCTATCCCGCGGAGGTTCGCGTCCTGGCAAGAAAGACCTGGGCGGGACAGATCTGGCTGCACCTCAACGTGGGAGTCCCCTGGCACGTGGAACTGCGTGGCTGGGTGCCAAAGAAAAGAGTGAGCCCCGGTTTCACCGTACCGGGATTTGGGAGCTGGTATGTGCCCAATCCGCCTGGAACCACGAATCGAGGCGGGCGCTATGTCCTGAAGAAAACGGTCCTGGGCTTCGCAGCACCAGACGACGCCTATCCAACGGTCACCCTCCCCACTGGGACCCTCCTGGATCTGGCAAAAATCCCCATGAGTGGATGGATCAAGATCGTGGTGCGTGGCCCTGGTATGCGCTGCACCCTGGGCATATCGAGGGCCGACGGGATCTGGATCCAGAAGAGATCCTCCCTCGACAATTCGCGAAAAGTCCGCTGACCAGGAGTTTTCCCTCGCGGCGCAATCCTGCCGGATTGCCTGCATCGGCTCCAAACAGACAAGCACTCTCCCCGTCCACCGAGCCGCTGTATGAATCGGTGATCGCCTCGACCGGCGCCATCAAGAACAAGTCAACACAAGTGCGAAATGGCCAGTGGAAGCGCTTGTAGCGAAAGCCTCGATGACAATGTAGTACGTCACACCAGCCTGGGCCTCGAATTGGATGAACTCGGAAGCGTGACCGCCCGTGGACTGGCCCAGACACAAACTCCCATCGCAGCCTCCCAGCAGATACAAATCCAGGTCGTCCCCCCCCTCTCCTGAAAGGTCAACTCGAACCTGCCGATTTGTACTCGGACTGAACGAATACGTCACGTCTCCTTCGGGCTGTGGGTCAGCAAAGCAAGAATAGCTGCCAAACTGGCTCGGGTAACTATTGTGCACCTCTCCAGTGACTGAGTTTCCACAAGAAAGGGAAACAGCGACATCACAGGATCCCGTCTCATTGGTGCAGGTGGAAGAACATCCGTCGCCTGGCAGACTGTTTCCGTCGTCGCATTCCTCGTGCCCGGCCCAGACGAACCCATCGCCACAAACCGCCGGCCGGCAGGTACCCCCCACCCCGTCGGGACAGCCGTCCTCGTTGGACT
>CAZIJS010000302.1:0-5029 GCA_964539505.1 uncultured Myxococcales bacterium
CGGCCTCCAGGTGGTGCCCATTCCAGGCCCAAGCGCGGCGATTGCCGCTCTGTCCGCCTCGGGACTCGCCACCGACCAGTTCTATTTCGAGGGATTCCTTCCCAAATCCAGGGCAAAGAAACGCAGACGCCTCGAAACTCTCAGCGGCCTGGATGCCACCCTGATCTTCTACGAAAGCCCCAAACGAACAGCGGCCACGCTGGAAGTCATGGCGGAAGTCCTGGGAGGCCATCGACGGGCCGTGGTCGCCAGGGAACTCACCAAACTCTATGAAGAATTCCTCCGCTCCACCTTGTCGGATCTCGCCGCTCGCCTCAAAAACCAGAGCATTCGAGGAGAGGTGGTCATCCTCGTCGAGGGCGCCGATCCGACAATGAACCGCGATTCCATGGACGACCCGGAGTTGGACCAGGCCATCGAGGAACGCCTCGAATCCGGCGACAGCCCGGGCCGCATCGCCCGGGACATGGCCCAGCGCTTCGGACTGCCGCGCCGACGCATCTACCAACGTGCCCTGCAGCTCCAGGCCCTCCGAGAGGATCGGAACGAACCGGATTGTTGAACAGGAGAGGGAAACGGAAGCTTAGAACTTGACCACCAAGCGGGCCTGAACGGTCTGGGCCGGCTTGGCATCCTGGTAAGTACCGTAGAGAGCGGCCGGGTAATTCAACGCTGACAGGGGGAAGAACACGCCATAGGCCAGCCCGGCGATGAAGCCGTGGGGCAGGTTGTGGTACTCGATGTCTGCGTCCAGCTCGATGCCGTACCACTGAGAGTTTCCAGGGGTGGCCACGGGTTGGTTGGCCATGCTGAAGATGGCGTCGGCCCTGGCGCTCAGGACTCGTGAAATGTCATACTGGACCGTGGGCTTGTAGTACGTGGCGTTGTAGACGGTGCCCATGATCTCGCGGAAAAAGATCAGGTCCACATAGTAACTCGGGTCGAACTTGAACAAGGTGTTGTACTTGTCGTTGGGATTGTCGGGGATGATGTTGGTCTGGCGATAATTGAGCTGGTGGTCCCTTGCCTCCATGTTGTCGTCACCCGAGGCATGACCGATCTCGAGCCGCACGTGCAGGCTGTCGTTGAGGAAGGCATACTCGGAACGCAGCACGAAGCCCCACTGCAAGATCTTGAGGCTCTTGAGGCTGCCCGTGTCTTCGAGATGCTTGATCTCGCCCCCGATAATCGCCCCCTCGAACTCCACCTGGAGGTGCCCCCAGTTGAGTCGAAACCAGAGATCCGGGATGATGGCCCAGGCATCCCTGGGCACGATGTTGCCCAGGTGGTCGCCCACGCTCAGCCTCGGATCGACCTGGGTCTGATAGTGGTAGTCGCTCTTTTGACGACGAAACACACCGTAGAACCCATAGTTTATCACGAGCCGATCCTGGGCGAGCAGTTCGCGGACCTCCTCGGGCTTGTTGAGCTTGGCCACGGCCAGGATCCCCTGGTTGACGTTGTCCGAGGTGATCAGATCGTAGGGTTGTCCCTGGCGCTGATTGTTGAACAAGGCAGTCAAGGACGAATCCAGGCCCGAGGCGGCAAAGTCGTATCCCAGGGCCACGATGAGACCGATTCCTGGAATCCTGGTGGCGAACATGACCCGGTCGGCGATGTCCTCGTAGTCCGAATCCAGGCACCAGCCCGGATTGGCGGTGGACTGGACCGTCCACTTGGCCGCCTCCTTGCACATCCCGGAGTTGGCCAGGATCCCAAGACCCCAGTGAGACGGCATCCGGCCGAACTTGAGCAGACCCACGGGAGTGAGCACTTCCGCCCAGGCATGTTTGATTCGAATGGGATCGAATCGTGAGTTGTATCCCTTGTCCAGGGGTTCTTGAGTCGCGGAAAAAGCATTGAGGGACGCATAGGGAATGCGGCCCACGTTCTGCCAGTCCTGCCCGTAGAGCGTGTTAAACCCCTCGGGGGTGCTGCCCATGACCATGTTGTCCAAGACATCCACCGTCATATGCACCTTGACGGTCTCGTGGATATTGAACGTGGGCTCCAGCCGCAGCCGCATATTCGTGGACCAAAACTGCTTCTGGTTGTCCATGTGCCCGCCGGGATTGTTCGGGAAGGCGGGAGGCGGACTGCCGGCAATCTGCTTGAGATTGAGGTGCGGCTTGTAGAAAAAGTCCGTCCTCAACCGCAGATACCCATCCATCTCCAAAAGCTGCATGGGCCGCTTGGGTGCCCATTGCCTGGGCAAAATGGGCTTGGGGCCCTTGGGCTTTTCCTTGGCTGCCTCCACGACCTTGGGCTTGCTCGGCTTGTCGTTGCTCCGTCCTCCTCCGCCCATGGGCCCCCCGGCGCCGGGCGCGAACTGCGCCCTCGCCCCGGGCCCGGTGAGCAGCAACAAGGCCAGCGTCGCCACGAATCTCCTGCGCATGGATCCTCCTCGATGGGCCGACCAGGCCCCTTGCATGCAACCGTATCAGCGATACGTCCGGCGGGTCTTTGCGCATTTCGATACAGCGCCTTTGCATACAGACCCGGAGACGAGCGTTGGCACTATACGTTTTTCGTTTCGTTTCCGTCAAGGTCCCGCTCATTGTTTCATTGTTTTCGTGGACGTCTCACTCGGCGTTCGTCTCACCAGCACCACTCACCACCACTCACCACCCATTCTCCACGCCTCTCGACAGGCCTCTCGAGGACCGGTCGCAGGTCCAAATCGTCCATCCGACCGATGGACCCAGACAACCCGGTCTGATATCCTTGGGATGAATCGACAATCGCGAACCAAGGAATCGATCATGACTCATCTCATCTCTCGTGTCACCCGTATCGGAGCACTCCTGGGCACCATCTGCCTTGTTGCTCCTGCCTGTGGCCCGAATCCCGACAGCCACACCGGCGGTGATGGAGGTGTCGCAGGAGACGGCGGGCTGGATTCAATGACGAACTCGGATGACGGCGGCCCCTGCCTGGCCGACTGCGGCAACGAGGGAGAGCGCGTCTGTAACAGCATGAACACGAAAGTCCGCGAATGCCGGCGGGCTGCCGGCGGCTGCCTCCAATGGGTGGTCGCCGAAGACTGCGCCGCCCAGAACATGCTCTGCGACGAATCAGCAGACCCACCATCCTGTGTCGTGCCTGCAACCTGCAGCGACCAGGAAAAAAACCAGGACGAGACAGACGTGGACTGTGGCGGAGAGAGTTGTCCTGCCTGCGGCGCGGGCCTGGCCTGTGAGGGCGACGATGACTGCGAGTCCGGCCTGTGCAGAAACAACGTCTGCCTCCTCTGTGAACCCATGGGATTTCGATGCAACGGCAACTGGCTCGAACAATGCAATCAAGACGGTCAGTCGTGGAACCAACAACAACACTGCGAAATAGACAACAGTGAGGGGTGCGACGCCGAGGCAGGAGCCTGCCATCTCTTGCCGCCTCTTGGCAACGGCCCTGACAATCCCACCGGCGTCTACTATGAATTTGCCAGATTCACGACCTCGAATTCTCCACTGCTTGGCCCATGGCCCACCGACGTGGACTGCCTGGACGACATGATCTTCGTCAACCGCGATGGCAGCCACGTGGATGTCTACCAGGTGACCATCCAAGACAGCGACGGCGACGGCATCATCGAACCAAATCAGCATCCAGACAATCCAGACAACCCTGGCCCCGTGGAGGCCAGGACTCTGACGTTGGTGCAGACCTACGACATTCCCATTGGCAACCAAAACACCAATGAACTCTATGTCACCCCCGACACCATCTATTACCTCTCCGGCCAGCCAGCCACCGCCTTGATGGCCTACGATCGAACCAGCGGTGCCATCGCAAACTTCCTGGCACTGCCACCAAACATGCCCTGGGGATCGCAATACGCCCAATGGGGACCATTCTTCCAGGTCCTGGGATACGACGACGTGCACGATCGCTGGTTTACCGGAACGGCCGACCGATACGTCTTTTCTTACGACCCTGCCACTGGAGAATGGTCCTGGGAATTTACCCATCCGGATTTCGAGGGCAGCCACGAAGACGGCATGGAGGTGGTCACCGATCCCAACACCGGCATCCCCTACGTTTACGTCACGGACATGACCTCGGACTACATCGCCCAATACGTCGAAGACGACCGGGGACGCTGGACCCAGGCCAATCTCTTCCAGTACGCCGACCAAAGTGGCGATCCGGTGGAAGGCATGGGGTTTGGAACCCTGCACCATTTCTGGGCCGGAGGATGGAACGACGGCTCCATCTATGAAATCGGTGGTGGGGACCTGGCCAGATACACAGAACCCTTCGACCCCACCCACCTGTGAGGCAATTCAGGCCGGCCTTACTTTCCCAGTTGCCCTGCCCGCCCAGAAGGCTACACTATCGCGGCCCCAAAGAGACGCACTGATGGCTGCAGTCTCGTTCAGTTCAAACCACATCCCATTCCGTTCCTGCCCGGGGGCGGAAATCGGGACACAACCTCCATAGGAGGCACGAGGATGGCCCAAAGAGACGAACATCTCAAACACATCTACGGAAACCGCGCCCTCGAAGCGCTGCCCAGGCTCTTGTCACTCACCGACAGAGACAGCCTCTCGCCCACGTTCGGATGCATGGACAGAGAATACTGGCTGGCCAGGAGCACGGACTTTCCCTCGGCCATCGCCCAGTTCGGGGTCCATGCCCTGGCCCTGGCCTGGGCCACGCCCTTCGAGGGAAACCTTTTCCACCACAACGACAAGGTGTCTTCCTGGGCCCGGGCCGCGATCCGGTATGCAGCCTCCATCCAGCATGCAGACGGGTCTTTCGACGAATTCTATCCCAACGAACGAGGCTGGGCCGGCCCCACCGGGTTCATCCTCTATGCCATCTTGGCCTCGCGTGAGCTGCTGGGCAGCGAAATCGACGAAGCGACGGACCGGGCCATCCACGAAATCTCGCGCAAAGCAGGGCCGTTTCTGGGCACGAGGGAGGAAATCGGGGTGCTGGCCAACCACCATGCCATGGCCCTGCTGCCCCTCTACATGGCAGCAGACCTGCTTGGGGACGAACGGCTCGTGGACCTGTTCATGGA
>CAZIJS010000303.1:0-5025 GCA_964539505.1 uncultured Myxococcales bacterium
GCCTGCCGTGCCCCCGGCCAGCCCGGTATTGCCGCCCACCGGCACCACGGCCACATTATTGTTCAGATCCACGGGATCTCCCTGGGCGGTCAATTCGATCTTCGTGGCGGTCGAAGCGCTATAGGACATGCCCCAGACATGGCCGTCGAAATCCAAGCCCACGCCGATCATGCCGTCGCCCAGGGCCCGGTTGATCACCATGGCACCCATGCCGGCCACCTCGTTCCAGGAATGGTCTCCATCGGTGACAGACTGGGGCAAACGGATGATATAGCCGTTCGTGGATGCCGCCCAGATCCAGCCCCTCAAGTCGCCTGCCACCCCGCGGGTGCGCGACAGCGATCCCTGCTCATGCGTCCGGATCCTGGTCCATTGGCCGTTGCCCAGGGTGTCGAACGAGCTGCGGTCCGGACGGTACCGGAACACGTCACCCGAGGTCCAGCCGCCGTACCAGATATTGTCCTCCGAATCGATGCCAATGCCGTAGAAAGCACCGCCCACACTCCAACCAGCCGGTGGAGAGAGCACCGACCCCATCTGGTTAGTGTCTTGCGTGTTGAAATAGGTGGTGGTCACAGTCCCAATGGAGGTGGCCCAGAGAATCCCGTCTCCGTCCACTGCGCAGCCGTACACGTTCACCCCGGCGGGCAGCACCACCTCCTCTTGAATTTGGCCGGTGCTCCCGTCCAGCTTGTAAAAATGGTTCGGCACATTGGGCTGCCCCCCGTACTGGTACGTGCCCACCCAGGCATTGCCCAGTCCGCCACTGTATGCATCACCCGCGTCGAGGCATATGGACCGACCGTAACTGTCCCGCGGAGCATAGTTGGATGTGAAGAGCACGCATTCGTCGTCGTATCCCGGAAACTCCTCCGGGTTGTTCGTGTCGATGACCCCATCGCCGTTGGCGTCGTGCGACGTGGTGATCACCCCGTCGCCGTCCCGGTCGATGCAGTCGTCGATGCTGTTGGCGATCTTGGTGGCAGAGGCCTGTCCTCCGAATGCCCTGTTGGCAACCCAAACGTCGAAGTTGAAATCCACCGCGGTGCGGCTCGGAACATTGTCGGCGGTCTGGATGGGATTGCCCGCAACGTCGAGACACTGGTTTTGCTGGTACGCCGGATTTCCAAAACATGTCACCGTATAGTATCTGGCCACCTCCACCGCGTTCACCGTGTCGATCTTGGACACGGTCCCGGCACCCAAGTCTTCTGAGTTAGCGATCCAGAGAAAATTGAAGTTGACCTGGCTCTGGTCCAAGACCAAATCCCCGTTTGGATCCAACGACACGCCGTCTGACTCGGCGTTGTCGTCGTCTTCCGGCATGGGGAAGGGATCGTTGCCCAGATCAAACGCACTGCACCTCGGAGAGCAGTTCCCGCAGGCATTGAGCACGTCTTCGTCTGTCTGTCCGTCACAATCGTCGTCCAGGCCATTGCAGACTTCGGGAGCGCCTGGATTGATCAGCCGATTGCCGTCGTCGCAGTCTGGGCCTGCAGGACAGCCCTGGCCGTACCCATCTCCGTCTTCGTCCGTCCCGTTGGGACAGGCCGGCACGTAACGGTCCGCCTCACCATCGTGGACCTCGCCATCGCCCACCGGGCCGCCGTCCTTCTGCCCGCCCGAGGGGACGTGCGGCCCGCAGCCGCTCGACGCCACCAACAGGCCCCAGGAGCCTGCCAACCCAACCAACCCGACCACGAACATTCGGCGATACATCACAGACCTCCTCAGGCACCGCCATCGCGTCGCGCACATGCCTTCAATGAACTCTCTTTCCATCTTCCAATGCGAACCGTTCTTATGATACCGCACTGGCAACGAGGCCACAACCATTCCCTCTAAATTTTGTCCCAAAACCTTTCTCAGTTCCCTATCTCATTGATGCTCGATACAGCCCATGTCCACGGTCAAACCCGCTGGATTGGCCAACGGCAGGTCCACGTTTCTTGGATTCCCCAACAGGTCCGAAGCGTCCCCGACATCCGGGGCCTTATCGAGACAAGGCGAATTCGACTGGAGGCTGAAATCGCCCTGAGACGGTGACGAGAACGTGGGATCCTCGGCAATGTTTCCCTCCCCGGGCCAGGCCCCTCCCGAGGATGCGTTGCTCAGCACGTCCGAATGCGTCACCGTCAACGTTGCCTGCCATTGGGAGAGATCCCGCCCACTGTTGGCCCAGAGGATCGAGTTCAAAACATGCAGAGTACCCCAGTTGACCCGCAAACCGCCGGTCTCGTTGTTGCCCGCCTGGTTAGCCACCACCGTGTTGTTGACGAATTCCAGACCCGCCTGCGCCCCCGACACCAGGACGGCCCCGCCCGAACCGGATCCCGTCACCTGGTTGTCCCAGAAAAGCGAGTTGTCGATACGGCCGCTGCAGGACCCAGTCCCAAGCCAGTACAACGAAATGGCCCCGGCCGGCCGGGTCGCGGTGTTGTGGAGAAATTGCGAACGGCTCACAGAGAGGAAAGCCGGCTTCTGGTGGTTGTCCCTGCTATCATACACCGCAATGGCCCCGGAATTGTTGTCACCCCCGTTGCCCTCGGCATGGTTGGAATCGAAAACACAGTCCAGCACCTCCAATTCCGCGCCCCAGACCTCCACCGCCCCACCATAGACAGCGTGGTTCTCCAGAAAACGACTGCCGGAAATCGTGCCCTGTCTGTCTTCCATGATGAATACCGCGCCACCGTAATATCCGTGATTGTCCTGAAAATCGCAGTCAGCAATCTCCTGCTCCCCGTCTCCGAACAAGCCCAAGGCGCCCGACGTTCTCGACGACCGATTGCCCGAAAATCCAGACTCGCGCACATGGCCATTGCGGCCTCCAAACCAAAGTGCGCCTGAACTCCCCCCTGCGCTGTTGTTCTCGAAGACAGAGCGAACCACCGTCAGGTCGGCATCATCCCATGCGGAAACCGCTCCTCCATCCACGGTGGAGTCATTCGCGGTAAAATGGCAATCCTGCAGAACCAGGACCGTGGAATCTCTCAGGAGCAAGGCCCCGGCATCGCCATCGACAGCATGGTTGGAGTCGAAGAAAGTCTCTAAAATCGCCACCGACGAGGCCCCTACCAACGCCACGGCGCCTCCATGGTTGGCTTGATTTTCGGAAAACCGGCAATGGCTCACCTGGATCTCCGAGTCCTGGACGAAGAGACCTCCTCCCTCTGCGCCGTCTGACCCTCCCTGGATCACGAACCCGTCGACAACGACATGAGACACCGACTGGGCCCTGAGCACCGACTTGCAGGCACTGGTCTGCAGTGTCGTCACGTTGTTTTCGAAGTCTCGCTCATTGCGCATCGTCTCACTGCCGGAAAAACCTCCATAGAGAGCAACGCCTGAGGGCACATCAAAGGAATCATCGCTGGAGTCCACATACGGGTCATAACTTCCTGCCGCCACCCAAATCTCGCATGGGCCGATCAAGGGATCCGGAGGATCCGCTGCCGCTGCAAGACCGGAACGAAGAGCCGAAAGCGCGCTGTCCCAGGTCAAACCGTCTGGGTCCTGGGCCAAACTCGCCAGGTTTACCAGGATGCGGCAATGGCATGTCGACGCTTCTCCCTCACACCAATACCCCTTCTCGACTGAACAGTCCGAACTGCACCCGTCTCCCTCTTCCTGATTTCCATCGTCGCATTCCTCGACGCCAGAAACGACGATCCCGTCTCCGCAAATCGGGCTGCACCGAGAGGGCTCACCCTCACACGACCATCCGGATTCTTCCCGGCAATTCCTGCCGCAGCCGTCCCCCGCCACAGTATTCCCATCGTCGCAGTCTTCCCCCTCATCCAGGGATCCGTCCCCGCAGGACGCAGACGCCTGGCACCCCGACTTGTCCAAGGTGCAATCCGCCGAACAAATCAGACTGCCCGATGCGAATCCAAGCCGGCTGCATGTCTGGGCCTTCAGGTCACTGCCGTCGCACTCCTCCGCACCCTCGGCCCGGTCGTTTCCACAGAAAGGCTGCACTGCACAAGACGACCCATTCAGACTACAATCCGGATTGCAGGACAAGACGCCCTCGCCCAACCCTTCCGACTGGCAGGTCTTGCCGCCCAGGTCCGATCCATCACAGGCCTCGTTGCCTTGACGAACGCCATCACCACAAACAGTCTGCTCGGCAACCTTCGCCAAGGGATCGAAACGACAGCCCTGACCGGAGAAGGAAATCGCCACAGAAACTGCGACACAAGCGAAATACGATGAAAGGAAGAACGAAAGCTTCATGGCCCAATATCCTCTTTCTCCCGGAACCCTTCCTGCTTATGCCGAACCCATTTTCACCAACGCATGATACCCTAAATCAAAAGAACCTGGAATCACCCGGACCGCGACACAAATCGTGCTAAATTCCATACGCCGCACGGTTGGACGATTTTCCCAAGCGCCGAATCCCCTGCAAGCCGTGGAGACATACTTGAACCATCTCCTGCTTGCTCCGGTTTCAATTGAGCGCGGCTCTTTTATCGCAGCGACGAATATAATCATGCCGCCAAGGTGAGTTGAAGGGAGGTTGGGCCGTCTCTCACGGCAAACAGCTCGGCCCCCATGAATACGACTGACAGGTCAAGGGCGCCGTGCAATCCACGTCTTCCTCACAGGCCCCACGGTAGCCCACCGACCCCGGTGCGATGCAGGCCCGTTCGCGCGGGTCGCTCCCCGAATAGCTATCGAACCGGCAGTTCGTGCCTGCCGGGCAATCGCTGCAGCTCGCCACCCCCTCTTTCGGACTGCAGATGCCCGGTCGCGATGCCAACCCTCCCACGGCCGCGTTTTTACACACCAATGGCACAGTGCAGGTGGCCAGGGGACGAGCGGAATCGGAGCAGCGTCCTCCAAACGGCTGCGGCTCTGCTGGCACGCACACCCACACGTCTCCATAGTTCGAGAGTTTTACCACCCTGCAGGCCGTTCCCGGTGGACAATCCCGGCTCTCCGCAACCCCCGCAAAGGTAGGAGCCGTCGCAGTACCCCATAGGCTGGAATCGTCCGGTACGCAGAGCCGACGGCACA
>CAZIJS010000304.1:0-4907 GCA_964539505.1 uncultured Myxococcales bacterium
CGAGGCATTCTGGTGCCGCTCCACCTGGAGTATCTCAGGACGATTGCCTTCATTCTCGTCATCGCTGCCTTGGTCCAGTTCACCGAGATGGTGATCCAGGATCTGGCGCCCTGTCTTTACGAATCACTGGGGATCTATCTGCCCCTCATCACCACGAACTGCGCCATTCTGGGTGTGGCGGTCATGAACATCGACGACCACAGAAGTTTCCTGGGAACCCTCGTCTACAGCATGGCTGCCGGGGTGGGGTTCGGCCTGGCATTGCTCTTGTTTGCTGGAATCCGCGAACGCCTCGAGACATCGCGGATTCCCAATGCCTTCCAGGGGATCGCATCGGCCCTGGTCGTGGCTGGAATCCTCTCACTGGCATTCATGGGGTTTTCCGGGCTTGTTCCGGGGTAGGTTTGGTATGACTTGGAAGGTCCGCTCTGACGGGACGGAGGCATCATGACGGTTGCACTCGCGCTGGCGGTTCTGGTGGCCTTGGGGCTGTTCACCGGGGCGGGGTTGGCGCTGGCGGACAAGTACTTCGGGGTGGAAGAGGATCCCAGGCTCGATGAACTGGACGCGGTCTTGCCGAGCGCCAATTGTGGAGGATGCGGATATCCCGGCTGTCGGGCCTATGCCAAAGCCTTGTTGAACGGGGAGGATATCACGCTCTGTTCCGCGGGCGGCAATGCGGTGATCGAGGCAGTGGCCAAGATCCTCGGGAAAGAGGCGGTGAGCGTCGTCGAGAAGGTGGCGCTGGTCAAATGTGCCGGCACCGGGGTGCAGACCGGGCAGAGGGCTTCGTACGTGGGGATTGCAGATTGTTCCGCGGCTGCCCTGGTTTCGGGCGGGGCGTCGCAGTGCCCGGACGGTTGCCTTGGCCTGGGGAGTTGCGTGGCTGTCTGTGCTTACGGAGCCATCCAGGTTCGTGATGGCGTGGCGCTGGTGGATCCCGAGTTGTGCGTGGGCTGCGGTCTGTGCGTGGAAGCCTGTCCCAGGGACATCATCGAGATGGTTCCCAAGGATCGCAGCCTGCATGTGCTCTGCAGCAACAAGCAGCCGGGCAAGAAGGTGCGTCCCGTTTGTAAGGTGGGCTGCATCGGCTGCAAGCTCTGCTCCAAAGTGGATGCGGCGTTCCTGGTCGCCGACAACCTGGCACGGATCCAAGAAGAACCTGGTGAGGGAGCAGGCGAAGCGGCCCTCGTGTGTCCCACCGGGTCTATTTGGGACAAGGCGGTCTTTTCGGCCGAGGAATTTCTTTTCGACCCGAGTGCGCGTGAGAGACTCGCGACGATGCAGGCCGAGTACAAGGCCGCCAAGAAAGCTGCCAGGGCTGCCAAGTCCGGTGACAAGTCGAAGTCCGGCGAGAAGTCGAAGGCCGGCGACAAGTCCAAGGCCGGTGACAAGTCGAAGGCCGGCGAGCAATCGAAGACCAGCGAGAAGACGAAGGCTGCCACGGCAAAGAGCGAGACATCCAAGTCCGGCGACGAGTCCAAGGCGAGTGAGAAGACGAAGGCTGCCACGGCAAAGAGCGAGAC
Source organism: uncultured Myxococcales bacterium (assembly GCA_964539505.1). GTDB lineage: Bacteria > Myxococcota_A > Polyangia > HGW-17 > SLPX01 > CAZIJS01. The sequence goes on from CAZIJS010000304.1 coordinate 1,527, forward strand.
ATCCAAGTCCGGCGATGTGCCCGACAGGAGCGGGACGTCAGGTTCTTCCGGCGCTGAGGGAGGGACGAAGCGGGATGACCAGGCCCGGGAGAGCGAGGAGAAGGATTGATGAGGAAAGCCACGTTTTCCGGGGGGATCCATCCAAGGTATGAAAAGGAGTTGGCCTCCGAGGCGCCCATCGAACCGCTCTCACCTCCCCAGCAGGTGGTGTTGCCCTTGAGTCAACACATTGGAGCTCCGGCCAGGCCCTTGGTCAAAAAGGGAGATCGGGTCCTGGCAGGCCAGGTCCTGGCCGAAGCCGGGGGATTCGTGTCGGTGCCCATCCATTCTCCGGTTTCCGGCAAGGTGGTGGAGGTGGGGCCCAGACCCCATCCCGGCGGTGAGGACCTGCCGGCGGTGGTGGTGGACAACGACGGCAATGACGAATGGGTGGAGCTGGACGGGTTCGACGACCCCATGGCAGAGGATCCGGATCGATTGCGTGACAGGATCCGGGACGCAGGTATTGTTGGTCTGGGCGGGGCGGCCTTCCCCACCCATGTGAAACTGTCACCGCCCAAGGACAAGGCCATCGACGTTCTGCTCCTCAATGGGGCTGAGTGCGAGCCCTATCTTACGGCCGACGACCGGCTCATGCGCGAGCATCCAGAGCGGATTGCAGCGGGGCTGAGGGCCGAGATGCACATCCTGGGTGTGGAGCGAGCCCTGGTCTGCATCGAAGACAACAAGCCGGAGGCCATCGAGGCCATGGCTCGTGCAACGGCGGACCTCGACACCGTCAAGGTCCAGGTCCTGGCCACGAAGTATCCCCAGGGCGGTGAGAAACAGCTCATCGAGGCCGTTGTGGGGCGACAGGTTCCCAGTGGTGGACTGCCCATGGACGTGGGGGTCGTGGTCTCGAACGTGGGGACCGCCGCAGCCATTCATGATGCTCTGTGGGACGGGCGTCCACTCGTGGAGCGTGTCTGCACGGTGACTGGCCGGGCAGTGAACAAGCCATCCAATTTTTTGGTGCGAATCGGGACTCCGATCGACCATCTCCTGCAGGCTGCTGGAGGTACCGAGATAGACCCTGGGAAGGTGATCCTGGGCGGGCCCATGATGGGACTGGCCCTTTCGACCACCAAGGTTCCCGTGCTCAAGGGGACCAGCGGCGTGCTCGTGCAGACCAGGGACGAGGTCTTGAGTGCGGGCTACATGGCTTGCATCCGCTGTGGCATGTGTGTGCGGGCCTGTCCTGTCCAGTTGACCCCGAACGAGATGGGCAGTCGCGTGGAAATCCAGGATTGGGAGACAGTGGAGGAACTCGGGATCATGGATTGTATCGAATGTGGGAGCTGTTCCTGGGTCTGCCCGTCGCATCGTCCGTTGGTGCAGATGTTTCGTTTCGGGAAGGTCAAGGTCCGGGCCTCGAACTCCGCCCGGCAGGCTGGAGGGAATTGAGCATGGCCGAGAAAGGCACGTCGCAAGCAAAGCTCGTCATCTCCAGTTCCCCCCACGTGCATGGCGGCAATTCGGTCTCCCGCATCATGTGGTCGGTGACGGCCTGTCTGCTCCCCGCCACGGCTGTCGGTCTCTACCGATTCGGAATGGATGCCGCCATCGTGCTGGCCACGACCGTGGGTGGCGCCATGGTTTTCGAGGCGCTGTTCCAGAAGTTAGGCTCACGGCCGGTGACCCTCTGGGACGGTTCTGCGGTGCTCACCGGGTTGTTGCTCGGGTTGAACCTGCCGGCGGGCACCCCGGTGTTCATTTCTCTGGTGGGCAGCGCCGTGGCCGTCGGGTTGGCCAAGGCCGTTTTCGGCGGATTGGGCCACAACCCGTTCAATCCGGCCCTGACCGGGCGGGTGTTTTTGCTCATTGCCTTTCCGGCAGCCATGACCACCTGGCGCCTGCCCGCCCAGATGATGGAAAAGGGCCCGCCCAAAAGTTACTTTGGGATGAAGACCACCTGGCGTGACCAGAGCGGGCGAAAGCTCGACCAGTCCAGGGCCGCTCCCAAGCAGGTGGACGTGGTGACCGGGGCCACCCCGCTTGGTGCCCTCAAGGAGGGCTACAAAAAGGGCACCATGGCGCTCATATCGAACACCGATCTGGTGGTGGGACGCAGGCCTGGAAGTATCGGAGAGGTGTCGGCCCTGGCGCTGCTGCTCGGCGGAATCCTGTTGATCCTTCTCGGGTACGTGACCTGGCACGTGCCGGTGGCTTTCTTGACCACCATGGCACTGGTGGCCACCATCACCCATGGCATCGATCCGAATCGATACGCACCGCCCCTGTTTCACGTCCTGGCAGGGGGCGCTCTCATTGGGGCCTTTTTCATGGCCACGGACTATGTCACCAGTCCTGTCTATCCCTTGGGAAAGATCTTGTTTGGCGTGGGTTGCGGTCTTCTGACCATGGTCATCCGCCTTTGGGGAGGCTATCCCGAGGGTGTGAGTTTCGCGATTCTTCTCATGAACGCGGTGACCCCGCTGCTGGACCGCTACACCAGGCCGAAACGATACGGGTGGCGGCCTGGTTTGGGGCGAAAGAAAAGGGGGCAGACATGCTAAGCCAGCCGCAGCCCAGGTGGAAACTCGTCCTGGCTCCCACGGTGGTCTGCGCAGTGGCGGCGGGGGCATTGGCAGCAGGTCACGTGCTGACCAAGGATGCGGTCGCCAGGCAGCGTCTGCTCTTCAAGTTGGCGTCGGTTCATCGGGTGTTGCCTCCCTGCGACAACGATCCGGGCAAGGACGTCAGCGAGGTGGGCACTCCGGATGGCGGCAGGGTCCTGGTCTACCGCTGTGTGAAGGGGGGCAAGGTCCGTGCGGTGGCATACAGCTTGGACAGCTCCAGAAACAAGCACCGTCCTTACAGCGGGACCATCGAAGTCCTCGTGGGGATCACTGCCGATGGGAGTATCGTGTCGCGTGGCGGCAAGCCCGGCTTGGTGGTCTTGAGACATTCTGAGACGCCCGGCCTTGGGGCCAGGATCGAGTCTGAGGAGTTTCAGTCCAATTTCGTGGATGCCCAAGGGCGAGGCCGGAACCTCAAGTCCGGTGGGATGTCCTGTGATCACGCGGGCCACTGCTACCGTTGGGCGGTCAAGAAAGACGACCCCAGGGGATTTGTGGATGCCATCAGTGGGGCCACGATTTCTTCGCGGGCTTTTACGGAAATCCTGCATCGTGCCCTCCGCTGGTTTGCTGATCCCGGGTTTCGTAGCAGGGTGCTTGGTGTCCCTCGGAGGGCGAGACCATGAGTGATGCAGTGAAGAAGGCCGGGGTGGGGGGCGAGTTTTTCAAGGGATTTTGGAAAGAAAATCCCACCCTGGTGTTGGTCCTCGGGATGTGTCCCACCTTGGCCGTGACCACTTCGTTGTTCAACGGACTGGGGATG
>CAZIJS010000305.1:0-4891 GCA_964539505.1 uncultured Myxococcales bacterium
TCTCCCGGGGTCCATGTCGTCTCTTCGTCGGCCAACGAGCCTCCCTCGGCAGCTCCCAGAGCCAAGGCAGCGGAGGTGTAAACGACACGCTCCACCCCGGCCTGCGCCGCAGCATCGAGGAGATTCAAAGTCCCTTCCACGTTGGTCCGTTCGAAATCGTCGGGCAGACCACACATCGCATGATACCCTGCAGCATGATACACCCTCTGGCACCCTTGCAGCGCCCCGCGCAAGAGGTCCGCGTCCCTCACGTCCCCTTCGACCACGTCGATGTTTTTTCCTATGAGGCGGGTGACATCAGAGTTGGGCCGAACCAGGACCTTGAGTTCGACGCCTGTCTGAAACAGTCGTCTCAGGACTGCATAGCCCACGAACCCCGTGGCACCTGTCACAAAAACCTTCATGTTTCTCCTACGCACAGGAGGTTTGAATACAACCAGTCCGGAAAGACAAAGTCAAGGTGCCCGTCAAAGAGCCGAGTCGAAGCGAGACAGGTATCCGGTCCCGGCCCAAGACCGGGCGTCTGCCGGCCCGAATGATTTGACATCACCTTCCGGTCATACGCCCTGCCGCCTTTTTCAGCCTGGCGAGGGCAATGAGATATTCGTATCTGGTCCGGATGAGATTGGCACGGGCCTGAATCTGGCGCATCTGGGCATCCAGTAAGTCCGTTGTCTTGGCATTGCCGGCCTGGTAGAGCATCTCCACCGTCCGGTGCGCTTCCACTGCGAGATCCACCTGTTTTCTGGCAACGCGTATCTGCTGCAATGCAGAGTCTAAGTCTTTTCGGGCTGCATGAAATTGGTGCAGGAGCATCCGCCGCAGATTGCGGCGCTGCATGGTGACCTGCTGGAATTCCAGGCGTTTGGATCGCAGTGAATAGTAGTCTGACATGGAATCGAAGATGGGAACCGTCAAGGTCAGGCCCACCATCCAGTTTCCCAGCCACTCTTTGGGGACCACGTCGAGATATTGAATGTAGCGCTGCCAGGAATATTGAGCGGTCAGATTCAATGTGGGCAAAAACCTTGCTTGCACAGATCGTATCTCGAGACGTTTCGCCTGGAGCGATGCATCCATGAGTTTGATCTGCGGATGTGACGTCAACAGGTCCCGTTCGGAGAGGCTGCCTGCCGCGGGGAGGCGACACGAAGTCACCTCTTTGGGAGGAACCAGGGATGCGCGGAGTGGACGACCCAGGAGATTGTTGAGCAACATCTTGAGCTGTGACACCCCGAGCCGAGCCTTGAGCCAGTCGAGACGATTCTGTTCGAGTTGTGCCTCCCATCTGAGCAGGTCCGTCCTGGTGGCGGTCCCCGCGGCAATGAGCGCTTCGGTTTGTTTCATGTGTATCTTTGTGCTCTTCATACTTTCCTGGGCCAGGGCCTCCAACTCCTGGAGTTGCAGTACCTGGTAGAAGACCAGGTGGACGTTGAGCATCACGTCCTGCACCGTACTACTCACCTGGAGAGAGGCCATGCGTACCCCCAGTTTCGTCATCTTCATGCCCAGCCAGGCCTGCGCGTTGAACAGTGGCCAGACCGCTGTGATGGCAGGCTTGAAGGTATTGGCCTTGAAGATTTTCCCGATGCTTCCAAAGCCGCCAAGCATTCCCGAAAGCGTGTTACCGAGAATGCGTGCCGTGTTCTGACCATCCGAAGTCATGAGGAACTGGACGCAGGAATCCGAGGGGTCGCTGGTTCCGCACATGGTCTCCGCCATTTGCTGAGCACAGGCCATGTCCGTGGGGTCGTCACAGCCGAACGGGCTGCTGGATGAGGACGAATTGTCCCCTTCGAAGGCATTCTTGCCGCCGATAAACTGCAACGATGCCGAGGCCGAAATGTGGGGACCGAATGCTCCGTAAGATGCTCTCACGCGTTCTCTGGCTGCACCCACGGCAAAGCGCTTGGCGAGAAGCTGCAGGTTCTGCTTTCTGGCCATGGCCAAAGCTTTCCGCAACGTCAGACGAAGGACGTTGCTTCGAGATGCATTGGCAGAAGTCCTCCCAGGCGCCTCTCTCCTGTCCCGCGCCCGGCTATCGCTCCCCACCCGCGCTGGTCTGCCCGCGGCCCGTTGTTTGGGAAGTTGCGGAACCCTCGCGGCGCGCCTTGGGGCTGCCTCGTCCGCCGGGCCTATTTCCCGGTGGGCAGAGGGAGGCTTTCTGCTGACGCCCGCAGAGGGGCCGCCGGCCGTTACGTCCGTCTGGGAAGGCGGACCGGCATGGCCCTTGGAAGGTGAAACGTACGCAAGAATTGCCGCAATCGCAGCCATGGCACCCATCAGAGAAAAAGGTCTGTCGAAACTCATGGAGTCCTCCGATGCCAGGAAGAGAAGTTTACTACTTGGTAAAGTGACACAAGAGCGGTTTGTGTGCAAGGATTTCCTGCCAAGAGCGCCTAAATCAGTTTTCCTGAAAAAGGGACCGCAGACAGATCATATCCTCGTTTACGATCTGAGAATTCATAGAAACGGTTACAATCCCGAGATGTTTTGAGTATTCCAGGAGCGGTTTACCACAGGAGATCTTGTTTTGTGCCCACTGGCACGTCAAACATGCGTCGACAAAGTTTTCGGCCAGCAAACCTGCCACTGCCAGACAAAAGCTTTTGACCGGTGAGTCAAAGATCGAGAAAACCACGCCTGTTTTGCGTCAAAACAAGGGAATTGGCATGCACAATCCCTGCTTGACTTTCCGCTCACACCATTGAAAAAAGGGCATATGCCACGAAGGAGAATGCGCAAAAGGAGGTCGGGGCTGTCAGGGGTGTTCAGAGGCCCCCATCCGTTCTCCCGGGGTGACGAAGAATTTTTCTTCGGCCGCGAGGCGGACCTCGACACATTGGCAGGCCGTCTCACGAATTCCCGGTTTCGCCTCGGTGTCCTGGAAGGCTCTTCGGGGGTGGGCAAGACCTCCCTGGTCCTTGCAGGACTGTCCAAACATTTCGGTCAGATTCAAGATGCCCCGTTGCTCCTTTATGTTGATGCAAATCGGGGCCTCAAGGACCAACTGTCGCGCAGCATCGACGAATTGAGCGGGGAGACCGAAGACAACGACGACCCCATGGCGCGCCTGCCTTCTCTCATGTCCGCCTTGCAACGCAGACTCATCGTGGTCATCGACCACATCGACATGGTGCTCGTGGGCAGGGAACCGGAATGGGAAGTGGACCGCAAACTTCTGAGTCGGTTGAGCCAGGGAGCGGTCAGTGGCACCATGCCGGGTTTGTTGCTCGTTGTCGACAGGCGTCATTTCGCCCTGCTCGCGGATCTGCTGGGGCGTTTCAAGATTGGCATCCCTCCGAGGATGCTCGTCCGGCTCGAACCATTTCCCATGGAGGAGGTGCGCGCCTTCGTCGAGCAGGCTGCTCTGGCGTCGGGTCGGTATCTGGAGACCGGCATGGCGGCACTCATTGCTCAGGACGTGGCCGCCTTCCGCCCTCTTCTGCCAATGGACCTCCAGGTCCTCATGGCCGGTATCTTCGAAACCAACCGTCCCACGGCCCGCCGCTATCTCTCTGCAGGGGGCGGTCGGCACATCATGGCTGATTGGGTGGAGGAGGCTTGCCGGAAGGCCGGTGGGGCGCAGGCGATGGAACTTCTCTCTCTTCTGGCAGACGAGGCGGAAGAGGGAACCACTTGGGTGACGGCATCCCGACTGTCTGCATTGACGGGACTCCCCGAAGACCGAGCGGCCCCCATCATCGCATCCTTGGCCGATTCAGGCCTTCTGGCATCCTGGGAGAATCGGTGCCGTTTGGCATCGCATGCCCTCATTCGGCTCGTTCGCCGGGTCGACGGGAAACTCAGGTTCCAACGCCGCAGGGCAGACAGGATCCTGGAACGACGCAGCGCCGGCCGAATGCCCCTCCTTCCACAAGAATTGCCCGAGGTTCTTCCTTTTGCCAAAACCCAGCAACACAGGACCATGGTCAAACGGTCGGCCATGGTCTGGGGAGCAGCCATCGCATTTCTTCTGCTTGCCCTGACTGGTGTGTTCACGGCCATCCAGGTGGCTGCAGTCCGCAGACGCAGCCTGGACATATCCGACAGGCATCGGCCAGATGCAACGGTGGTCCTCCGCAAAGGCGGGGGCAGTCTCCCCAACTGGGCAATTTTGCCCACCAGCCCTGCTTTCGGGGCGCTGCTCTTCGATACCGCCATTCCAGCCTCGGCGCTGGCCAGACCTCTGTCCCGGCCGAAACTGGTCAAAACAGCGGGAAAAGCCTCGAGGCCGGGCTGGTTTTCCGAAGTTTTGGAGCTTGTCACAACCACGAGACGCATGGAATTCGAACTCCTTTCGAATCCAGCAAACAGCAAGCTTTGGCGACGACTCGCCAACAAGGCCAGTGGAATTCCCCCCTCCCGTCTCCTGGATCTCGTGGGCCTGGTGGGCCATGGTGGAAAAACCGAAATGGCGATCCTCTCCTCGGGCCTGGCTGAGGGGGGGGCCTCGGCCAAGCGGGCGATCCGCGCTGCCCTGGCGATTGCCGCCAGGGACGACGAGATCGTCGTTCCTCTCGGTCCAAGGTCGCACGAGGCCCCTGGGATTTCCGCAAAGGACCTGGAACGCGCCTTTTCCCGCATGCCTCCTTGCCGCGCCCTTCGGGCTGCATGGGTGGTTGGCAGGCCCACCAGGTCATTGCTCTGGGACTTGGCCCGCATGAAAGGCTGCGGGACCATGCTCCCGAAAATAGCTTCCCTCGCAGTGGGTATGCGTGATCCCATCCTGGCGGCCCGAGGCTTCCAGGTTCTGGCAACGACCACCAAAGGCGATGTCACCGCCATGGCGATCGATCTCCTGGAAGCGTTGCCCAGGGTGGTCGACAAGCAGCGGGTCACGAATCTGGTCGCCTTCTTGAATCCACAGTTGAAAGGCCGCCGTCTCTCG
>CAZIJS010000306.1:0-4872 GCA_964539505.1 uncultured Myxococcales bacterium
GTCCTGTCCTCCATCATGCTCTCTCCTCGATCTCCGCCTGCCCTCCCTGGCATCCACCTGACTCTCCTCGATCTTCGCCTGTCCTCCTTGGCATCCACCTGCTCTCTTCTCAATGTCCACCTGCCCTCTTTGGCATGCACCAGCACTGGACACCACCTGCCCTCTTTTAGCCCGCCCATCCTCTCTTTTTCAACGAATCTCGGACAGGATGCAAGGGCCGAGGCATACAGGCAAGGGCCAGGGCATACAGGCAAGGGCCGGGGCCCGGTCCGCAGGATCTGTCCAGGTCTCATCGCCTCTCCTTGCACAAGACCGCCTCCTTGTGGCATGTAACCAGGGCTGACAAAACGAGCCGAACCGGCCCCCTGTTCGAAACGACGAGACGAACCAACGAACCGAATGATGGAGCAGACACAGACATGAGCAACAAGCCGCAAGACAAAGACGCGATCACCCCTCGAAGCGAAGACTATGCCCGCTGGTACCGGGACGTCATCCGTGCCGCAGACCTGGCCGAGCCGGCCGAAGTGGTGAAGGGCTGCATGGTCATCAAGCCCCACGGCTATGCCATCTGGGAACTGGTCCAAGAAGATTTGAACCGGAGATTCAAGGAAACCGGGCACAAAAACGCCTATTTTCCCCTGCTCATCCCCATGTCCTTCATTCAAAAAGAGGCCGAGCATGTCGAGGGTTTCTCGCCGGAGCTGGCGGTGGTTACCCATGCGGGAGGCAAGGAGCTCGAAGAGCCCTACGTTGTGCGACCCACCTCGGAAACCATCATCGGTCATTTCTTCTCGCGGTGGATCCAGTCCTGGCGCGATCTTCCCCTGCTCATCAACCAATGGGCCAACGTGATGCGATGGGAACTGAAGACCAGGATGTTTCTGCGCACCAGTGAATTCCTTTGGCAGGAAGGCCACACGGCCCATGCCACGCACGAAGAAGCCAAGGAGGAAGCAAGGCGCATGCTGGAAGTCTATGCAGCCTTTGCCGAAGAGGTCATGGCCATGCCCGTCATCAAGGGAGACAAGTCCGAGACGGAGAAGTTCGCCGGGGCGGTCAAGTCCATGACCATCGAGGCCATGATGCAAAACGGCATGGCCCTCCAGGCCGGCACCTCCCACGATCTGGGTCAAAACTTCGGCAAGGCCTTCAACGTGCGGTTCCAAAACAAGGACGGGGACCTCGAATACGTCTGGCAAACGAGCTGGGGCGTGTCCACGAGACTCGTGGGTGGTCTCATCATGACCCACAGCGACGACGCCGGCCTCGTGCTTCCTCCCAGGCTGGCGCCCATCCACGTGGCCATCGTGCCCATCTATCGAAAAGACGCACAACGCCAAGAGGTGGTCGGTGCTGCCAACGACATCGCGGCCAAGTTGCGCAAAGCGACGGTCTTCGGAAGAGCCCTCGAAGTGGTGGTGGACGACCGTGAGGAATACAAACCAGGATTCAAGTTCTACCACTGGGAGCGCCGCGGGGTGCCGCTGCGCATCGAGATTGGGCCAAGGGACCTGGCCAAGGAACAGGTCATGACCAAGAAACGCGCAGGACGCGACCTGCAGAAAGAATCCTGGCCCCTGTCCGGCCTCACCGAACGGGTGGTCCAAACCCTGGAAGCCATGCAAACCGAGCTGCTGGAACTGGCCAGAGAGCGGCGGGACGCACGCACCGTCCGGGTCGACGACTACGAAACCTTCAAGGGCCTCTATGGAGAAGGGCAGAGCAGCTTTGCCCTGGTCCACTGGTGCGGATCGAAGGACTGCGAGGCCAAGATCAAAGAAGACACCAAAGCCACTATCCGATGCATCCCCTGGGATCGAGAGCCCGAAGAGGGGGCATGCATGGTCTGCGGCAAACCGTCCCAGGGCCGCGTGGTCATGGCCAAGGCCTACTGACCTGTCCGCGAGACAAACACTGCGAGGACGCCGAGACAGATGACCAGGGCAACGAAAAGTCCGAGTCTCGAAACAGTATTCGCCCTGGAGGGCGATGTCCTCCGCCTGTCCCTTTCCGGCGACCTGGACCGCACCACGGCTTCCAACCTCCTCTCCCGCACCAGGACCATGCTGCGCAAGACCCGCACAACCAAACTGGTCATCGACGCATCGGGCCTGCTGCATGCAGACAGCGCAGGAATCGCCGCCTTGGCGCACCTGGTGGAAAGCAATCCAGGAAGCAGCGTCCTGGGCATTCCCCATGACATCGCGTCCCTCGCCGCGGCGTTGCCTGCGCCACAACCCGCTCCTGCCGGAAAACCGGAAACCTTCTTCTTCCGAATGGGGGAGTTTGCGCAGCAGATGGGAAAAAGCACATCCTCCATCCTGGAGTTTCTGGGCGACGTGTTCGCCGGTGCCTTGTCAGGCCTCTTTTCGAGCAAAGACCGGCGCAAGGGATCCCTGCAGACCGCACTCCTGGAGCTGGGCGCCGATGCCATCCCCGTGGTTCTCGTCATCGCCGCGATCCTGGGTCTCATCCTGGCCTTCCAGGCCGCATACCAGCTCCGAAGCTTCGGGGCGAGCATCTACGTGGCCAATCTCGTGGCCCTCAGCGCCGTGCGGGAACTCTCGCCCCTGCTCGTGGCCGTGGTGGTGGCAGGTCGATCGGGCTCGGCCATTGCCGCGGAAATCGGCACCATGAAGGTCGGCGAAGAACTCGACGCCCTCCAGGTCATGGGCATCCAGCCGATCCGCTTCCTCGTGGTGCCCAGGCTCCTGGCCGTCACGGTCACCCAACCCTTGCTCACGGGACTGGGAGCATTGGTGAGCATTGCGGCGGGCGCCCTCATTTCACTGGCCTATCTCGGCCTGAGTCTCGAGCCCTACCTGCGACAGACCCTGCGCGCCCTCGACACGGCAGACCTGCTCCACGGACTGGGCAAGAGCGTGCTGTTCGGATGGACCATCGTGCTCATCGGCTCATACAACGGGCTCAACATCGAGCGTTCCGCAGAAGCCGTGGGCAAGGCCGCCACCAAGACCGTGGTGGCCATCATCTTCGCCCTCATCGTCACCGACGGTCTCATCACCACCCTCAACACGGTGCTGTAACCCAGAGCATCTCCCCACCGACCCCATGGGGTCGTCCGCACAGCCGTCCTGTTTCCTTTCCTGCCCCCACCCCGAACAGGGTGACAGCCCGTCTTTTCGCCGGTTGTCCCAGACAAGACCCGCTGCCGCCCCTCTGCCCGCACATCGGCTCATTTGGCCGACCACGACGCATTCACAGACAACGTCCGATCCAAAATTTTGTGCTCTCGGGCTGCAAGCGCTATCCTCGCATCAACGCATCACAGCCGGGTCAGCCGCCCAGGCTGGGATGCCGACCCGACTGTGCCCACGAGATGCCCAGAAAATTGTGCCGACGGCATCCGTGGTTGTCCGAGAGGAGTCGCCATGTCCCGCCGAATCCAGTTGTCTCTCCAATCCTGGTCCTGGATCCTCACTGCGGCGGTGTTTCTCCTCTTCTTCCTGGCAGGCATGAGCACCCGTTGGATTACGGGATCCGCGCCATCGTCGGTCTCGGACAATGCCTCCCAGGCAGCCACCGGCCGGGACAGAGAGCCAGCCGATGATCCGTCGACTCCAAGGGACGGCAACGCGCTCGCGCCCCAATCATCCCCCGAGCAACGAGACCGTTTCGCGGACTGCGCCCTGGCAAACTTCTACGCCACCCACCCGGACCTGGCCATGAAAGTCCCCCCAGTCCTGGAAGCAGTCCTCCGCATCAAACTCGCCAACCTGACCCAATCCAGAATCGAGGCAGGAGACCATGCCGTGGCCTCCCGTCTGGCATCCTGTCTCCAGCCCGGCCAGAGAGTCGCTTCCGCCGCGGCCGCGGAGTAGACCGAACCAGGGAAACCAGCCCAACAAGACCTGCCCAACAAGACCTGCCCAGGAAAACAGGACGAAGGAAACCAGGCAACAGCGCCGCAAGCCGCCGACCATCCCCACAGAACAAGCGCAGGAACAGCCAGGAACCGAGCGACACGGTAGCCAGGGCAGAACAAATCTCGTATTCTCATCGAGAAGACAGGTACCAGAGAATCAACACAACAAAGATGTCGACCCAACAAAGAGGTCAATCCGACAAAGAGGTCGACTCGACAAAGAGGTCAATCCGACAAAGAGGTCGACTCGACAAAGAGGTCAACCATGGTTTCGATATGGCGCACCGCTCGCCAGGGCAGCGCTCTGCTCCTTGCGTCTCTGCTCGCCGCCCTGCCGGCCTGCCGTCCATCTCCCCGGTCCAGCCAGCCCCCGGCCCCGGTGGCGCCACCCAAGGCCCAGGCCGAACGATTCGCCCCACCGCCTCAGGCAAAAAAGAAGCGACATCACCGAAGGATGGAAGGAACCCCTGGTGGCCTCATGGTCCCGATTCACGTCATCTCCCGCACCAGGCACCGTCCAGTTCCCAGCGGCGCCCTGGTGGGACGGGTGGTCTCCCGGCCGGCCCGAGCCATCCCCAGGCTGCATGTTGCTTCCCCACAGTATGGCTCTCCCTACAAGGCCAGCATCAGTCGTGTCATGAAAACTCTCTCTCCCCAGATCCAATACTGCTATGTCCAGGCTCTCACACGCAGACCCAGCATCCAGGGACGCCTGCTCGTTCGGTTCATCATCGACACCGCAGGACAGGTCCCCGTGGCCAGGATCAAACAGTCTCTGGGGGACAAGATCCTGGATTCCTGCATCCTGCGGATCGTGCGAAGCGCCCGGTTTCCCAGGCCCAGGGGAGGACGAATCATCGTCAGCTATCCGTTTCTCTTCAAGCCCAGTCCTTGAAGCATGTGCCACCCAGAAAAACGCAATCGTGAAGCTTTTTGCTTGACAACTCCAAACCTGTATTCGCAAAATAGACATCATTGGGATG
>CAZIJS010000307.1:0-4851 GCA_964539505.1 uncultured Myxococcales bacterium
CTGTCCTGTTGTGGGCGACCCCTGGTATGGCGCTGCTGGATCGATCGTTTCTCCATCGGCCGGGACATGGGCTCGGTCTCTGGACGGCAGGCCGCGAATGTTTCTCCACTCGAAGTCGTGGGGGCTGCGTGACGACAGGCTGACACTCAGGATCGAGTCGGTTCCCGACTGGTTGGAACCGGTATCGTTGGAACCGGTATCTGTTGGGTGACAGTTTTTGTGCGAGACGAAGGGCTGGTAGGACAAAGGTGAGTGGGCGCAATCAGAACGGGGTGTCCTGAATGCGGCGCAGCATTTCGTGGATACGTCGGGAGCCTCCTCCATCACGGTAGATGAACCGGATCCCGTTCCCCTTGCCCCCCAGATTATAAGCCACCTTCCCAGTCACCAGCATGGGGGCCTGGGATCCGGGCAGGTCGAGTCGCAAGACGATTTCCGTGCCCACGGGCAGGGACACTGGGACTTTGAGGAATGCTCCTCCCTGGCTGATTTCCCCAAGTCTGCCTTCCTCGTAGTCGGAGCTGCTCGATGGCCGCCAGGCCACTGGAACATGGATGGGGAGTCGAACGTGCTTTCGCTTTCTGTATCTGTCACCGTTTCCGGCCGCCACATCGAGCAAGAAGTCTCGTTTGGGGCGCTCCGACTCCTCGAATGCCACCCGGGCCCCTGCGCGCACACGGAGTCGGGGCAGCGCAGACCGCCAACTCAGAACCGTTCCCAGAATCATGCTTCGGTTGGGCAGGCCGGGAAATCGCAGGTCCACGATCACTCGGCTCCCTTCTTCGAAGGCGCTCGTTGTGGGACAAAAGAGGATTCCGTTGCCGGAAGAATCGAAGTTGTCGAGGAAATCCTCAATTTTGCGAAATCGAACCTTCAAAACGACCATGGCATTGCTTCCCGCTGGAGTCACAGTGTCTACAAGACTCAAATATTTTACCTATTTTGGGTCCGAATTCAATAAGCTTCTTTTTTGAGTTCGACAAGTGTCTACAGCAGGTCTTCGGAATGGTGAGCCGGGAGGAATTGAAGGGCCGGTCCGGCTTGGATATGGTGGGCGTGGCTTGGGCATGGCGCGGGTGGCAATCCTTGTGGGAAGGTCGCGTCTGCATGACAGGATCCCCAAAAACGTGATCGTCTCTCGTGATTCAGCCCCGTCTCCAATGAAAGAAACCTATGACACCGATTCCACTCTGGCAGAGGGCCCCCAGGTTGTATCTCCATAGAAATTTCTACCAGCGAAAAAAATACCCTTGTGGGAGGAAAAAAACAAAGGTAGTCTTCATCCGGAAAAATTGTATGGTACCATCCCGTACTGCATGGTGCCTTGCCATACTGCTCTAATGTGTGACGATGTTGTACTTGATTGCCCTCCGAACCGAGTCGCCCAGCCGCCTGGAGAGGTGGAGCGGCCCTGCAGTGGAGACCAACCAGACAAGGAGTGATTCATGAGACGCAATGTCACGGGTCTGTTCCTCTTCCTCTTTCTCGCCGGACTGGGATCCTGTCAGGCCGAGCCCAGCGGCTCGCCGCTTCGATACGAGCAGGGCTTTCGGCCAATCATCAATGGGACTTACGACACATCCCAGGATCACATGGCCGTGGTGGCCATTTACAACAGTCAGGTGGGTGCCCTGTGCAGCGGGACGCTGATCACTCGCCGGGTGGTTTTGACGGCCGGCCACTGTGTCTATCAGATGCCCACCAACAGTTTCACCGTGTTTTTCGGCACGGACATGAACCAGACCGGGGACTACCGCGGTGTCACAGAGGCCCAAGCCCATCCCAATTACAATCCAGGCGGTGGGCAGATGCCCACCAACGACATCGCTTTGATCCGTCTCAACCAGGATGCACCGGCATCGATCACGCCGATACCATATTTGCCGGCCGGGTATGGTTTGACCACGAACGACAACGGCGCACAGGTGACATTCGTTGGGTTCGGCAAAACGGAGTATACGGACCAAAACACGAAGAAATATTATTTCGTGGGCAGTATCGGATACGTGTGTGAAGGTACCAGATCCAACTATTGTTACTATAGCGGGACGCAGATGCCCCCCAGGACATTCGGCTACAGCAACGCACAGGGTGGGCCCTGCAGCGGTGACAGCGGGGGGCCTGCGCTCATCGTGCGGAATGGAACCACGTACGTGGCTGGTGTCACTTCTTATGGGGATCAAAACTGCGAGTATTTCGGGGTGGATACGTCGGTGAGTGAGTTTCAATCGTTCATCGAGAATTTTATCGGCAACACCCATTCCGAGGATTGCACGAATGGAACAGACGATGACGGGGACGGCCTGACAGACTGCAGTGACCCCGAATGTGGGTCCGATCCCCATTGTAGTGGTGCAGCCGCTTGTGAACAGCCCGCCGGCGGCCTGTCTTGCGGGCAGGTGGTCAACGGGAACACGAGCGGAGGGTCCGCACGATTCATGAACTACGGGTGTTTCAATGAGCGGGAGATGGGTCCGGAAGTGGCCTACCAGTTGTCCGTTCCCGTGGGAACCCAGGTGCAGGCGGTGTTGACGCCCACTGGGGGCCAGGATCTAGACTTGTTCGTGCTGCCGGCTCTGGCCATGACCTGCGACACGAGTAGTTGCATTGCATCTGGAACACAATCCGGCGCCAATCCAGAATCCGTTCAGTTTACCGTCCCGAGTGGTGGGTCGTATATCGTGGTCGATTCCTACGATCAGGGGTCGGCCTTCCAACTGCAGCTTATCTGCGGAGGAGGGGCGGAGGTCTGCACGAACGGAAAGGATGATGACGGGGACGGATTCATCGACTGTGCCGATCCGGATTGCTCGAATGCCTCGAATTGCCAGCAGACGAATCGAGAGGATTGCACGAACGGAGAGGATGACGACGGGGACGGATTCATCGACTGTGCCGATCCGGATTGTTCCTCGGCGTCGAACTGTCAAGCCACGGAGATTTGCAGCAACGGGGAAGACGACGACTTCGACGGGTTCATCGATTGTTTCGATCCAGATTGCCGTCAGGCCCCCAATTGTGCCTCGAAGCCTCAGGAAAATTGTACGAATAGGGTGGATGACGACCATGACGGATACCCCGACTGTTCGGACCCCGATTGCGCCAATGATCAAGCTTGTGCCAATCGCCCCAAGGAACTGTGCGACGATGGCATAGACAACGACCAGGATGATTTTATCGACTGTGCCGATCCAGACTGTTTCGCAGCGGGCATGTGTCAGGGGGATGGTGGTGGTGGCGGCGGCTGTGGTTGTGCCACAACTGCGTCTCCTGGTTCCCTGCCAGTGGGTTTGTTGTTCCTGCTGGTGCTGGGGATGATTCTCAGGAAGCGCCGCAAGTAGGCGCGTTGTCTCGGGAGGGGTGATGTTTCGATTCCTGTCCTTGGCGGCCATTGCAGGACTTGTCTCGTCCTGTAAGCCGCCCCTGCGGGGAAAGACGGCGCTCGACAGGGCCGATTCCCTGTTGTCTCGGGATGCCATGGCAGCCTGCAGGCTTTACGAAAGCGTCATTTTACAGCGATACATTTCCGAAGGGGAATTTGGCCGAGCGGCGAGGGGATTGGCTCGATGTGCCTCTTTGACGGGGCGATTGGGCCGCTTGTTCCATATCAGGGAAGATGTTGATCGGGTTCGAGGGCGCGATGCGGCGGCGTATTTCCAGGGGTTCATTGAGTTGGCCGGAGGTCCATCCGGGAGAGAGACTGCAAAGGTGCTTTTTTCGTCGATTCGATCGAAGATCCTGTCGGCGGATGCCCTGTATCGCCTGGGGATGATGTCGCTGCAAGACGACAACCCGGCAGGGGCGCGTTCGTTGCTTCACAAGGCGGTGAATTTGGGGGCGGGGCCAGGTGCCCGTGTCGCTTTTGCCCAGGCATTGGCTCTCACCGGGCAGTTCCTGGAGGCACGAAAAACGCTGGCCTCGGTGTTGGTGCAGGGGCCTTCGCCCGTCGAGAGAAAGAGAGCTGAGAGGCTCTCTGGGATCATGGATAACTTGGAAGCCCGAATGTCGCTGGCAGTTCGCAAGACGGCTCGACGGGCGCAAAAATTCTTGGATCGGGGGCTGCCCTCTCATGCAGTAGAATTATTGGAAGCTTCGCAGGAAAAGGGCTTACACCATCCCAGACTCCTGGCACTGCTGGGTTTGGCACATTTGCAATTGGGCAACGATGCGAGAGCTGTGGCAGCGCTCATGCAGGCGGCCAAGGGGCCCCCGCCGAGTTGGTCGGCTCTGGCCGTTTTGGGGCGCCTGTTTCTGGAACGGGGGGAACTCGATAAAGCTCGGGGCTACTTGGAGAGGGCTGTGGCACTCCATCCTTTCGATGGGCAATCTCAGCGCTCCTTGGCTCTGGTGCTCGACCGGATGCAGTTCCACCGTCGAGCCGCCAAACAGTGGGAAAAGGTCGTTTTTTTGTCTTCGCGGTCTGCAGAGAGCTTGACGCACTGGGGGTTGGCCCTTGGGAAGGCGGGCAAGAGAAAGAAGGCTGTGGCCGTTTTGGAGGAGGCGGTGGCTGTGGCTCCCGGAAACGGCGACGCATGGGTTGCTCTGGGGGACCAGTTGCTCCAGCAATATCGGGCAGCACAAGGGAGTGCCGGGTCGGAAGCATTGATCCGGCGAGCCAAGAAGGCCTATCGTAAGGCATTGGCTGCCAAGCCTGGCGACCCGGTCCTGCTCATGAAACTGAAACGGCTTGGCGTGGATGTGGTCGGGTTGCTTCGGTAAGTATCGAGAAGTTCAACGCTTTGTTCTGAAATTGAACAGATGGGGTACCCTTGAAGGGCTGCTGCTGCGGCGCGGGTACAGGATTGATCCATGAGCAGAGGAGAATGGGAGGGGAGGAAAGGAGGAGGGGGA
>CAZIJS010000308.1:0-4827 GCA_964539505.1 uncultured Myxococcales bacterium
GACCTGCGGAAAACCAAGCTGACCGGACACCTAACATTCCCCGGACCTGCGGAAACCCGAGCTGGGCAAATCGTCTCTTGGAAAATCCAGCCGAATGAAATGACAGGCGGGATCAGTGGCTGCAGAGCCGAGCAATGGCGTCTTCGAGCAAGGAAACGGCCTCCTGGGCCTTTTCG
Source organism: uncultured Myxococcales bacterium (assembly GCA_964539505.1). Lineage (GTDB taxonomy): Bacteria > Myxococcota_A > Polyangia > HGW-17 > SLPX01 > CAZIJS01. The sequence continues at coordinate 177 of CAZIJS010000308.1, forward strand.
CCCATGACTTGGGGCTGGGCCTGAGGAGGATCGGCCTGCATGAGGGACTGGACCTGATCGAGGAGCTGCTGAGCGCCGATTGGCTTGATGAGGAATGATGCAGCACCCCACCGCAGAGCCTGCACTGCGTCGTCAGCTGCAGTGAATCCCACAACGAAGAGGATCCTGGCATCTGGACTCGCCGCAGCCAGATCTCTCATGGCCTCGAGGCCGGCTGCGTCGGGCAAATCGTTGTCCACCACGAGAACCTGGAACCGGTTCTCTTTGACAGCCAGGCGGGCCTGCTCGAAGCTCTCTGCCCGTTCGACCTGGATTTCCGCAGCTTGGAGAGCCTCGGCAGACTGGCCCAGGGAACTCTCACTGCCCACGAGGAGCACGGCCCTGCGCGTAGGCATCTCACCGGTTGGGTTGGTCTGCCCGGCCTGTCCTGCCTGTCCCCCCTGCTCTCCCGTGAGTGAGCCAAGAGCTGCAATGGCACTGCGGATGTCGCGCACGGCCTCCACTCGACGCGCGATGCGATCCAGCCTCGGACGGAGGGCGCCCAGGTCCTCGGTCACGCTCAGGACATCCACGATGCCGGCACCGAGTGCCTCCCTGGGTACGAAGGGAGAATCGTCTCCGGAGACCAAAACTCCAGGAAGAAGGGGATGGTGTCTTCTGAGTCGCTTCAGAAACTCCTGCCAGGTCTCGCCTTCCGGTCCGGTGACGTCGATGAGACAGAGGGACAAGGAGTCTTGGATGCCCTCGATTTCCCCTGGCTTGTGTATCGATAGATATCCGAACCCCATGGAACCGACACACTCGATCATCCATTGTTCCACGGACTGTTCAGACGAGATCAAGAGTGCTGTTCCTCTGGTGGAAACCACGAGAGCCTCCTTGCCCGGCGATGGCGCCCCCGGGGTGACTCGAACACCCGGCCAACGGTTTAGGAAACCGCTGCTCTATCCGACTGAGCTACGGGGGCGGATTTTGCCGCGCGCACATGGCCATAAACCTGCAGGAAAATGCCTGCTTGGTCAAGCCAAAACATGTTGGGCCCTGCGGCTGATTTTTCAGACGATCGCCGATTCGTGCAGTCGACGATTCGTCCAGTCGACGATTCGCGGCGCCTTCGAAACCGCGAAACACCCCCTACTCCACGAGGAGCGCCTGGATTTCCGGAACGTCGCCGAGTTTTTTTCTCCCGCCCAGCTCGGCCAGTTCCACCACGAACGAAGCGCCCATCACCCGTGCTCCGAGGCGTCGTACCAGCTCCACCGTGGCTCTGGCAGTCCCTCCGGTGGCCAGCAGGTCGTCGATGACCCAGACTTTGTCACCCTGGGACAGAGCGTCGGCATGGATCTCCAGGCTGTCGGTTCCGTACTCGAGTTGATAGGTGACAGATTCGGTTCTCCCCGGCAGCTTCCCCGGTTTTCGCACCGGGACGAACCCCAGCCCCAAACGGTCCGCCAGCGCCACGCCAAAGAGGAAGCCCCGGCTCTCCATGGCCACAATCTTGTCCAGTCGTTTTCCACGGAAATGCTCTTCGAGACCATCCAACGTGAGCTTGAGAGCCTTGGGGTCCAGGAGCAGTGGGGTGATATCCCGAAAAAGGATACCAGGCTTGGGAAAGTCCGGGATACGACGCAGGTGTTCTCTCAGATACGACAGGTCATTTTCGTGCATGTCGTCGGCCTCCGTGATTGGCCTCGAAAACCCAAAAGCAGTCTTCGAGGAAAAAACCTCGAACTTTTCTTGATGTCATATTATCTCTTAAATATCCATCGATTATAATCATTTCTTTCCCGCATTTCCAAGAAATGTATGGCGCACGCCATGGTAGCGAGCGGAGACAAATCCGCCGTCTTCTCGCCCTTTGTCGCGAGGTCTCAGGCCACCCGATCGACTGGTTGTTCGGTTCTCTCCCGCGGCTGAGCGAGTCGTTCCAGCAAGATCACCAAGGCAATGCCCAGCACAAAGGTCACCAGGACCAGAGCCACCTGACCGTCGAACTGCATGGGAAGTCGGTTGGCCTCTTCGAGCGGCAGGGTCTTGTGCCCCACTTTCAGGGTCCGAACCACCTCTCTCCAGGGCCAGAGTTTCCGCACCGACCCGAGCATGAGCCCCACCAGAATCGCCATGGTCACTCCTCGATGGTGCTCCAGGGCGTATGCCATGGCTCTGGCCAGGGCCACGAGTCCAACGACACAGCCGACGGCAAAAACGGCCAGCGGCAGGAATGCCGAGAACTGGAGGTGGTACACCAGGTCCTGGATAGCCCCAAGGACATAGGTGTATTTACCCAAGACCAGGAGTATGAACGCCCCACTGATGCCTGGCAGCAACATGGCCATGATGGCCAGAACCCCGCAGAGAAAAAGAAACCAGAGGCTCTCTGGAGTCTGGAGCGGGATGAGTCCAACGACCCAGAAAGAGATGAGAGCGGCGGACAAACCGGCAAGGAACACCCCAGGGGTCCATCGTGGAATTTCTTTCGCGATGGTCCCGGTGGAAGCCAAGATGAGGCCAAGGAAAAATGCCGTGACTGGTGGACGGTAATGCTCCAGCAAATACGGGATCACCCGGGCCAGAGACAGAATGGCCAGAACCACTCCCACACCCAGGGGGAGGAGAAAACGCCAATGGAGGCGATCGAAGGCGCTTTTCCACCGAAATGTCATGATATCTTTAATAAACTTTGCATCGGCCGAATTGATGGCATCCACCAGATCCTCATAGATGCCGTGGATCAAAGCCATGGTCCCACCGGACACGCCGGGAATCACATTGGCCGTGCCCATGCTGAATCCGTACGCGGCCAGTTCCCAAAATCCCCGACGTCTGCCAGGGCGGGATGCTCTCTGGCCCCCCTCGCCTTTCTCTGCCGTCATGGAACTGTTCATTGTGGCATTGCTTTCGTTGGAATTGGCGTTTTTGTCCTTGGGATTCGAATCCATGGGATCAATTCTCCTGAAATCTCATCTCGAAATTCAACAGTCATTTGAAACTGAAAAGTGGCCTATTCCTCCGACCAACCGACGGGCATCATTTTTCCGAAAAACAAGTGCATCATTCCTCCGACCAGCCATGGCGCCCCACGAGCTGCACGAATCGGCATTCCAAATCTCGGACTCGTTGAATCGAGCCTCCTTGTTTGCGGAGCAGTTCCAGGGTCTGAGAAACTTTCGTTCCCAGGGGCAAGACGAGACGGCCGCCTTCATCCAGTTGCTCGATGAGGGGTTCGGGGACCTGGGGAGTTCCCGCCCCCACGACGATCCCCTGGAACGGGGCTCGCTGCGGCCACCCCAAGGTTCCGTCGAAACAACCCACCTCCACGTTGGAGAACCCCAATTCGACCAGGGCCTGATGGGCCTTCCCGGCCAATTCGCAGTGTCGTTCTATCCCGAAGACCCTTGCGCAGATGCTGGCCAGCACTGCGGCTTGGTATCCGCTGCCCAGCCCCACGTCCAGGACAGACATATCCGGTCCTGGATCCAGCAACTCGAGCATCCTGGCAACAATGTACGGTTGAGATATCGTTTGGCCGAAACCTATTGGCAAGGGTCTGTCATCGTAAGCTGCCTCCACCAGATGCGGTGGCACGAAACGATGCCTGGGAACTTCCCGCATGGCTTTCAGAACCAGGGGATGGCAGACCCCACGCGCCTCGATCTGACGGCGCACCATCTCCTCCCTGAGTCTGGCAGCTTTCGCCTCGTCCATCGACTGGCTCACCTTTTTTCTGCATGCAGGATGCGCTCTGGGTCCGGCAACGAGGGCACTGCAACCGTCAGGTCCAGACCAATGAAGCTGGCAGACACAAAGCCGTCCCTGACGGCCTGGGCGTCCTCACCCTGGGCACCTTCGTAGGTACCAAGCCCTTGACCGCCGATCCAGTAATATGTTCGCCCGAAGGGATCGCTGCAGATCTTCGCTTCCAATGGGTAATGCCTCCGGCCCATGGCTGTCCACCGAAGACCCTTGATCGGTCCCTCCGGCAGGTTCACATTCACGGTCACTTCCCGCAGGCCGCTCCAATCCAAGATTCGCCACATTTCGTAGGCCAGCCTTGCGGCCTGCTTCCAATGAGACTCACCAGCCATCCTGGGCGCAGAGAGTGCAATCGCCGGAAAACCGCGCAGCGCGCCTTCCATGGCACCAGCCACAGTCCCGGAATAGAACACGTCGGTCCCAAGATTGAGGCCCCGGTTCGGTCCCGACACCACGAGGTCGGGGACTATTCCCCCATCCAGCACCGCTGCTGCCAGGTAGACACAGTCTGCTGGGCTGCCGTCCACGGCGTACCAGCCCTCTCGCAAGCATGTCACCCGAATGGGACCCGAAAGCGTGATCCTGTGGCTGGCAGCACTCTGCTCACCGGAAGGCGCCACGACCACCACGTCCGCATTCTGGGACAAGACAGAAGCCGCCACTGCCAAAGAATCTGCAGCAATGCCATCGTCGTTCGTCAACAGGATCAGAGGCCGTTTCGTCATCCCTCTCCTTCTCCAGAGTCCAAGGTGACCCGCTTTGCCGGGTCGCATTTTTTACCAAGACACGATTCCACTCGACAAAAAAAAGCGTCGCGGGCTGTTTTTTCTCCGCGACGCCGTTGTCGGGGCGAGAGGATTTGAACCTCCGACCCCTTGACCCCCAGTCAAGTGCGCTA
>CAZIJS010000309.1:0-4791 GCA_964539505.1 uncultured Myxococcales bacterium
GAATCCTGGCACAAGGCAGGTATGCTCCAAAACAAGCAAAACGTGTTCGATGATTTCATCGCGGCGGGCCGATGGCTCGTGGCACAGGGTTACACCAACCCGAAGAAACTGGTCATCCGGGGGGGCTCGAACGGAGGCCTCTTGGTGGGAGCTGCCATGGTGCAGGCGCCAGAGCTTTTCCGAGCCGTGGTCTGCTACGTTCCCCTCCTGGACATGGTCCGGTACCAGAAGTTCGGCGCAGGCAAGACATGGATCGCCGAGTACGGTGATCCGGCGGACGCAAAACAGTTCCAATGGCTCTATGCCTACTCACCCTATCACCATGTCAAACAGGGCGTCTCCTATCCGGATTTACTGATGATGTCCGCAGACAGCGACGACCGGGTGGACCCCATGCATGCCAGAAAATTCGTGGCCCAAATGCGCTGGGCCACGAAAGGTCATGGACTGGTGCTCCTCCGGGTGGAGTCTCATTCAGGGCACGGCGGAGGCGACATGATCAAAAAACGTGTGGCTGCCAAGGCCGATGAGCTGGCATTCTTGTTCCATCGACTCGGTGTCTTGCCCCATGTCAGCAATCCCGGAAAGTAGGGATCAGACAATCAGACAGTTAGACAGGTTCGAGGTTGACAGAAAAGGCCCTGGCGAAAAAGATAGTCAGTCTATGAAACACAAGCCTTTCCATCGCTGGCCAATCGGCGCAACGCTTCTGGTCCTGACAGCCGCATGGCTCTCTCTGGCCCTGGCCATTCCGATCCAGACAGGCCATTTCTATCGCATCTGGACCAGCAGCAGACGTCACACGGTCCACCCGGCCCAGTTCTTTCGTCTCGACCCGTTCCGTGACGGCAGTTCGGAATACCGCGGCCCAACCAAAGGGACCATCGACTGGAAATACTGTGCAAGGAGCACCATTTTTTCGTCACCCGTCGTCTCCAAGAGCGGCATCATCGCGGTGGGCAGCCAGGACGACCGGCTGCATGCCGTGGATTCCAGCGGCACACTCCTTTGGACGTTCCACGCCAACGACGACATCGATTCGAGTCCCTGTCTCGACGACCAGGGCAACCTGTACGTGGGGTCGGATGACGACCACGTCTACTCCCTGACATCCAAAGGAACCCTGCGTTGGAAATTCAAGACAGGAGGAGACATTCGCTGCGGTCCCGTCATCGACTCCCGTGGTCATGTCCTCGTGGTTTCCTTCGATGGCTTCCTCTATGCCCTGACCAGGGACGGAAACCTCCTCTGGAAGACGTCGGTGGGCCGGCGTCTGTATAGCTCTCCCACCCTGGACCGCAATGGCAACATCTACATTCCTGGGCAGGGCACCACGTTCCTGAGCATCTCTCCTGCCGGCACTGTCCGCTGGACCCTCGATGTGGGCAGTCCCATCCACTATTCCACCGCGGCCATGGCGCCCTGGGGAACGCTCTATGTGGGAACCGACCGGGGAACGCTGGTGGCCCTGTCCCCCTCGGGAAAAAAGCAATGGGTCCTGCGTCTCAAACGGGGGGTGCGCGCCTCACCGGCGATTACGCCAAGCGGCATCATCGTGGTGGGTGACACCGGCGATCGGATCTACGGACTGTCCCGGTCTGGCAAGATACTCTGGACCGTGCAGACGGGCGACGACATTCGATCCAGTCCCGTGGTCGATTCCACCGGCCGAATCTATGTGGGTTCCGAGGACGATTACATCTACGGGATCACCGCCCAGGGCACAGTCTTCATGAAAGTTTCCATTGGAGACGATGTGGATTCCTCACCGGTGATCGGCCCTGGAGGTGTTCTGTATGTCGGTGCCGACACGGGATGTCTCTACGCGATCCGGTGAGGACGGCGGCCGACATCTTTCCGCCCGACGCTGCCCGGCCAGGGAGCGAAAGACCCTCTCCGCCGCTCACCTGATTTGGATGTGCCAGGTTCCGTCTCTGTGCTGCTCACCGTTGCTTCGCATACCTGCGGGCTATGCCCAGCATCCGACACTTCTTGCCCCGGCAACGCTCGATGTACTGCAAAAAGGCCGATGCAGCCTCCGCCCGCTTGCCTGTCTGTCGCAGGGCATACCCCAGACAAAACCAGGCCAAGGTGGTCTGCGGCCAAAGCGCCAGGGACTTTTTCGCAGCCACGATCGTCCTGCGGTAAAGTCCATCATTGAGTTGGCGCCAGGCCCGTTCCTCGTATGCACTCCCCAACATCTGCTTGACCTTGGCCGATTCAGGAAACCGCCCCAACAATTTCTCCAACGGGGCAATGGCCCGGGCCTTGCTCTTTTTCCAGACAGCGCGCACTTTGAAAAGTTCGGCCTCGGGGGGATCCAGTGACGGCGGCGGCGATGTCACCTCGGGCCGAGGCCGCGGCTCGGTTCGACCCGGTGTCGTCCCGGGCCTCTGCCTCGATGGAACGGAAGACGCAGTGTCTGATTTCTCGTCGGCTCCCATGGCCGCCTGGTCCGTCCCCTGGTCTGTCCCCTGGTCCGCGGGACGCTCCTCCTCATCCTCGTCGGCCGACACCCGCGCGTAGGGGTCGAAATAATAATAAGCGCCCAGTCCCCCGCCCCCGAACATCAACAAGACGCCCAACACTACCCACCAGCGCCGCACACCACGCCTGCCCCCGGTGAGGTCCTCCAAGTCCGAAAAATCGTCATCCCCCCCGTAGGATTCGGTGGCGTTGAAAAAAGATCCGAACCCGGACGTGGAAGAGTTGGCCGGCACAGTCGATGCGGCTGATTCCGGCCCCTCGACATCCTTGTCATTCGGACCCTGTTCCTCTTTCTCCAGGGGGCCGGCTTGCGCATTGGTTCCTTTGGATGTTGCCGATTCGACGGTTCCTCCCCTCCCCTCGGCCCGCGCCCCCCCCTGCGCACCTGCGGCCTGGTCTCTCGCAACCCGGCCCACGTCATCGCCGCCTGACGCACCGACGGGGGCCGGCTGTGCCAGGGCTGCAGAACCAGGGCCGGCGGGCTCGTCGTCCGACTTGTCCCAACTCTCGTCCGGCTCCACCGACAGGTCCGGTGCCATCCTGCGCCCCGAGTCTTGCGTGGCCCGGGCGATGCCAGGTGCCAAGGGAGGCGCTTGGGGCGCCAAAGCCTCGCCGGAAACCAGCGCAGCCCCCACCCCGGCAACGACTGCCTTCTCAGCCATTCTCACCGAGGGGACCTCCCCAACCGTGACACGCCGACCTCGTTCCCCTCCCTGAACTCCAGACGGCGTGGGCCCTGCGCTTGGCAGCCCTCGATCCGTGGCCAGGGGCTGTCGAGCGGCAGGAAGGATAAGCCTCTCCTGGATGGAATCCCGGCCGGCCTGCCTGAGGGCATGCAGGAAAGACGCCGCCGAATCGTACCGGCCATCAGGGCTCTTGACCAACGCCCGCCCCACGACCAGGGCCGTTGCGGGCGGCACCGTGGGCTGCAGTGCGCGCAGGTCCGGCGGAGGCTGTTCCACCTGGCCGCGAAGGATCTCGTAGTCCGCCGGCCCGTCGAAAGGCGGCCGCCCGGCCAACATGGCATAGAGCACCAGACCTGCCAGATACACGTCGGTGCGCTCATCCACGGGACGACCCAGGGCCTGCTCTGGAGCCTGGTAGCGCGGATCGGCGTCGGATCGCCGTCCAGGCCGCCGGGCCTGGAGCGACTGCAAAAACCCAAAACCCATCACCGTCAACTGGTCGCGGCCGTCCACTACCACCCACTTGGGACTGAGCGCACCATGCACCAATCCGTTTCTGTGTGCCTCGTCGAGTGCCGAGAGGAGCTGTTCGGCCAGGACCGACACCCGTGCAGCGGACAGGGCGCCCTGGCGGGCCAAGATATGTTCGAGAACAGTGCCCTCTGGATGTTCGAACACAGCCAGAAAGCGCCCCTGGTCCTCGCGCAGATTGAACATCACGGGGATGTTGGGATGGTGCAATCTGGCCAGCCGCCGGCCCTCCGACAGGATCAGCCGGCGCATCTCCTCGTCACGACCCAGGTCCGCGGCCAGCAGGAGCAATGTGACGAGCTGCCCGGTGAGCCGGTGATGCGCCACGTATCGTTCGCCCGCCTCGTCAGCCTGGATCAGGGTCTCGACGACATAATCGTCGAACACCAGCGAGCCGGCCTTCAAACTGGAGAGACTGACGCCGATTGGCAGGGTATCGTCCACAGGCTTGGATGCCAGGGAAGCCCCGCATGCAAAACAGAATCGGGCGTTGTGAGGCAGCGGTCTGCCACATTTCGGACAATTGGTCACGGGACAGGATCCTCCGTTTCTATCCCAGGCGGCCACCGGCAAGAGTCCCTTGCATGCCGTCTCGACGGCTTATAGCACGAAGGCCAAGACCCCGACAACGACAATACGCCGTCTCGTCTTGCCCCGAGCACATGCCTTCTCCGTCATTGGAAGGGTTCAGTCTTTGCGATGGGCCACGTAGATGTCCGCTTCGATGAGCGTGCCGTTTTCATAATAATGATGCACGAAATAGAGGGTGCCCGCATCGTCCAGGGTGGGCTCGCCGGCAAACTGTGAGACGATCAATTCGGGCTCCCCCCAGTTTCCGCCCACCTTCTTGGACCGGAATACCGCAGGAGTGCCCTGGTACGTCCTGGTGAACCACAGCTCGGTCCCATCGGAACTGACGAAGGGAAATCCATCCATCCCGGAGCTGTTGACGGCCTCGATATTCCTGGGATCCGACCATGTCTGACCGCTCCTCGTGGTGACCCAGATGTCATAGTCCCCCTTGCCGCCGGCCCTGTCCGAATGGAAATAGAGATCGTCTCCGTGGATATGCACCTCCCCAATCTGG
>CAZIJS010000310.1:0-4784 GCA_964539505.1 uncultured Myxococcales bacterium
TACGAGCGCGTCCTGGAACGGGCAGGTGTGGTGGCGGATGCTGATGAGCGCAGCCGGCGCATCGAGCAGGGCCTGGACAGGGTGGACGAGGAGTTGGCCTCCCGGGCCTGGAAGGTGCGTCGCGACCAGGAGCTTCTAGCCGAGACCACCGGGCTGGTGGAATGGCCTGTGATCGTGGTGGGATCGTTCGACGAGGCCTTCCTGGACGTGCCTCCAGAGGTGCTGGTCACGGCGATGAAGACGCACCAACGATTCTTTGCCATCGAAGACGAGGATGGCAACCTGGCCCCGGGATTCGTGGGCATCGCCGGCACGATGGTGCGCGACGAGGCCCTGGTTCGTGATGGTATGGAACGAGTCCTGAGGGCAAGGTTGGCGGACGCCAGGTTTTTCTGGGAAGAGGATCTCAAGGTTCCTCTGGCCGACTTTGCTGCCCAGCTCGTGGATGCCATGTTCCAGAGCAAGTTGGGCACGGTCCTCGACAAGGTCCGCCGGGTGGAAAAGATTGCAGTGGGGCTCGCTGATGTGTTTGGGGTAGACTCGGAGAGAGCGAGGACTGCGGCGGCTCTTTGCAAGGCGGACCTGATGTCGCAGATGGTGGGCGAGTTTCCGGAACTCCAGGGCGTCATGGGGCGGGAGTATGCCAGGCGTCAGGGGCTGGGTGAGGACCTGGCCCTGGCCATCTGGGAGCATTACCTTCCGCGTAGTGCTGGAGACGACCTGCCGGAGACCAAGCTGGGTGCCCTGCTCAGCGTGGCCGACCGGATCGACACCATCACGGGCTGCTTCGGCGCCGGGCTCAAGCCCAAGGGAAGCGGTGATCCCTTTGCGTTGCGCCGGGCTGCGCTCGGCCTGCTGCGGATTCTCCTGGATCGACGACTCGCCGTGGACCTGGGCCGTCTGGTGGACCTGGCAGCCGAAACCCTGCCCGAAAACCTGCGCCCCGATGGGTCCGAAGTGGTGTCCTTCCTGCTGGACCGGCTCAAGAGTCTGCTCGCTGAGAAGGCCTCTGGAGACGTGGTGCGAGCCGTGCTCCTGGCCGGTGGTTCGGACCCGGCGGACCTGGGGCGGCGCGTGGATGCAGTGGTGGCGTTGCAGGGAAGACAGGTGTTCGCCACGTTGGGGCAGGCTTTTCGTCGCACGGTCAACATCTTCAAGCAGGCGGGAGAGCAGGTCCAGGCTGCATCTCTGGATTCGGCAGCCCTGGTGGAACCAGAAGAAAAGGCACTCCATTCAGCGTTCCAGGATGTTGAAAAACGCAGCGCTGCCTTCCTGGCATCGGGCGACTACGAAAAGGCCCTGGAGGTCATGGCCGAGCTGGCGGGTCCCATCGATTCGTTCTTCGACAACGTCCGTGTGTTCGACAGCGACGAGAAGCTCTCGGTAAATCGATTGGCCCTTCTGCGCTTGGTAGATGCCCTGTTTCGTCGGGTTGCGGATTTCAAGGTCATGGCAACCAAGTCCGGCTGATCTCCCTCGGATATGCAGGGAGAACGCGAGAAAATTTGGACGGGGAAATCCGTGCATGGATGGTCCGGTGCCTGGCCCTGGGGATGTCTGTTGCGCGCCGGCCCCTTGTGTCATTGCTCATGAAATTGAGGGGGTTCTCAATGTCCTAGATGCTGGTATCATGGAAATGAGTGATTTTGTGATCTGTCATGGACCGAGAGGATCGGAGAACAATACAAAAGTATGCAGTGAGGTACTTTACGGTTCCTCGAGAAAAGACCGGTTCGTGAGCAGGAGGTCGTCATGCGTTGGTCGAGGTTGTCGAGTGCGATGGTCTTTTGTTTCGTGGTCATGGGCGGTCTGCAAGGAGGCTGGACGCACGAGGGGCGGTGGTGGGGGCTGTCCCAGGCAAGGGCCGAAGAACTCAATCCCGCCATCTATGTGCTCGTGGATACCTCTGGCTCCATGCTGATGAATCCAGAAGGCACTCAGAACGCATACGGTGACGGCAGCCTGGAACATCCCCACAGTCCGGGCGTGACGAGCCGCCTGTACATGGCCAAGGGGGCGCTGACCACGGTCATCGATGCTTACGGTGAAGTCTGGTGGGGGCTGGCCAGGTTCCAGCAGAACAGCGGACACAACTATCTTTGCATGTGCCACGACGAGATTCCCAACAACCTGGCAGGCTGTGGAGGATACGGCGGTCTTTGGGCGCCCGAGGACGAGTGTCGGCTTTGTGACGTGATGCAGCCTTACCCGGACTACGATCTGGAGGGAGTCCACGACAGGGTTTGCATCAATTACGCCGGGGGGCTCTTCGACAACTGCACCGACCCCATCACCGGCAGCCCCTTGACGGGGGCCGATATCCTTGTTCCAGTGGGTGCCGGGACAGCCGACCGGATTCTCAAGTGGATCGACAACAGCGAGTCGGATCCCGGAGAACCTGGGTACAACCCCAGTGCGGCACCGGAAGATCAACCGGATCCGGAGTTGCGCGCCGTGGGCGGCACGCCCATCGGCGGCTCTCTGCAGGACATCTACGACCAACTGGCAAACAGCGACATCGGCAACGATCCCTTGCGTGGCTGTCGGCCCTACGTGGTGATCGTGCTCACCGACGGCGCGGAGAGTTGTGATACGGACCCGGTTGCAGCCGCCACCCAGCTCAGACAGACGCCGGACCTGCTTCACGACTGCAGCGGCGGTTGCCCGACGAATTCGAGCTGTGTGTCAGGGCATTGTGTCTACGATGTTCAGACCTATGTGGTGGCCTTTGCCGTGGCACCGAACGAACTGGCGAACAACCATGCTATCGCCAGGGCAGGGGGCACTGGGGCTGCGATCCAGGCGAACAACGAGTCGGACCTGGTTTCCGCCATGGCCGAGATTATCGCCGATTCCATCCGGACCGAGCAGTGCAATGGGGTGGACGACGACTGTGACGGCCTCATAGACGAGGATTTTCCTGACCTTGGGACCACCTGTGACAACGGGCAGCTTGGTCAGTGCTATTGCAGCGGGGTGGTGGAGTGTCGCGCAGATGGATCCGGTACGGAATGCGGCTATTCGGCGGCCTCGGCCTCCAATCCCTGCGGGGATTCGAACTACGGATACGGCCCGGAAGACAACTTTGGATGCGACGGACTGGACAACGACTGTGACGGATTCACGGATGAAGGGCTCAACTGTGGCCCCCCGCCTCCCGAACTGTGCAACGGCATCGACGACGACAACAACCCGGCCACGCCCGACGGTCAAGACGATCCCGCGGTGGGCCAGGTCTGCGGGACATCGGTGGGGGTTTGCGAGCCAGGCGTCACTGCTTGCGTGGGAGGTCAGATCGTGTGCCAGGGCGGAGTGCAGTCCTCGGTGGAGGTCTGCGACGGACTGGACAACGACTGCGACGGTGTGGTCGATGGCTTGAGTCAGACCTGTTATTCGCCGGGAAGCGGCAACGGCTGCACCTGGAACTCGAACACTGCGAGCTGGCAGTGCCAGGGCCAATGTGCAGCAGGCGTCTCGGTGTGCGAGGCTCTTTCCGATCCGGATCCAAACAATACATGGGGCCCTTGCCTGGGCGAGGTCGTTCCCGCCGAGGAACTCTGTGACGGACGGGACAACGATTGCGACGGCCAGACAGACGAAGGCCTCACGGAGGAATGTTATCCACCTGGTTCGGGCCAGGATACCGGTTGTCTCTACGACGACCAGACCGGACAATGGACCTGCCTCGGGGAATGCCACGTGGGCACCAGGGACTGCCAGAACGCGATCTGGGGGAGCTGTCAAAACGTGGTGTCGCCGACCTTGGAGATATGTGACAACCTGGACAACGACTGCGCCGGCCAGACCGACGAACCCGAGGATATTCCCGGGTTGGGCGAGCCCTGCGGGACGGCCATCGGTCGCTGCACGCCAGGGACACTGCTTTGTGTCAACGGTCAGGAGGTCTGCCAGGGCGGCGAAGGACCATCCGAAGGTGCTTGCAACGGGCTGGATGACGACTGCGACGGGCTCATCGACGAGGACGATGAATTGGCGGATGAGGATGCTGTAGACAAGCCTTGTGGGACCACGGAAGGAGTCTGTGAACCGGGAATCACCAAATGTCTTGGGGGCGAGATTGTCTGCACCGGCGGCACCCAGCCCAGTGACGAGGTCTGCAACGGGCTGGACGACGACTGCGACGGAACCGTGGATGACGATGCATATTGTCCTCCCGAGTCCTGGTGCTACATGGGTTCCTGCCGAGTCGCCTGCGGTTCGGGCGAGTTCCCTTGCCCTAGTCCCCTCGTCTGTCGGACCATCACGGTTTCGGATGGTGACAAGGACCTCTGTGTGCCCGCCGGCGAAGAATGCGGCGACAAGCTCTGCGATCCCGGCTGGGTCTGTGAAAATGGGGAATGTGTGGATCCCTGCGATCCCAATCCCTGTGATTGGTGGCAGGAATGTGTCCAGGGAACCTGTGTGGATGCAAGCTGCTCCTCGGCTGTGGAGCCCTGTCCTTCCGGCCAATTTTGCCAGGATCACCAATGCATCGACGACCCTTGCGCATCCGCGGACTGTGATCCTGTCGACGAGTATTGCGAGCGGACCTGCGACGAGACTGGATGCCAGGCGACCTGCAAACCGGTCTGCGCCTGTGGCCAAGGGCAGATCTGCGACGACCAGGGACAGTGCATTCCCGATCCCTGCCTGGATGTCCAGTGCGACGCAGGGAAGGTCTGTGTCGAGGGACAGTGTGTCTCAGACCCATGTGCCCTCGTGAATTGTGACAGTGGACAGGTTTGCTTCCAGGGCGACTGTATTGCAGATCCTTGCGATAGATC
>CAZIJS010000311.1:0-4745 GCA_964539505.1 uncultured Myxococcales bacterium
ACGGGTTTTCCGACCTGGTGGTGGGCACCGAGCGGTTCGGGTCCTACGACGGGTCTATCTGGTTCCTCTATGGCTCCCAGAACCTGGCCCCGGTGCATGGCTGGGTGAACTGGGACACGGCCTCGTTCTTCGTGCCGCCGCCCGCTCCCTGCGGCCGCTGGGGTTTTGTGATTTCGTATCTGGGCGACACCAACGGCGACGGGTTCATGGACTTGGCCGTGGGCGATGACCTCTTTCCCTGGGTCTGCGACAACAATGGCAGGAGAGGCCGCGTGGCGGTGTTTTATTAGGATTCGAGTAAGCCGGCAGATGGCTGAGCGCTTCTGCCTGGCCGAGGAGGTTATCATGTCCGAGCAGAGAAAAAGTATGGGCCGAGGCGATGTGGACAGGCGGCCGTATCAGCCTCCCCAAATCGAGACAGAGACCATCAGCGAAACTCCCAAGTTGGGATGCGGGAGGCTCACGGCGGATCCTGGGTGCGAGTACGTGGAACAGAACTCATAGCAATTTGGGCTCGCACTCCATTCTTCCTCAGGCCATCCGTTCAGGCTTGTCTCGGGCTCTGTACCCAAATGATGGTGAAACCGGGCCGAGGCGAACCGGCCTCGTCCTCAGTCTTGGTCACATCTGACTGGTCATTGATGGTGCCCAGCGACTCAGGATGAACGCAGTCGTCACTCGTTGGAATGTGGCGTACATCCAATATGCGGTTTCTTGGCTCCTCACCAGTTTGTCTGAGATCTCCAGGGCGAGTCGGCCTCACAGTGCCTGGAGCAATTTGCCTGCTTCGTAACGGGGATCGAACGTCATGGTGTGCCCCCTGTTGGTTTTCTCGGCCAGGGCACGTTTTTGAGGTTTTCGTCCAGTTTTTTGGCCAGGTCCAGGATGTTTTGGGTGGCATGGAAGGCCGCGCGCAGGATCCGTCCTGCCATGCTGGTCTGGTCCGGCAAGACCATGCGGGCCAGTTCCACCAGGATCCTGGTGGATGGCTGGGGCCTGGTGGGCAGGATGCGCGGCGAGTCGTCACCTGGGCTGCGGGCTGCGGTGACCTTTCCCAGGACCGCCCATTCAGGGGAGAGGAAGAGGCCGCCTCGGTCTCCGCCCTGGAGCACGTAGGTTGCGGTTCCCAGGGTGATGCGGGCCAGGATTCGATGGGCCACCAGCCCCTCGTCGGTCTGGATCAAGGCCACGTCGCCCATGCCGGGGCTGCGGCCGTACTGCACGAAGACTTGGTCTTTGTGTAAAATCTCCGGTTTCATACAGCCGCCCAGGGCCTCGGTCCATTCGGTCTTGCGGTTTTGGGCGAGTTGGCGTCGGCCCCGGCGGAGCAAGGCTTCACGCACGGTGAGGCGCCTGGCCAGGACCAGGAGCGCGGTTGGACTGGGGACGATGGCTGTCACACCCAGGTCCATCTCCAGCCAGGAGTCGGCCAGGGATTCCGCCTCTACGGGCGTGGGCGCGGTGAAGGTGACCAGTACGATGAGGCGTGCCCCGGGCCGAAGCTGCGAGGAGATATCGGCAAGGGCCTCTCGGCTGGGCAGGCCTATCCCGGTGAGCAGGACCGCGTCCCAGGGCGCCCCCTCGGGCCGCGGCTGTTTCGAGGCTTCGTCTGGTTCGTTTTCTTCGTCTGGTTGGCGCTGTCTGTCTCGGTTGTCTCGTTTTTCCCGCTGGTCCGGTTCGTCTCGCTGGTGTCGCTGGTCGCGCTGGTCTGGTTCCCCAGTGCCATCCGGGCTGGAGTCATGCCAGGCGGCCCGGGCTGCGTCGTTTTCATCCACCCACAGGATGTCGCCCTCGTCTCCGCGACTGCCAGGCCCGGGGCCAGGTCTGGAGCCATACCTGGGGCCAGGTCTGGGCCCGGCCCTGTCGCTTCTGTTGAGTGCTACGGCCACCTGGTCGCCCATGGAATACATGCCCACGGGTTGGAGGCTGGAAAGTTCTGACACCAGGGAGGTGATTCTGGAAAACAGTTGCGTCATGTTTCCTCGGCCCATAGTCTCGCGTCGGTCCGTCCATGATGCCTGGATGCCTGCGAGGGCAGTGCCTGGGCGCTGGAACCCTGCCCGGCTCGCCGGTTGCATCGAAGATGTCACACTATATCAGGGGTTGGTGACTGGTCCAGGGGTTCGTTGGTTCATCGGGTTGGTTTGGTGGTTTGGTTTGGTGGTTTGGTGGTTTGGTTTGGTGGTTCGTTGGTTTGGTTCGATGGTTTGGTTCGTTGGTTCAGTCTTTTGGTTGGGTCGTTCGTGGTTCGTATTCTTCTGTTTCATAAAGCCGGGTGCGGGGAATGGTATCAGTCACTTGAGTGCGCCGGGTGATGCGCTTGTTGCCGTGTTGTCGCCGCCCTGCTTGACGTGGAAGCCGGCCCGGCCGATACTCGACCGAAACTGGAAAGGAGTGCATGAAGCATGACAGATTCGATTCATGACCGGGTGATCGGAGTTGGAATGGTGGGCGGCGATGAGGGGCGTGAGGGGACTGGGCAGGAGGGCTGGACCAGGCATGGGGCTGGATGGAAGGCTCGGCAGGAGGGCAGGACCGGGAAGAATTCGGTCTGGACCCGGTGGAGAGGGTTGGTGGTGGCTTGCTGCGTTGTCTGGGCGACAGTGGGCGTCTCTTCGGGCTGCGCAAGGACTTCGTCGAAGGCGGGCAGGTCGGGCAATGCGGCTCAGTCGGCGGGATCTGGTTGGGTGAAGCTGGGCGCGTTCGAGGTCAAGCCGCCCAACGAGCAGGGAGACTATGAGTTCAAGGGGACGTTTCCGAGACGGTATCCCTGCCAGAAGGACGCTGATTGTACGCTGACGTATTTGCGGGCAGGCCATTGTTGCCCGGATCAGTGCGAGGCCCAACCGGCCAACAAGGAGTGGATGGCGGCCCTGCGTCAGCTCCACTATCCCACCTGTCGTCAATGGCGCAAGACGCACGGTTTCAAGGCCTGCGGCAAGGTGAAGTGCCCGGTGCCCAAGGGGATTCCAAAGGCTCGCTGCATCGATCACCGCTGCCGGGTGGCCTACCGGCCCGTGGTGGGCAAGGTCAAGTATAAGACCGTGTCTCCACCGAGGTTGACAGGTCCACCGGAAAAGCCGGGTTCGAGGGAAAAGCCAGGTGCCAGGGAAAAGGCAGGTTCTAGAGAAAATGCTCGGCCAGCGGAAAAGCCGGGCCAGGCCAGGCCGCAGGCGCGTCAGCCCAGAAAGAACCGCGTGCAGTAGAAATCGTGGCGGAGGAGCTGGGCCGGAGGAACTGGGCCGGAGGAGTTGGGCCGGAGGAACTGGACCGGAGGAGTTGGGCAGCCCGAATCGTGGCGGAGGAACTGGACCGGAGGAGCTGGGCCGGAGGATCTGGGCAGCAGAATTCGGGTGCGGCAGACTGTGGGTGGTAGGAATCGTGTGTCGTGGGAATTCCGGTGGAGGGCAGAGGGCATGCCCGTTGATGGGAGGGAGGAGGAGGCTGTCATGATGAGTCGAGCAAGAGCTGTGGCGGGGCGCGGCTGGGGCCGGATTGTCGGGGCGGCGGGGCTTTCGCTGTGGCTGGCTTTTGTTGTCGGCTTGGGTGGCGTGATGGGTGGGGCGGGCTGCGAAGGGCGGGACCACCAGAAGAGACGGACGCACAAGCGGAGGCACAGGACGAGGGCGGTCCGCCGCAGGACCGGGAGACACCGGACGGGCCCGCGGTGGAAGCGGCGTTATGGCAGCGGGCGCTGGCGCAGGGTGCGAAAGCCCAGGATCTTGGTCAAGCCGGGCGTCATGGGAACCATGGTCGCGGCAGTGGACGGCGACACGTTCTGGATTCGCCTCGATGGCCTGGAACACAAGTTGATCAAGGCGCGACTGGATGGGGCGAACGCACCCGAATGCGACAAGGAGCATGCGAGGTTGCCCAATGGCCGGGCCACGGCGCATTGTTCGGGAGACGAGGAGTTTTTCGGGCTCAAGTCGTACTTGATGGTCAAGCAGTTCGCCGAGGGCCACAGGGTGCGGATTTTGTGTCGGACCAGGTCGGATGGCTATTGTAAGACAGGGTCTTTTGGAAGACCGCTCCTGTCGCTCGTGGTCTTTCCTGCAAAGACGGGGGCTGCTCCGGCCAGGCGGAAGGAACCGCGAGACCTGGGAGAGTGGCTCGTGGAAAACGGCGGGGCCTGGCCCTTTACCAAGTACTGGAGTCCGCTGCTGGCCCGGTACTGCAAGGCGGAGGAACGGGCCTGGAAGAAGCGGGCGGGTATGTGGAAGGCGGGCAGCAGGGCCTCGGTGATGCAGAAAATGAGCAAGAAGACTCGCAAGTGGTATGCCATGCGTGACCAGATTTGCGCCAGGGCGGCTCGTGGATTGGGGCCGATGCCCCGAAGGCGGCGTGGGACGCGCCAGGGGCGCAGGCGGACTCATCCTCGCCGGCATTCAGGAAGCGGAATCTTTGGTGGTTCCAGGAGATGAGGACCCAGGGGTCTGGGTGGGGAGAAACAGGATGGCAACGCACCAGGGTGCTGTATGAAACATCGTGACTCAGATTCAGGGTGGCAGGACCAGGACGGAAAACAGACAGGTGAGGAGAGGAAAGCGGGGGTAGAGAGAGAAGAGACGGCAGAGAGAGAAGAGACGGCAGAGAGAGAAGAGACGGCAGAGAGGGGAGAGACGGCGGAGAGAGAAGAGACGGCAGAGAGGGGAGAGACTGCGGAGAGAGAAGAGACGGCAGAGAGGGGAGAGACGGCAGAGAGAGAAGAGACGGCAGAGAGGGGAGAGACGGCGGAGAGAGAA
>CAZIJS010000312.1:0-4734 GCA_964539505.1 uncultured Myxococcales bacterium
ACTTCGTAGGCCGGGCCAAGTTCGCCCGGCGCGGCAAGTTTTTTTTCGTTGTCGTGGGTTACCTGCTGGCCGCGGCGCTCCATGGAATCTACGATTTTGCAGCCTTTGCGCTCACCGACAACGTGGGCGCCCTGCTGGGCGCCACCATCGGGATCGTGCTCCTCATCATCGCAGTGGTTCGGCCCATGACTTCCCGACTGGTGGCCCAATCGCCCTTCAAAGCCCTCTCGAAGCATTTCGTCTTGACGAAGAACCTGGGTGACGACACCTACCACGTGATTTGCCAGGTCTGCGGCACGGCTTTCGTCACCAAACTCACGGACCGAGTGGTCTGCATCAAAGACTCCTGCCTGAACTACTATGACTTCGAGTTGGGGGGACAACTCGCGGACAAGAGGGGCACGGAGGTCCCGCCTCCACCACCCACTCCGCCCGGCCCGGTGGCCTGACACCCCTGCCCCCTCGGTCGCCCGCTCTCTCCCTCGATGGCTCCCTGCCTCGGCCCTGCTCCGGCATGGATTCTCCCGACTTTCGGATGCGGGCTTGCGCATTGCGCTGGAGCTCAGGTATGCGCTTTTCTTGCAAAGTACCCAAATGTAAGATAATACAAAAGACATGTCTCCACACGCCAACAACGGTTCGCGTCTCTCCCAGGCCTTCGGAGGTTCCTGCCTTCCAGGCAAAGCGAGGAGACGACATGACGCCCCTGGCCGACTCGTCCTTGGTGCTTGTGTTTTGGTCCTGTTGGGTGGGGCAAAGCCGGTGACTGCCCAGGACCGGATGGACTGGACCGACCGTGTCTGCCCCTCGGAAGCGGGCAGAGGAGGCGACCCACTGGACCCAACCCAACCAACGGCAATGGGCCCCCACTCAGACCTCATGGAGCATCCTGGAACATTCTGCGGTCTTGAGGACGAAGTGATCCTGGATCGCCTGCGGCGGGGTCGCCTGAGGGAATGCCGATTCAATTCCGGCGGTCTGTCCGTCTCTTTGAGGATGTCGCTGGCAGGCACCGATGCCCTGTTCAAACCCTCGCAGTACGAACAGCACAGCGTGCCGCGCAAGGAAATCGTGGCCTACCGACTCAACAGGGTCCTGGGGCTCAACAGGGTGCCTCCTGCGGTCACGATGAAGCTGTCGGTGAGCCGTTTTTATCGCACGATTCGAGATGGCCCGGAACTTCGAAACAAGAAGCTTCCCCAGGTCATCCTCTATGGGAACCGTGAAATGCGTGGGGAACTCTCATGGTGGATCCCCCGTATCCGTTTCTTGCCCCTGCATCTCCCATCGCGTCGCCGACGTTGGACCAGATGGCTCACGGCGTACCAACGGATTCCGCCGGAACGATACGACCTGGCCGGGCAGATCAGCAAGCTGCTCCTCTTCGATTTTCTCATGAACAACCAGGACCGGTTTTCCGGGGGAAACGTGGTTGCCACCAGGGACGGCCGCAGGCTCTACTTCATGGACAACGCCCTGTCCCTGTTTCCCGAGATCCACACAGCCCGGCGATCCCGTGCCCTGAGAAATTTTTTCTCCATCGAGCGACTCTCCCGCTCCCTCATCGCTGCAGTGGCCCGGCTGACCAAAGATGCCCTGGTCCGGGAACTCGCCCGAGAACGCAACCGTTGCTGGGCCTTTCTCATCGAGGATCGCGAGCTTGCGGCCATGATGAAGCGGCGCGACATCGTTCTGAACCGAACCGCCGAACTGGTGATCCGCTATGGGTGGGACGAGACCATGGCCTTCCCGTGACCGGGAAACAGGGGATGAAAGAGTTGCCTGCCATTTTTCCGGAAGGCAGCGATACGCGCCTGGCCCTCGGGACCGGTGAGATATCCTAGGAGTGTCATGGCCGCTTCGTAGGCCAACCCTCTGTGGCGGAACGGATTGACGGCAATCACGGAATAGACGTTTCTGAGGTGCTTGTCTCCTGAAGACACCACTGTGAGCGACAGCCTGTCTCGCATCGCCAGATAGGTTCCCCGGTCCGACAGGACATAGGCCGCCTTCTCCGATGCCATGACCAGTGCCTGGGCCATCCCGACTCCCACCTGGATGTGATGGGGCATGGTCACAGCGGCCTGCTGCAAGAGCAATGCATCACGAGCCGCTGTACCCGATCCATCGTCTCGCGACAGGTAGGGGCTCTTCGAGGCCGCAACGGCCCGCAGCGCATTCGCGATACCGTGGGTCTTCGCAACACCAGCGGGATCTGCCCGCGGGCCGAGCAGCACGAAATCGTTCCACATGAACTCCACCCGGTGCAGTCCATAGCCTTGCTCCACGAATGGAATCTCTCTGGCCCGATCGTGCACCATGACCAGGTCCACGTCCCCTCGGCGCCCCAGTTCCAGGGCCTTGCCCGTGCCCACGGCGATCACCTCGACTGTGGCGCCGAAGCGCTTTTCGAACGGGGGCAACAACACATCCAGCAATCCCGAATTGTCCGTGCTCGTCGTGGTGGCCAGGCGTATCCGCCCGAGCCCGGGCCCACCAGGCTCCCGCCTCCCACGACAGGCCCCGGACCAGACCAAAGCAACGACCAGTCCCAATGAGACAACTCCAAGGACTGATCCCATGCAACGTCCCTTCATCATCGACATCTCCTGGAGACAGATCGACCCGCCTGCAGAACCGACTCACCCGGCCGAAACCGCAGGCCCCACCACCGAACCCACCAGGTCATAGTCACCGCTGTCGTCCAGGCGCACAGACACCATGTCACCCACAGACAGCCTGGCAGCGCCGTCGGCCTGCCGCTCGTCGCCCGTCACATAGACCAGGCCGTCCACCTCCGGGGCCTGGCCTGCATGGCGCCCCACGTAGAGAAACTCTCCGGTGATGCCCTCGATGAGCACGTCCAGTTTCCTGCCCCTCATCCTGCGGAGACGGTCCGCTGACTGTCGCATCGCAAGGGACATGAGTTCGTCGCGCCTTGCTTCGGCAGTGGATCGCCTGGGCCTGGGCCGGAGACTTGCCGAAGCAGTGCCCTCTTCGGGCGAATAGGCGAACAACCCCAGGTGATCGATGCGCCGGCGCTCTACGAACCGCCTGAGCACCTCGAAGTCGCGCCGTCCTTCGTGCGGGTGTCCCACGAGCAAGGTGGCCCGAATCCAGGCCTCGGGCCAGATCCGTTCGATCCGGTCGAACAGGTCCTCGATGGTGTGCCCCTCGTAGTGACGATTCATCGCCCTCAAGACGCGATCCGATACGTGCTGTATCGGCAGATCCAGGTAGGGCACGCAGGTCTCGGCCAGGGCTCCAAGGAGCCGGTCGTCCAGTCCGCTGGGATAGAGATACATGGCCCGGAGCCAGTCCAGACCCGAGACCCTGCCCAGTGCCCCAAGGAGCGCGGGCAGGTCGGTGCCAATGTCCCGGCCGTAGGTGACCAGGTCCTGGGCCACGAGCACCACCTCCCGGACGCCCTGGGCCACGAGCATCTCGGTCTCTTCGACGAGTTCTGCGATGGGCCGGGAACGCTGTCTGCCTCGAATGGAGGGCACGGTGCAAAAGGAACAGGTGCGGTTACAGCCCTCGGCCACTTTGAGATAGGCCATGTGCGGCCCCAAAGACGGGATCCTCTCCGTCGCCCGCCCGGGAAGATACGAAGGCGCCGACGGCTGCAAGGCCACCGCCCGATCACTGCCGAGCACCATGTCAGGAACGGATCCCAGCTCCGAACAGCCCACGATGAAGTCCACCTCTGGAAGCTCCGCTGCCAGTTCCCGCCCATAGCGCTGGGCCATGCAGCCCATGAGCACCACCTTGCGGCATGCTCCGGCAGTCTTCCATGCCGCGGCTTCCAGCACGGCATCGAGTGACTCTTCCACGGCGGCTTGAATGAAGGCACAGGTGTTGACGAGCACCAGGTCCGCGTCCTCGGGTTCCTCGACCTGTCGCAAACCGGCCCGGCGCAGGTCCGCAGACACCCATTCGGAATCTACGCGGTTCTTCGGGCAGCCCAAGGAAAGAACATAGAACGTTTCGAGTTCCGCTCCCGTCGATTTCATGCCGCTGCCCGTCGCCTCGATGTTTTCATGACTCTGCGTCTGAGGAATTTGTCTCACGGGACGCCTTGGTCACGGCTTCATCGCAGCGTTTTCGAAAGAAGCGAATCCCCAGGCCCACGGCCACCAGGGCCAGGAGGGAAAACACGAGTGCCGTGATGGCCAACGCCCTGGCAGTCCGATCGATTTTCCGCCAGGCAGCGTCACCACCACCCTTCTGAATCAAAGGTTTTGAGACGCTTCCAGAGCCCTGCCCCCCGCCTGTTCCAGTCTGGGCAGAGCCTCCATCGGTCTTCGTCTTTCCGGCCCCGGACTTCTCCCTGCCACCAGCCTGGGTCGCTCCCTGCCCGGTTCCAGGAGTCTTGGACGTTTCCGAAGGCGGGCCCAACCGGCAGGTCGGTCGATCCACCAGGACCCTCTTGCGCGACACGAGTTGAAACGCCAGGACCCGCTCCTTTTTGAAATCCGCGGGGCAAAGAAACAGTTCCGACCCCAGGAGATTGATTTTCCGCTTGAAGGGCCTGAGGGCGCCCGCCGTGCCCTTTGCACGATGATTGTACCCGGACAGACCAGGGTTTTCGTTCACCGCAAAGTACAGCTTCCAGGCCCCCTCGGGAATGGCCACCTGCAGTTGCCTGGGCACCCCACAGCCCGGTATGGGAGCCAGCTTGGCCTTGGGCCCCCAACGACACAAGACCGTCCTGGCATGCGCCAGGTCGGATGC
>CAZIJS010000313.1:0-1104 GCA_964539505.1 uncultured Myxococcales bacterium
TCACCATTGTCGTTGAGGAGAACCTGGACGGGCGTCGGCCTGTTGACGTGGGTCCCGTCTCCAATCTGGTAGTACAAGTTCGATCCCCAGCACCAGACATCCCCGTTTTCTGCCAGGGTGCAGCTATGGAGTTCCCCTGCATCGATTCCGGAAGGTCTGTTCAAGCCGGACATCTGCACGGCAACGGCATAGAGACTGTTGCCCGAAGAGCCGTTTCCAATCTGTCCCTGTCCGTTCCAGCCCCAGCAATACAGGGCGGCTCCCGACCTGGCACAGGTGTGGTGGCCGCCGCCGCAATCGATTTCTTCCACTGCCTCCAGGGGGGCAATAGGCCCTGTGAGAACCTTGGTTGCCCGGTGCCGGGAATCCGTGGTGCCATCGCCCAACTCTCCCATCTGGTTATAGCCCCAGCACCATGTATGGCCGTTGTTGTCCATGGCGCAGGCATGGAGGCGTCCCACGCTCAGGGCCCGGACCCCTCCCAGGTGGCTGTCCTGATCTGTGAGCACCAGCACCGGATAGCGTCTTGGGGTCGTGGTGCCGTCGCCCAGGCATCCCTGCCCGTTGTACCCCCAGCACCAGACCGTGTGATCCCGCTTCACAAAGCAGGTATGATAAGCGCCCGCCGCGACCCAGATGGCATCGTTTATGGGCATCGAATCTGTAAACATGATTTGCGAAGGGTGTGGTTGTGGGCCGGTGGCGCTGTTTGATGCCTGGTAGTTCGCGTTGGCGCCCCAGCACCACACGGTATTGTCGGCCCGCAGGGTACATGTGTGATCTTGTCCCACCGAGACCATGACGGCCTGGTCGAGCCAGCGGCCGTCTTCCATGAGGACGGGCTGCGGGGCCGTGGCATCCTGCGTCGTCCCGTTTCCGACCTGTCCCTCGTCATTGCGTCCCCAGCACCAGACGTGGCCCGCTACAGTGACCAGGCAGGCATGCGTTGCGCTGGAGCCGGTCCATGCGAGTTCCGCCGGCTGGCACACATCGCCGGTGCCGTCGCTGTCGGAATCGCCCTGGTGACTGTTGGGGATGGTCGGGCAGTTGTCACAGACATCGCCGGTGCCGTCATTGTCGGAATCGGCCTGGTCGCTGTTTTGC
>CAZIJS010000313.1:1204-4694 GCA_964539505.1 uncultured Myxococcales bacterium
GTCACAGACATCGCCGGTGCCGTCATTGTCGGAATCGGCCTGGTCGCTGTTTTGCAGGCCGGAGCAGTTGTCACAGACATCGCCGATACCGTCTCTGTCGGAATCAGACTGGTCGCTGTTTTGCAAGCCGGGGCAGTTGTCACAGGCATCGCCGGTGCCGTCACTGTCGGAATCGGCCTGGTCGCTGTTTTGCGTGTTGGGGCAGTTGTCACAGACATCGCCGATACCGTCACCGTCGGAATCAGTCTGGTCGGTGTTTTCCAAGCCGGGGCAGTTGTCCTGTTGGTCGGGCACGAGGTCTGCGTCCCGGTCTGGAAGGCATTCGCCCTCGAAACAGACCCCCTGACCCGTTTGACAGGTCACACCCGACAGAGGTGTCCAACCGCGATCAGTGGTTTGTGGAACACAGCCGAGGCATTCGTCGTCTGGAGAGAGTGTCCCAGAGGACTGACACTGTTCTTCAATGAGACACCAGCCATCCTTGAGCACCGGTTCACAACCATTGCCCACTTGGCGGCCTTCCGTGCATTCCAGGCCGTCCTGGTCGTCACAGGAACCTCCGACACAGTCCGAGACATCGAACCGACAATCCTCACTGCATCGGAGTTGACCGGCCTCGTAGCCCCGTGCGATGCAGTCCTGTCCATTCAGGTTCGTGGTGTCACAGTCCTCGCCTGGATCGATCCGGAGGTTGCCGCAGATCGGTCCGGTGCCTTCCACGCAGGACAGTCCCAGGGCTATGTAGTGTTCGTTGCATTGGCATACGGGCTGACCGGACTCGGCGACACATTGTCCGTGATCCGAGCAGGTGACACCTGCGCAGACATCTGTCTTGTCGCCTCCACAGGCAGACACGGTCCACAAAAAGGCCCCGAGGGCACTCTTCCACAAGACAGAACGGCGTATCCCCGGCATCGGTATTTCCTCCTGGTTTGAAGTTGTTCGTCGAGCTCAAATGCCCAATCGCGATCAGTTGACTGTGACTGCGATAGGGAAAAAAAAGCACAGTTAAAAAATCATCTTACGGTAGGTATCTTTGTTTGTCGACCTTTGTGTGTGTCAAGCCGAAGATTCGATGAGACGAGTCGGTGAGCGCCGTCGAGCGCAGGCCCATGATCGTATGCCACTGGCGGTCCCACGACCAGTTGGTTCTGTCCGTGACCACCAACGTGCTTTGATGTAGCATCGATGAAAAAGCGGGGGTGGAAAACAGCGGCTGCGACCGTTGTTTTCCGCTCTTTTTGCGGTTTTCGGGCAGGAGGTTGGACAGACCATGGCCAGTTCAGTGGATGGTCGTTGGTTTCCAGGCCGTAGTAGTACGGCTGTCGGGCCGGCTTTGGTGCTGCTCTCGGCATGGGCCTCGTTGGCGATCCAGGCAGGCTGTGGCACCCACAGCGACGGGACGACGCTCCGGGATGCGGGCGGGGAGGGGCCGATGGATGCCCAGGCTGGGCCGGACGCTTCACGTCACGATGCTCGGATGGGAGACGCAGGCCGGGATGGCGCCCAGGATGCGGACCAGCAAGATGCCGGCCGGCAGGATGCCGATCAGCAGGATG
Organism: uncultured Myxococcales bacterium; assembly: GCA_964539505.1. Lineage (GTDB taxonomy): Bacteria > Myxococcota_A > Polyangia > HGW-17 > SLPX01 > CAZIJS01. The sequence goes on from CAZIJS010000313.1 coordinate 2,764, forward strand.
CAGACTTGGGACCCTGTGGTGCAGACATGGTCCAGGTTGGAAGCATCTGCATGGACCGTTACGAAGCGCCCAATCGTCGAGACGCCCTGCCGTTGGTCATGTACTCCTTCGACGAGGCTGCGAGTTGGTGCGCCCATCGTGGCAAACGCCTCTGTTTCGACGACGAGTGGACCGAGGCCTGCGCAGGCGCCTCCAACCTGGCCTATCCCTACGGGGATGAACAGCAACCGGGCCGCTGCAACGACGACAAGACCTGGAAAGTCTACAACCAGGATCTCCTCAATCAATGGCCCTGGAACCTGGACACCGATCCCATCGAAAGCCTCGCCGAACTCTTGGACCTGGTTCGGGCCCAATCTGCGCAGGCTGCCCAGGCTGCGGATCACGTTCAGGCGTTGTATCAAGGAGACCCCAGCGGAAGCCACGGCGGTTGCGTGAGTTCCTTCGGGGTGTTCGATACGGAAGGAAACGTCGAGGAGTGGACCCGTCGCCGCGACGGCGGACAGCCGGGGTTCCATGGGAATTTGAAGGGCCGCTACTGGGCCGAGCCCCGGACCTGCCAGTCCAACGTCACGGTGCATGGGGATACGTTCCGGTTCTACGAGATAGGATTTCGGTGTTGCTGGGACTTGCCATGATTCGTCGGACGAAAGAGACCTTGCTGTCGGTCCTGGTCGTGACGCAGACCCTGCTCTGTGCCGATGCGGGCTGTCGCGGGACCGGCGGTGGAAAGGGCGCAAAACGCAGGAGCCGGGGTTCGATGCAGACGTCCGACCCACTGGTCCATGCCTGCGACCAGGGCGATGGCGCGGCTTGTTATCGATTCGGTATGCGGCTGTTGGACGGTGGGTCGCGCGATCCAAAGGCCGGGAAGGCCAGGGCATTTTTCAGCAAGGCATGCAGCCTCGGGCAGGCTGGTGCCTGCCACAATCTGGCAGTCTTGACCCTCCAGGGCAGGGGCGGTCCGAAGGATCCCGTCGAAGCACGCCGGCTCTTCGGCAAGGCCTGCAGCCAGGGGGCTGCCAGGGGCTGTCGATACCTGGCTTATCTTTGGGAACAGGGGGTGGGTGGGCCGGCGGACGAGGCCGCTGCCAGGAGTTTCTATGCTCGGGCCTGTGACGGCGGTGATGTGACCGGCTGTCGGAACCAGGCGGTCTTTCTCGTCCTGGGTCGGGGTGGAGCCAAGGATTGGCCATTGGCCAGGCGCGTGCGTGCCAAGGCCTGCAAGCAGGGAGACCTGCGATCCTGCCAGGCCTTGGCTGCCATGTGCGATGCCGGTGAAGGAGGACCCATCGACAAGGCCGAGGCCAGGGCTCTCTACGAGAAGGTATGCGATGGCGGAGTCCTGCCGGGGTGCAACAATCTGGCAGTCATGCTCCAGCGAGGGGAGGGTGGGCCGCCAGACGAGGCGCGAGCCCGCAAGTTGTTCCGCAAGGCCTGTCGGGCAGGGAACCAGACAGCCTGCAAGAATCTGTAGGTCCTCGTTCGGCTGCCTGGAACTGTCATGCGGCGGTCGGTGTCTGCGATGTGCCCCCGACCGAGTTGACGGAAAATCCCGCTTGGCTACATTGTGCGAAACGACCGGCTGCGGTCTGCGGTCATCATCTGGATCCAGGTTTGTTTCGTTTGCCCTGTCTTGCATAGGAGTGCCCTCGTTGGATGCGTCGTTGCCGGAAATGATGTCCTCTCGGCCCACATGGTTCCATGGTGTCCCGGTCGGCTTGTCTGGTGCCTGGCGGCTCCTGGATGGGAGGCCTCGGTGAACGGCGACTCCAGACATGCCGGGGGGGCTGAGCCTGTCACGTCCGTCGTGCCTGGAGTCCAGCCGGCTTCGGTGCGAGAGATCCTGCTCCTGTCTTATCCCATCGTGGTGAGCATGGGATCCCAGGCCCTGATGGGGGTCGTGGATACGTTTTTCCTGGGGTGGTCCG
>CAZIJS010000314.1:0-4661 GCA_964539505.1 uncultured Myxococcales bacterium
GGTGCTCTCGTTCAACGGGAACAAGATCATCACCACCTCGGGTGGGGGGGCGCTGCTCTCGGACAATGGCCAGTGGGTGGAAAGGGCGAGGTTTTTGGCCACGCAGGCCAGGGATCCGGCGCCGCACTATCAGCACTCGACGCTGGGGTATAACTATCGGCTGAGCAATCTGCTGGCTGCAGTGGGGCGGGGGCAACTCCGGCACCTGGAGGCGAGGGTGGAGGCGAGGCGGCGGATCAATGCCCGGTATCGCGAGGGGCTGGGCGACCTGGCAGGGGTGGAGTTTATGCCGGAGGCGCCGTACGGCAGGGCCACGTTCTGGCTCACCTGTCTCACGGTGGATCCAGATGCCTCGGGATCGAGCAGCGAGGAGATCAGAAAGGCGCTCGTGGCAGAGGACATCGAGGCAAGGCCTGTCTGGAAGCCCATGCACTTGCAGCCGTTCTATCAGGGCTGCCGGCTGTTCGGAGGGGCTGTCAGTGAGGATCTGTTCGCCAAGGGGCTCTGTCTGCCCAGTGGTTCGTCGCTCACAGACGAGGAGCAGGACCGGGTCCTGTCAGTGGTTCGAGACGTCCTGTCTCGTTGAAGATTTCATTGTTCCTGGGATGTATCAGGGGTAAAAAGGCGGCAGGTGCGCTTGCCGATTGCCTTGGGTGGAAAGGATCGAGGCTCTTCGGCCGGGGACTGAAACTGCCGGGTCTTCGGGGGCCGATGGATTGGTCCCACGGGGGCCGATGGGCTGGTCCCATGCTGTGCGTCGCGAGGGCGGTTCCGCAGGGTTCGTCCTGGCGCGGCCTCACGAGGCCAGAGGCTTGGCAGTCTGTTGGCAGTCTGGCGGGTTCCCTTTGATCCTGCGGTGCGGTATGGTGGCTTTGTTACTGGGCAATGGGCCTTTGAACAACGAGTGGACATGACACGTCGGGCGCTCATATTCGTCGTTGATATTTTTATCCTGGCGTTGGCATTCTTTTTTGCCTACCTGGTCCGTTTCAACGGCTTGCCTCCTCCTGCCTTGAAGATGCCGGCTCTCATCCAGCTTCCCTACGTGGTGTTGTTGCAGTTCGTGGTGCTCACTGCAGCGGGCTTGCACAAGACGAGCTGGCGGTATGTGAGTCTGTCGGACCTGCCCAGGGTGGCGGTGGGCCTGATGATCGCCGCCACGGTGTTGATGGTGCTCAGGGTGGGCCTGCCCGATGCGTTTCGGTTCGGTCGCGTGCCGGGAGGGGTGATCCTGGCAGACATGGTGTTTGCTGGGGTGGGGCTGCTGTCGGCCAGGATCTTGAGGCGCCTGACCAGCGAACACAGTGAGCGACGGTCGCTGGCGGCGCGCAGGGAGCAAGAGCCCGAAAGGGTGCTGCTCATCGGGGCGGGCCGGGCCGGGGCCATGATCGCCAAGGAGTTGCTCAACCGGCCGGACGTTGGGTTGGAGCCGGTGGGTTTCGTGGATGACGATCCAGACAAGATCGGGACGTATATCCACGGGGTCAAGGTGCTGGGGGCCACGGACAAGGTGGGGCAGATTGCCCGGGACATGCGGGTGACAGAAGCGGTCATCTCTATTGCCAACGCACCGGGCGACACGGTGCGGCGGATCCATGATGTCTGCGTGCAGCAGGGCCTGGATGTGCGGATCATCCCTGGTTTGTACGAGATTCTGGACGGGCGGGTGAACATTTCCCGGATCCGGGAGGTGGACATCGAGGACCTGCTGGGTCGAGAGCCTGTGGAACTCGACAGGGATGCCATTGCTTCGTACCTGGAAGGAAAACGGGTGTTGGTGACAGGGGCCGGAGGGAGCATCGGCTCGGAACTCTGTCGCCAGATCGCGGGGTTTGGGCCGGCCAGGCTGGTCCTGGTGGACCAGGGCGAGACGGCGCTGTTCTACATGGATAGGGAGCTTCGCAGGGTCGATGGGCTCGACGTTCGGCCCATCGTGGCGGATATTTGTGACCGGGCTGCATTGGCCAGGGTGTTTCGAGAGCACGAGCCGGAGGTTGTGTTTCACGCGGCTGCCTACAAGCACGTGCCCATGATGGAGACCAATCCCATCGAGGCGGTGAAGAACAACGTGTTCGGCTCGAAGAACGTGATGGACCTGGCGGTGGAGGCCGGCTGTGACGTGTTGGTGAACATCTCCACCGACAAGGCGGTCAATCCCACCTCGGTGATGGGGGCCACCAAGCGGGTGGCCGAACTGTACCTGCAGGCAAAGGCGCGCGGCTCGAAGACCACGCTGGTGGCGGTGCGGTTCGGCAATGTGCTGGGCAGCTCGGGGAGCGTGATTCCGATTTTCCGCGAGCAGATCGCTGCGGGAGGGCCGGTCACGGTGACGCACCCCGACATGCGGCGATACTTCATGACCATTCCCGAGGCGAGCCAGCTCGTGATGCAGGCGGCCACCCTGGCCAGGGGCGGCGAAATTTTCGTGCTGGACATGGGCGATCCGGTCAAGATAGTCGACCTTGCCAAAGACATGATCCGCCTGTCGGGCTTTTTGCCCGACAAGGATATCAAGGTGGAATTTACAGGGGTCCGGCCCGGGGAAAAGCTCTTCGAGGAACTGGCCCTCGACGGCGAGGGCGTGGACAAGACGCGCCATCCCAAGATCTTCGTGGGCAAGCTGGAACCCTACGCATCCGAACGGGTGGCCGAGATCCTGGAACGGCTTGGGGCGGCGTTGGAAACAGCGGATGTGGACCAGGTTCGCAGGGCCCTGCAAGACGCCCTGCCCGAGTACCATCCTTCGGTTCCAGACCAGGTTGCGCCGCAAGCGGATCGTTCCGCCGCCGGGGTCACCGGCAGTGCGGACCGGGTGACCGGTCCGCGGAACGTGGTCCGTGGGGTGGGGCGTGCCACGCCCTCCCGGCCGCTCCGCGTGCCCGGAAAGTAGAACGCCGGGCCGGCATCTCTTTTCTCTCTCGTTTCTTTCCGATCCATCGATGTTGGGGGCCTGGCGCGGGCTGGTCGGTCTGCGAGCAGGACCGGTGCGTTTGTCTTGCCCAGGTCGTTGGGCCTGTGGTATTTGGGACCAGTCCGGGTAAGAACCAGGCTGATTGGAAAAAATCCTGGAGTCCGACGAGGAGTCGAGGCCAAGGAGTGGGATGGCAGGGCGGGAGAAGCGGTCGGGCCAGGAGGCAGGCAGGGCGAGAAGAGAAGAGGTCGGGCCAGGAGGCAGGCAGGGCGAGAGAAGAGGTCGGGTGAGAGAGAATGGGAGGTTGCAGGATGAAGCGATACGGAGAGAGATTGCAGTGGCTTGGGCTGGTCTGTGCTCTGGCCATGCTGACATGGGCGGCCGGCTGCAGCAAGAAGACAGGCGCTGCCAAGATGCAGGTGCACAAGCCCGGGCCACAGCGGGGTGTCGTGGGGTCGGAGACTGCGAAGAGTCCCGCCATGGCGGCCTGTCCCAAGGTGGACCGCAACAAGCTGGACGAGGGGGCGATCCCGGCGTTCCTGGATCCGGAGGGCAGGAAGCGATGCAAGGCGAATCTGCTGGATCCCACGGCCCTGGCCATTGGCGAGGCGGGTCGTGTCTGGGTGGTGCTGGGACAGCCCATGGAGAAGTTGGCGGGTTCTGGGCCCATCACGTTGGAAAGTAAGGAGGGGACGTCGGTGGTCATGAGCCGGGCGCTGGGGTACGGAGCGCCTAGAGGAATGGCTGTGCAGGTGTTGGGCAGCAAGGGGCTGCTGTGTCAGGGCGTCCTGGGGCCGCCGGTGGTGTTGGCGAGGCTGACGAGTCCTTCTGTGTCGGGTCTGGCTTCGGGAGGGCCTGGAGGCGGAAGAGGCGGGGCAGGGGCACCTGGGTCTCATGGCTCCGGGAAAGGGGCGGCAGTGAAGCCGGGCGGGCCTGGGGACCAGGCATTGAGGGATCGGTCGGCAGGCAGGAGGGTTGCGGCCGGGGCGCAGGCACAAGGCAAGCTGGCAGAGCTCTGGTCTTCGGCGGGCCTGGTGGTGGCGGCGCCGGTGAAGGGCTGTAAGCTGTCGCAGGGCAGGGCGGGCGCCGGTGCTGGACCGGGTGCGGGCTCGGGGTCCGGGCCGGTGCTGGCGGTGGATACCCAGGCGGCGGGTCGGGTGAAGTTGGCCAAGAAGACGGCGGTGGATTCCGAGGTGCGGGCCGAGGCGCTGGCCCGGCTGCGCGACTTGCTGGGGGTGGATGCCAAGCACCGCAGGGCGAGACCCAAGGATGTGTCGGTCCGGGGCCTGGCCATGCCCAGGGGCGGGATGCTCCTGGCAGTGGGCGCGGCCTGGCAGGATTGGCCTGTCTGCGGGGCGAAGGGCTGGGGCGGATCGGCGCTCTGGTATCTGTTTCGCGGGCAATGGCACCTTCTCGAGGTCTGGAAGGGTATTCCCGAGGCGGTGCAGTTGCTCATGGCAGGGGACCTGACGGGCAAGGGCGGGATGGAATGCGTGGTCCAGGAGGCTACGGCAACGGGCAAGCGGGTGCTCTACCGGATCCAGAACCGGGAGTCGTCGGACGAAGGGGAACTGGTGCCGCTGCGCTTCGAGGAGTCGGCGGTGGAGGGGTGTGGCTGCTGAGGGCGGCTGATCGAGCAGAGCGAGCGAGAAGGCTCCTGGGGAAGAGTGAGCGGGAAGGCTCTTGGGGAAGGGTGAGCGAGGAGGCTCTTGGGGAAGAGTGAGCGAGAAGGCTCTTGGGGAAGAGTGAG
>CAZIJS010000315.1:0-4626 GCA_964539505.1 uncultured Myxococcales bacterium
CCTGTTGAGGGCATCGGTGAGGTCGCGAGACGTGTCCACCAACGTCCCGTCCAGATCGAAGACCACGAACCGTTCTTCGGAAAGTGAATCACCCAATCGTCATGTTCCTTTCTCTCGGCGACGAGTCGTCTCCGCATAGCCGCGAAGCCGCAAAGCCTCGCCGGAGTCATCGCCCCGTCATCCGTCCGTCAGTTTACCGCGTTGATGGCCTTGAGGTCCAAACCGCCGGGGTAGAGATACGACGTGTAGCTCGCAAATCCGTATACCATGATCCCGAAAGGCTGGCTGGAGGTGATGGTGTGGGAATAGGGCGAGGCACTGATGTTGATCCTGGCCACGCCGAAATAGCTGTTTCCAATGGCTGGGGTGAAACTGCTCTCCGAGATGGGATTGCCATCCAGATACACAGTGGGTGCGTTGATCCCCACCGGCTTGACCACGTTGACGTAGTTGTACGTCATCGAGGAAGGCACCGCGAAGCTGTAGTCTGTCCTGAACTGCTCCATGGGCACCAGGAGGCCCATGGCCGGGTCGCCGTATGACGTACCGAAGTTTTGCTGACTCCGGATGAACTGCAATGCCGCGATGGGCCCGTCGGCATCGATGGAGAAATCTTTGTCCGTTTCGAACTCCACAATGTCTCCCTGGTTCAGGGTGGCCGGATCGTGGATGGAGGAAGGAGTAAACGTCACGGTCACGTTGTCGGCTCCTGCCACCACCCGGTAGCGGTTCGTGGCCAGGTCGTAAGTATGGGCTGCCACGAAATGTTTCCCCCAGGTTTCCAGCGGAAAAGTCATTTCCTCCAAGTGATCGCATGCCCAGACATTCTCCGGAATAAAGGTGCAGTTCGACCCACCGAAGACACCGACTTCGTGGCCGGTGGCGTTTAGAACCTCAATCTGTGTACCCGTCAAATCGTACTCCCGTCCACAGTACTCATAGGTCGCCCCCCCCGCACAACTAGAAGAGGACGGCACCTGCAGCACCTCCCCGGCATCCAATGTGAACGTCGCGGTACTGCCAGGCGAATAGGTATCTTGGGCGGAATACGCGCTAAAGTGGATACGAACCTGCGTGTTGTCATCCCTTGCGACCAGAGCAAAAAAGCCAGGGACCCAACCGTGGAACCAGGTAGAATAGTAATCGCTGTAGTAACGGTAGTACCAGGTCGGCCATGCCGTCACGAGGTAGTTTTTCGTCCAGACATGACTGGGCAACAACAGCGATGCGTCGTTCGTGTATGAATAATGACCGTTTTTTTGAAAATTGAACGGGTTGTACTGGTAGACGGTGACCGGCATGTCGGATGTCAGATGATAGGCTCCACCAGCCACGGTCACGATGTTGTCGATCGTTGTTTTCAACGTGGCATCGAAAGAAAGATAGAAGACGTGGAGGCTGTGGGCCGCAATGGTGGTGCTATCCACCGTGTTGGTACCCTTCACGATGTCCACGTTGGCCGGCTGGTCGTTGGCATTGTTGACCACCAGGGCAAAATCATCATCGAAAGCAGAACCCAACTGCGAATTCATCGTGGATACGGCCCAGTAGTCGCAGCCAATGTAAGATTTTTCGAACTCCGCGATCTCACAGGGCGTGGCACAGTTCTGGTCCGTCAGGCCGTCGCAATCGTTGTCGATTCCGTCTCCGCAGATCTCGGGCCGTCCGGGATAGACGTCTCCGTCCCAGTCGTCGCAGTCGTTCGTGGTTCCTGCCACGCAGCGAAGTTGCCCGTCCCCGTCCTTGTCCGGCTCTGCGTCATCGGTGAAACCGTTGCAGTTGTCGTCGATGTTGTTGCCGCAGACCTCGTCGGCGGCCGGGCTGATGTTGGGATCTCCGTCGTCGCAGTCCCCGTCCAGTTCACTGAACCCGTCGCCGTCGTCATCGGACACATCCGAACACCAGGTGCCACTGCAGGCCGGATCCGCGCAATCGTTCACCTCGCCGCCCTGGTCCTGATCTTCCGGATAGAGACTCGAACAACGCTCCTCGGGAATCTGGCAATTGATGCTGCAGTTGGCTTCGGGCGCGCCGTTCACCGCAAGGCAGCCCGCGGGGAGCTGGTTGGGATTGGTCCCGCAATCGCATTGTTCCCCTGCTTCCACGATTCCGTTGCCGCAGGTGTCCGGGCCGCAGACCGCAGAGCAGCCGTCTCCGTTGGTCAGGTTCCCGTCGTCACACTGCTCGCCTGGATCGATGACGCCGTTGCCACACCTGGTGCAGCAACGGAAACCCACGTTGGATGCCGCGGCGTCCTCGACCAGGGCTGTGGACGTGAAGTCGCAGGCAAGGCCGCCTGCCTGGTCGGTAAAGGACCCGCCCCGGACCGCGTAGATGGCCCGCCCGTCGTCTGTATATCCAATCACCTCGGTGGTCCATTCACGCAGGTTGCCGGAGAGGTCCTCGGCTCCGTAACCATCCGAGGCACAGTTCGGCATGCCCCCGGTGACCACTGAAGCGCCATTCCCAGCGTCCGCACCGTTGCAGGCAGAACCGTCGTAGTTGGTGGCATCGTAGGGATACTTCCATGTCCCACTCTGCCCGTTGCAGGCCTCGTACCACTCGTCGGCCGCACAGAGGCTCATGCCGGCCTTCTGGCATGCCTGCCTGGCCTGCTCGAACGTGACGCGACTCCATGGCTTGACACCCACCCGGGAACAGGCACGCACCTCCGTACCAGATCCCTCGCTGCCGCTCGTGGCCGAGGGCCGCGAGGCCTCGTAACGATAGACCCAGACAGACTGGCCCGCCACCGTGACCTGAACCAGGTCATCCATGACATACGAAGGATTGGTCCCGGGGTCGGCAAAGGACTCGTCCACGAGACCGTCACAGTCGTTGTCGATGCCGTCGCAGATCTCGCTCTGGGGGGCTGCACCGGGATTGGTGATCACACACTCGGTGCCGTTGTGTTGCGCGTTGCACTGGTAGGTTCCCGTCCCCTTGCAGACACCCAGGTTGCCGTCGTCGCAGGCTTCGCCCACTGCCGGGCTGAAACTCTCGTCCACGTTCCCGTCGCAGTTCCCGTCGAACCCATCACAAAGGGTCTCATTGGTGAGCACCAGGTTCGGATTCGTGCTGTCGGTCTCCACGCCGGATGGATACTGGCAGTACCAGGTCTTGCCCAACAGGCCGGTGGTGCAGGAAACAGGAACGTTCGTACAGGGCGTACCCGCCTGCTCCTTGCAGAGCCCCGAGGGAGGCGATGCCAGGTCCGTGTCTTCGTCTGTGAGTCCGTCGCAGTCGTTGTCCTGACCGTCGCAGAACTCCACGCCGTCGGGTGCGTTCTGCTCACAGGCATACTCGCAGCCGTTTCCATTTTCGCCCTGGGCCAGGTCGCCGTCCACATCGTGGAACCCCGGCAAACAGGCATACTGGCAAGTGCCGGCAACGCACCCTGTAGAATAGGTGTTTTGCGGGCCGGAGGCGAAACAGGAATGTCCGCAACCGCCGCAGTTGGCCGGGTCCCTGTTCACGTCGAACCCGTTGTCGGTGACCCCGTCACAGTCGTCATCCCGCCCGTTGCAGACCTCCCCGACGGGCCCTTGCTGCTGCCCACAGACCTGGTGGCCCTGGTTGCATTCCCACTGTCCTGCATGGCATTGCCCCACGCAGGAAAAGCCTCCGTTGCCGTCATCGCTGCAACCCACTGCCTCGGTGTAGCAAGGACTGGACTGGAAGTCCTCGTCTATCTCGTTGTCGCAGTCATCATCCACGCCGTCGCAGGTGCTGTCATCCGAGGCGGTGGCGAGACACTCACAACCTGTGTCCGGATCCCCATCCCGGTCCACGTAGGGGGGATTGCAGTGATCCAACACACATTGGCCACCCTGGCAGGCACCAGTGCCCTGGAAGAAGGCACAAACCCTGTGGCACTGACCGCAGTTGTTCGGATCCGTATCCAGGTCGAAGTCCTCGTCGGTCTGGCCGTCACAGTCGTTGTCGTTTCCGTCACAGCTCTCCACCCCGTCGTTCGTGGGCAGACAGGTGTATTCGCACCCGTTGGATTCGTCGCCATCCACGTTCCAAAATCCTGGCAGGCAGTCTCCCATGACGCAGTGGCCGTCCTGGCACAGTGCAAAGGCGTTGTCGAAGGAACAGGAGTGGTCGCAGGACCCGCAATGCTGCGGATCCTGCTGCAAGTTGAAGTCCTCGTCGGTAAGACCGTCACAGTCGTCGTCTTCTCCATTGCAGGTCTCGTCCACCGGCACGCAGGCGTCGGGCTGTTGGATCACGTCCCAGGTTCCGGATCCGTCCCCTGCCAGGGAACCGTCCGGCAGGTTCCAATGGCCCTGGCTGGAAAACTCGTAGGTGCCCCTGCCACAGCCAGCCGACGACAAGGCAAGCAGCGAAACAGCAAGAGCCAGTCCCAGTGAGCGCCGTCGGATGAAAAAGGTCATGCGTCGTTTCCAGCGCAGGAACCCGAGTCCGAGGAACACGAACAAGATCCCCAGCGGACCGGGCCGTCCTTCGCTGCTGTTGCATCCAAAGCCTCCAGAGCCCGCCACCGTGACCTTCTCACCCTCGGTTCCAGGCACCCAGGTTCCCTGGTTGGGATAACAAACCGCCTGGGGTTCTCCCGTGGTCGATGCCTGTACGACGCAATGCGCCTGCTCCAGACAGGCC
>CAZIJS010000316.1:0-4580 GCA_964539505.1 uncultured Myxococcales bacterium
TACCATTCAGCACGCCGGCTTTACCTGGCTTTTCTTGCTGCTCTATATAATTGGGGTGGTTATGAGCATGAAGGGTATACCCGATATTTTTTATTGATTATTTTGTCCAACAAGAACCCCGATTAAAAACAATAAGGCACTGTTTATTAATGACTAATACCATCATAACGCTTCCTTAAAAAGCTGCATAGGAGACATTTTCATGAAGATATGATGAAATGACCTCTACGATCAAAACCGCTCTAAACCCATTTGAACCGCCTCGAAACTAGCTCTGCAGCCGTCTCACCACCCCCCTCCTGTACGACCGTCGGTCTCCCGGAGGCTTGGCAGAGCCGGTACTCGTGGGCCCTCGAGCATCACGTGCTCGCACCTTTTCGTCTCCTCATTCTCGTTGGGCACATTTCAGATGCTCCTAATGACCTGAGTATTTTTCTTCAGGAGATCTCCCATCCCAGAAGCAAGGCAATTCTCTCCTCCTGGGCACAGAATGTTCGTGCCGCGCAACTCCTGAATGATCTCCGACTGGCGGTCGAGAAGTATGGTTGGCCGTTCGAGGAACTCAATACCGAGCGCACCTATTCGGAACCGGCTCGCAAGCGGCTCCGATACCGCTCGATGGATACGCACTATCTCCTCTTCCTGTGTGCCGAGACCCTCCCCTATGGGTTATCCGATAGCGGTCATGCCGGATATGCCCAGCTTCGTCTATGGTTGTTGGTGCATGCGCTGGAACGAGCGCTTCGCCTCCAGCCCAACCTCCGCGACGGACACCTGTTGGAAATCGCCAAGCGCATGGTGTCCGCCGGCGAGATACAAGACAAATGGAAATCCTTCTTCGATCAATTCGTGGTCCCACCCACCTCTTTCCATCTCTTCAATCACCGCGTCATTGCCCACGCGAAAATGATGAAGTCGGCGGATGTTCCAGACTTTGCCCCGGGATCCAAGACGCTGAGGGACCGACTCCAGGACATGGTCTCCATCGCCCACTACCACGAGGACATTCTGGAATGGCCTGGTGGCTCCCGGGACCTGGAGAGGGTGCGTGACCTCCTGGAGCAGGAACAGAATCCAGACAACCTCGTGGGCCAGACCCTGTCCCTGCTGGAACACAGCGACGAAGAATCGGCTGTTCCGGACGCCGATGTCTTCCCCTACCCCACAGAAGAAGAAAAAGAGGATGAAGAGGATGAATGGGTTCGGGTGGTGGTCGATGCCCGACAGTCCTATTTTCAGCAAAAACGCAGTGCCAATCTGTGTATTCGCCTCTCCTCCGAGCAATCTTAGATTCTTCCCTGGTCCTGGGAGCATCCCAACCAACAGGAGCTGTCGTGGCTGAAGAATTGGCTGGCCCGGCAGGCCCGAGCAGACGACAAGGACTTTAGAATGCTGGCTCTGTTGATGCGGCTTGCACTGGCATCGGGCCGCAGTCTCTGGCGAGTGCAGCAATTTTCTATCCAGGATGAACCAGGAGAGGAATGGCGCCTCTCGTTGAATCACCAAGCCCTATTGCGCCTGCCACCTGCACGCGATTCGGCCTGGACGCCACATTCCGACCACGAAAGGGAATGGCTACGGCCTCTGTCCAACGTCAACCGGATTCCTCTGACCGAATTCGAGGTCGATTTCCTCGAAGAGCACCTGCAAACAGTCCCGGGCGCCCGCAAGCTGGAAGATCTGTGGAATTCCGACTGGGGGCAATCGGCTCGATCGCTCTTCTACGAACATTGTCGAGGCCCCTTCCAACGCATGACGCCGGGGATGCTGGGCCACGTGCTGCGTCACCAGATCCGGGACAGGCATGGAAATCCGATATTGGCCGACATGGTGTCGAGCCATCCGCTGTCGAGCCTTCCCGGTGCCTATGCCTATCCTGCCTGGGGAGAGGCTCAAGTGGAACAGGCGCTCGACCCCGAGGGTGCAGAACACAAGGTGGGCTTTCCGGAACCCATCGCTGCCGGAAGCCGCTTGCAGATTCTCGAAGCGCGCTTGGTATCCAGCCTCGAAAAGGCGGCCATGCGCATGCAGGCTCCCACCACACCCGAACGCTGGTTCGAGGCCCACAACCGCCATGCTGCCTGCCTGGCAGTGGCCCTGTGGGCGGCCACTGGCATGCGCCCCATCCGTGATCCCCTGGAGTCGTTTGACCAGATCGATGCCCAACACCATGTCATGGTCATGGACGACAAGTCGCGCCAGACGAGCAATCGAACCCGCCTGGTGCCGGTGCCCAGGAAACTGTCTGATCATCTGTTCGGACCGTACCGGCGCTATCTCGGTGAACTGGCAGAGCACCTGTCTCTCTTTCTGCCCGAGCTCAGCGGTCAGATTCGATCCCTGATCGACGGCAGCCAGCCCTGCATGCCCGCACTCTTCTTCCTGAACGACCAGGGCTGGGAATCCGTCTCGCCGGAACGGATCGAGGCCATGGGGCTGTTCGAATGGCCATTGCCGATGCGGCTGTTTCGGCATCGACTCAACACCCATCTGCACCAAGCCGGACTGGATCCTGAGATCATCCTCGGGCTGTTCGCCCATGCCAACGGCGCACTCTCCTACGGCCCCTATTCGCCACGCTGCCTGGCGGAAGACCTCGAGAAGGCCCGCCCTTTCATGGAGGCAGCCTGGGAATCGCTCGCATTAGAGTTCCCGCTTCCGGCCCTGAGCGATCTGCAGCACCCGTCGGCATCCCCCGCGCCGACCAAGGCTGGTTCCACAGCTGTCCACTGGGGACGCGCACATCGCAGGGCCCGGCGAAAAAAACGCCTTCGCGAGGCCATCGAGGGCGCGAACCGCACCATCCTCGAGCTACTGCCGCGATTCCTGGACGATGCCGACTGGTTGTTGCCGGAGGAACGGGAAGCGATGTCGGCGGCGAAATGCCAGAGTCGGATCGAAAAGGCCCTGATCGCCCTGGAGCCCGAGCAAGTGGACGTCATCGCCCAGCGTCTGCTGTTCAATGGCAGGGAGATGCCCCGCTCCAACGGTCATCTGCGCTACGCGCATTTCGAGAAGCTGGCGGAACGGGCCTGGCGCCGCCATGGAAAGCCGGTACGATTCGGTCATCGGTATGCCCCCTTCAGCGAAGAGGCTACCCCATTCACCTTTGAAGCGCCCACCGCGCCGGCCCGTTATCGGGGCATTCTCCAAGCCTGGCATGGCCTCCTGAACGAGTGTTCTCCGGACCGAATCGGCAAAGCCGATTGCCTGAGACTGGCTGTTCTCTCATTGTGCCTGGATCACCGCATCACTGCCCGGGAGGTGCTCACCGACCTCCTGGAACGACAGAAATACCGGATCGTGCGCTGGAAAGGGAAGCACTATCTCGAGTACTCACCCACCATGAACGAGGAAAACCGATTCCAGGACATCCCGGTGGTGCGCTGGCCGCTGCTGCATAAAACAGCCGGCTTCCTCGACCGGGGATGGGACCGCCTGGATGCGAAATCCCGGGAGGTCGGCAGCCGGCTGCAGGCATTCCTCGAGGCACAAGACCTTTCCCTTGAATCGGGTGCCCGCACCCCGCTCATGGACGTCATTGTCTGTCACCTGGCACCCGTGGTGCGCCAGTGCAATGCGCTCCAGTTCCCTATCCTGCTGGCCAACCATCTGGACGGGAAGTTTCTCTCGGCATCGCTATCCTGGATGGACCTGGTCCGTCTGGGCAAGGGCACCGTGCTCGAGTTCGACGAGGATGGCAAACCGGCCGGTACCACAGACGGGGTCCTCGAAGCGGATGTCAGGTCTCGCAGATCACGAACCGGGGAACCGACACCTGTTCGATCAGATGCCCGAGACTTGGCCGATTCCGGCGAACAGGCGACGCCGCCCCTCGAAGAGATCCAGGCGATCGGGCTGGAAAGCAAAGCGACAAGAGCGGAAACCGCGGAAGAAAGGGATGCCCTGGTGGAGGGCGCTGCGTTCATCAAGACCATGCGCGAGGCACTGGCGGCCTGGAGACGGCTGAAGGCGGGGGATCGCAAGAACCGCAGGGAGCGCCAGGTCGTCGTCCGAGCGCTCAAGTCCGTCATCCGGACGCAAGCGACCGAGGTTGCTTCCGCGTTGCGCCTGCTCGGGCAGTGGACGATCCATCTGCTGGAGACCCAGTACAAGGAAGCGGGCGGGCGAAAGCGATGGCGTTCGGTGGAAAACACGGTGCGGGGGTATTTCAATCTGCTCGCCTCGCGTTTTCTGGAAGCAGGAGCCGATGTGGACCTCTATGACCTGGACTCCGAAGAGATCACGGAATTCTACACGGACGTGCTGCAATGCCGGCCCATACGCAACCAGCAGTATCTGCTCGATCGACTGCAGCATTTCCATGACTGGGCAAGCCGGCTGGGCATCGCCGAACCGGACTGGTCCGAGATCCCCGGCGCCGCCTTTCACTGGTCCACGGCCCCGCGCATCGTTTCGGAAACAGAATACCAGGAGGCACTGACTCTCCTACAGAAATCGACCCTGGACCTGCCGATCTTCGGTCAACGGGCGGCCACCCTGCTGATTCTGGTCCATCGCTTCGGCCTGGGCCCCCGGGAAGCGAGAAGCCTGCTGCTGGGTGACGTGGCGGCTACTGG
>CAZIJS010000317.1:0-4408 GCA_964539505.1 uncultured Myxococcales bacterium
GAAAAGGTGAGGGTTTGACAGTTGGGACGTCGGTGCCACCCAACCTGCCCGGCCTGGTCAGTTGCCCGATGGCTTGAGGATTCGCAGGGACCGGGCCGGCACGGAAACCGCCGTGCCTCCTGCCAGGGATTCATTGGTTTCCAGGTCCTGGTAATCACCGGAGGGCAGGCCTGGAATGTCCGCATCGGCATCCGCGCGGTTCACGAGCACATAGACGTCTTCTTCCGGTCCACATCCGGTCATTTTGTAGATGAACGTGTCTGACCCTCGGGCTACTGTGACGCGGTAGCCACGGCGCAGTGCCTGGTTGTCGCGTCGGATCCTGGTGTAGGCGGTGATCTTGTCACGCAGCCAGAGTTGGTCCTGGTTCAGCCCGGTCCAGGGCATCATGCGCCGGTTGTCTGGGTCTCCACCTCCAGCCAGGCCGATTTCGTCTCCGTAGTAGATGAGGGGGATGCCGCGGTTCGTCATGAGCAGGCCGAAGGCCAGGGCGAGACGTTCGTACGGGGCTCGGTCCTGCGGCTGGGTATAGGAATCCGGGGTCCAGGAATTTCCTACCCAGGACCCCTGGTAACAGTCCGAAATCTGGCCCGACGCGAAGTGGATGGCCCTGGGAATGTCATGGTTGCCGATCCATGTGGCCATGATCGTTCCCTGGGGATAGAAGGTATCGTTGCCGTCCCACCATGAGAAGAGGTCGTTCAGGGACATGGTGCGTGCGAACAGGGCATCGCAGATCCGCTTTCTGAGGGGAAAGTCGAACTGTCCGTCCAGTTTCGTTGCCGGATCGATGAAGTTGCGAATGAGCCCCTGGTCGTCGAATGCATAGGTTTCTCCTACGAGGTAGAAACGCCCTCCAACCGGATTGGGGAATGCTGCATCGAGTGCAGACCTCAGGTCGGTGAGCCATTCCATGGGCACGTGCTTGATGGCATCCAGACGGTAGCCGTCGATGTCGTATTCGGTGGCCCACCAGACCGCGTCGGCCACGGACCAGGCCCGGGGCGTTTCTTTGGAGAAATCGAAGGGGGGCAGGTACCTGGTGAAGGCGCAGCGGGTCCCGTAATACGGGTCGTCCCACTTATCCGGAGAACAGAGGATGAACTGTTCGTTTTCGCTGTAAAACCAGTCTCTATGGGCTGCATAGAGACCGGATTCGATATCCACGTGATTCATTACATAGTCGAACATGACGTACATGCCCTCGGCATGAGCCGAATCGATGAGGCTGTGGAGATCATCCGATGTGCCCAGCCGGCTTTCGACCTGGGGCGTGGGATCCGGGCTGTCAGGGTCGGAATAGTCGATGTTTGCCGGCGAGGGCCAATACCCGTGATAGGCCGAGTAGTTGTGCTGGTCGGCATTGGGGTCGATGGCAACCCCTGGAGAGTTGCGATTCTCATAGGGTGCCGAGAGCCAAATGGTATTGACGCCGAGAGCGGTCAGATAGGAAAGTTTCTCTTCCACGCCGGCCCAATCACCACCCTGATATTGCGCGGGCCAGTCCACGGTCGCAACCGGGTCGTTGTGGTTGTCCGAGTCGTAGAATCGGTCCACGAGCACGAAATACAGGACTGCATCGTCCCACTGGAAGGCGTTTGGGTCGCCGCATTGCCCGCCCTGGTTGCAGTCGTCGGGGCAGGACTGGACCGTTTCGCCGGAATCACAGGTTCCGTCGTGGTTGCAGGTCGCCTCCGGCAGGCCGCTCAACGAGATGACCGCCACCTGGGAGACCAGATTGGGTTGATCGGGGTCATCCATCGGGACTGTCTGGTTCGCAAAGTACTGGCCGTCTTCGTTGACCAGCCTGGCAAAGACTGCGATGCGCGCCTCCTGGGGGACCTGTCCGCCGAAGATGTCGGTGAGTGGAATGGCGGCCTCGAATCCGCCGTCACCAGAGACGAGCCTTCCCGTGATCCAAGGGAAGTCCTGTGCGTTGAGTCCCATGGCCCGCCAGCCTGCGTTGTCCTCCATGACACCGTCTGCACTGGCCATTCCCTTGGTGCCCAGCCCCCAGTCGACCTTGAAATTCGGGTCGGCTACTGTGATGTTTGCCGACAGGGCATTGTCCAGGCCTCCGCTGTCGTCCGTTGCGGATGCGATGCTTCCCAGGCCTCCGGACTGTGGGCCGTAGTCTGCGTCCAGGTACAGAACCAGTGCATTGTTGGACTCCACGAATCCCCGGACACCGAGGTAGAGGTTGTGGTCGTCATGAGCCAGGTAGAGGGCCGACAGGCTGTTGACGCCCCAGTCGGTGGGAGTGTCGTTGGTCCCCACGAGCTGACCGTGGGCCCAGTCGCCGGCGGCCTCGTCGACATGGCCGTCGATGGTTGGTGTCCCAAAATAGGGGTCGTTGTCGGTGGTGTTTCCGTTGGTATTCCCGTTGCTATTTCCGTTGGTATTTCCGTTTCCGTTGGTATTTCTGTTCGAGGAATTGTTGTTCGAGCTGTTGTCGTACCAGGAGCCCGAGTCATCGTCGGAGCAGGCCTGGGCTGCGATCAGCCCTCCCAGGAGCAGTCCGACCAGGAATGCTTTTCGAAATACGGCCTCCACGGATAGGTTGTCATCACGACCATGGGGCCGTCTCGTTATTCTCCTGTGTTTGTATCTCATGGTGTCCTCCGGGGCTGCGAATCATCAGTTGACTTTTCGCGGGGCTCTCAGTAACTCAATAAAGAGTAACGATGGACTATGTAGGACGGCGTCGGGTTGTGGTCAAGTCGAATCGAGCCGGAGGCGTTTTCATGTCAGGAAATTCCAGGGGCCGATGGAGTGGCGGGAAAAGAGACGGAGCAGAAGCAGGAAAGGTCCGCGGGAGGTCTCCTTGTCGGGCTCATTGGCCTTTGTTTTGTTTCTGCCTTTGCGGGCTGCTGCTGGGATTGCCCGGGCCAGCAGAGGCGCTGCCCATCTACATCACGTTCGTTTGGCACATGCACCAGCCGATCTACTGGCCGGGCGAGAACCTTGTGCAGACCGAAAATGCCGGTCATTATAGTTTCAGCGTGATTCAGGTTCATCTGGATCGGAGCGGTGCCTATACAACCTGGCCCAGGGACGCAATTGCTGCGGCCAGATCTGCGGGGCTGATGTCCGTGGGTGCTCAGGTGAGTCTGACAGGCTCTTTGATGGAGAACTTAGACAGTCTGGAGGCTGCGGACATCGGTTTCCAGGGTTGGAAGGAGCCCTGGCGCGAGGCGGTGACCTGGCGAACCGATGGCGGCAATCCATCGCTGGATCTGATTGGATTCGGCTCTTTTCACCCGCTGATGGGCTTGGTGGAGGGGGCTGATATCACCGCCCAGATTCTCATGCATCGAGCCGCGCTCCAGCGGCGTTTTCCCGGCATGCAGGTTTCCCGCGGCTTGTTTCCACCGGAGACAGCTTTTTCCGAACGGATGATCCCGGCCCTGGTGAAAGCCGGGGTGGAGTGGGTGGTGGTAGACAACATCCATTTCGATCGGACATTGCCCGACTATCCATACAGCCCCGCTTCCAACCTCATTCCTCCGAATCCTGCGGACCAACGGTCTTCGGCGAGGCCCTCCTGGGTGCAACTCAATGGACTGTGGGCGCCGAGCGCGGTTTCTGCTCCCTGGGGATACCAGCCCCACTATGCTATTTACCTGGACCCTGAGACTGGAGAGGAGTCCCGCATCGTGGTGGTGCCCGGGGCCCGTTACGAAGGCAATGAAGACGCTCGCGGTGGTTTCGGAGCTCTCGACTATGAGGAAGTTCTTTCGCAGCTCGAACCCTATAACCAGGATCCGAATCACCCCATTCTCGTGGTGCTCCATCACGACGGAGACAATTACGGGGGTGGAGCCGAGTCATACTACCATGGCAACTTTTCACAATTCGTGAGCTGGCTCCAGGCCAACCCCGACCGGTTCCAGGGGATCACGATTCAGGATTATCTCGATCAGTTCCCACCGGACCGAAACGACGTGATTCACGTGGAGGACGGCTCCTGGAGCGGGGCGGACAATGGGGATCCCGAGTTCGATAAATGGAACGGAGATCCGGACAGTAGCGGGTATTCTCCCGACCGGAATAGTTGGGCGGTGATCACCGCCGCCAGAAACCGGGTCCTCACAGCCACGGCTCTGGCTGGCGGTATGCCCCCTGTCGAAGATATCCTCGATGGCATCGGTGACGTTGCAGCCGCATGGCGGGCCTTGCTCATGGCCGAGGCGAGTGACTACTGGTATTGGGACGGGACGGAAAGCTGGGACAGCCAGCCCACCAGAGCTGCAAATTTCGCCACGGATGCGGTCGGGGCGATTCTTTCGGGGCTTGGCGCCGAGGCGGTGCCGCCGACGATTTATCTGCCGCAGCGTGAACCCTACAACCCGGGAGGGATGGAATGGGGCCCAAACAGTGAACCAGAGACGGTCACATTCTGGACGTT
>CAZIJS010000318.1:0-4378 GCA_964539505.1 uncultured Myxococcales bacterium
CTGACCGAAACGAGACCATCGTCTATTGCTGCTACCACAACGAGGCCTACATGAACACGGGCATCCAACGTTCATCGGCCACGCCGGAGCTCGCATGGACGACAACCACGCCTGCAGGACATCCCAAGAAGGGCATGAAGAAAGACATCGTCCAGATCCTGGCGGCTCACGGTGTCCCGTATGTGGCCACGCTCAATGCAGCCTATCCCCAGGACTATTTCAATAAACTCCAGACGGCTTTTGCCATGAAGGGAATGCGGTTTCTCCACATGATTTCCGCCTGTCCTCCAGGCTGGAAGATTGATTCCTCGATGAGCATCCGCACCATGCGGCTCGCCACCGAATCTCATTCCTTCCCCCTGTATCAGGTCTTCAACGGTGACCGATACGAAATCACCTATCGACCGGAAAAGCCCATCCCAGTCAAAGAGTACCTCAAGGTCCAGGGCCGGTTCCGTCATCTCACCGCAGACCAAGTAGCCCAGGTGCAAAAGCGTGTCGACTACCGCTGGCGGCAAATCGAGGCCAGGACCCGGATCGAACCATTCGAAGGCTGAAGTTCCAGGGCGAATCCTTCAGGCATCATCCGACAGGCGGGGCAGGGACACGGACACCACAGTTCCTTGTCCAGAGGCAGACTCCAAGTGGATTTGCCCTCCGTGCACCTCCACCGTGTAGCGGGCCACGGTGAGGCCGAGCCCCATCCTGGGACGAGAATCCTTGCTGGCAGAAGAGCCCGAGTAGAACGGCTCGAAGGCACGCCTGCGATCCCTCGTCGTCATGCCCGGGCCATCGTCCCGCACATCGATTCTGTACCAGTGTCCCTCGGGTGCTCCAGTGATGCGAGGTTTTCCCTGAGCCCCTCCGAACAAGATGGCATTTTCGATCACCTGGGACAGACCGAAAGAAAGATGTTCCAGATTCCCGACGATTTCCTGGTCCGGATCCGCCAGGTCCACATCCAGCGCGGCATCACCCTGCTTGCCCTGCACCTCCTGGATGGCCGCATCCACGAGCCGCCGCACCGGCCAGGAAGTGATGGGCCAGTTGAGGGCACGGCCGCTTTGATAATAGACATACGTGGCCAGCGCATCCACCATGTGCTGCATCACGAGACCTTCGTGATGGATGTGGCCCAAAAACTCCATCATTTCATTTTTGGAAAAATCCCGGTTCAAGAGCAACTCGGTAAATCCCCTCACAGAAGTCAAAGAACTGCGCATGTTGTGTGCAATGTGCGAAACAGCCTCGGCGCGTCTCCTCAAGAGACTCAGCTCGTCGATGCTGCGTTCCAGGGACAAAAGACACCTGTTCTCATCGAGCCTCACAAGGGATCCGCGAACCACTTGGTGCATCCGGGAAGCCGATTCGGTATCCAGCATGGAGGAAAAAGGAGCGCGCTCACCAAAAGCAGGTTGACCGGCCATCAGGATTTCCTGGATAGGCGCGGCAAGTCCCCTGGCGGAAAGAACATCGAAGAGAACGCGCCCACGGGCATTTTGCTTCGGAAGGGTGAGAAAGGCAGCCAGGAGTTCGTTGAGGTCCAGGATCAGTCCCTGGTCGTCGATGAGTGCCATGGGCCGACAGCTTTCCTGCATCACCACGGAGACTTCCCGCAGACGCCCATCGAGGTGTTCCTCCACGAGGGTGGTTCCGTCCTCCCCCCAATCCATATCGCGATCGCTTTTGTCCTTCACGCTGCGCCCCATTCCCGAACTGTCTGCCAGTGACTGTTTCCTACCGGGGGCGGATCCGCCCTCCCTCGCTCCATCCAATCCCATGAGCCCCTCCGAACATGCCGAGCCGGACGGTTACGTCTCCTCGGAAGGCTCGGCCCGCTCTCCTTCATGTTCAGTCGGGACGTGCCTTGCCAGGACCTCGTGGATCCGATCACGTACCGTCGGTCCATCCGCCGATTCCCTCAATTTTGCAACGACCCTGAGGGAAAAGGCCCAATCTCCGCAGGCCAGTGACCCTTCCAATGCCTGAAAATATTGCTCCAATGCAGAAGACCGGCGTCCCAGTTCCAGATACGCCGCCGCAAGATCCGCCGCACTCTCGTATTCTTGGGCCGGCAGTTCCCCCTCGTCACCAAGGAGCATATCGTCGGTATCCTGCCTGGGTGAGGCATCGTTGGGGTCTACCTGTTCACGTTCCGCTTCGGCCAGGCGCACGCTGAGAGAAAAAACACAAGACGAACAAATCGCCCCTGATTGTCCCCTCAAAAGGACGGCTCCTTCTGGAACAGTGCCGCAGAAAAAACAGACCTCATCAGTGGGATCATCCCGGTCCCCGCCGGAAGCTTGCTGTTTTCCTGATGTGGCGTTCCATGCATCTTCCATGGTCTTACGCTGTCCTTCTCTGGAGAGACGAATCCGAGTGCAACCTGAAGTTTTCCAGTCGTCGACGATTTTTCCCGGTCCATTTTTATCAAGATCAGTTTTTGTTGCAAGCAAAGCTCCTGGAAGCATGACTGTCTCGTGTTATAATCGTTTGTTCGATAGTGCGGTTGGTTCGAAAACCAGGTGGCTGGCCATGGGCTTGTAAGCCATCGTTGAGAGGTGATGCCAAATGTCAAAAAGAGGCAGTATTTTCTGGGGACTGACAGTCCTCGCTTTGGTGTGGTCCACGCGGGCCGGAGCCGCTCCCAGATGGCTCAGGCTTTCCTGGACCCAGGATCCCTCACAGAGCATCACGGTGTCATGGACCGATGGGCCCGGCACTGGAAGCGCTGAAATCCAACTCCCGGACAACAGTACCCGTTCAGTCGATGCTGTGACGGTCGATACCGGCTCGTCGGAACTCGAGACGACCTACACTGTCACCTTCACCGGACTCGAACCCGATACGGCCTACCGCTACCGTGTCCAGTCAGGGGGGCAATGGAGCGACTGGTACGATGCCAGGACAGGACCTGCTCCAGGCAGTTGCAGCGCTTTTACTTTCGTCATGGGAGGTGACAGCAGGGGTGAAGAACTCCTCGGCCACTACCGCCAGGTCCAGTGGCCGGCAATCGTGGGTTTGATCGCAGCGGAAAATCCCCTCTTCATGCTCCACAGCGGAGACTACGTGCGGTCGGGAGGAGACGACTCTCAATGGGCCGCAGAACTGGACGTCCTTCCAGAACTGTCGCAAAGCCATTCCTTTTTCGTCACTCTGGGAAACCACGACACCGGACCTGGTCGTGGTGAGAGTTCATGGTACGATATGGTCTTTGCCTATCCAAACGACAATCCCGACTCGGTGGAAGACTACTATACCTTTGTCACAGGAAACCTCCAGGTGGTCTGTCTGTCCACGGAAACCTATGACATGGATGCCCAGATCGCCTGGCTGGACCAGGTGCTCACCGCGCACGAATCGCAGGTAGACTGGAAAGTCGTTTTTTTTCATCGACCAGTCTGGTCCAGCGGTGAGCACGGCAGCAACGAGGATGACAAACCAAGGGCGGAAATCCTCCTGCCCGTCCTGGAAGCCCACCATGTCGATATCGTGCTCAACGGACACGATCACGACTACGAGCGTTTCCACCCATCACTTGGTGGTTATGGAACGCCTCGACAGATCAATCCCCTTCCAGACGACAACGGCAGGAGGGGTGTGGCCAACGGAGTCGTCTATATTGTGTCGGGGGGTGCAGGCGCCCTCGTCAACCCAATCTTCAGCCAAACCATCGAAGGGTCGGCCTTTGGATCGAACCATCTGCATTATATCGTGGCCCAGGTCGCAGGTTCCACCATGACACTTACGGTGCGCGACCTGGGGAGCCAAGGCTTTTCCGACCCCAGCATCCAGGGCGAATTGGAAACAGTGGTCCTGGAGAAATCCGGTGGGCTCTGCGGTGGGTCCCACCCAGACGGGGGAACCGATGCAGGGGTGGATGCTGGATGGGACGGCGGGACAGACGGTGGCACGGCACTCGATGGCCAGGGGCAGCCGGACGACTCGGCCACTGCGGCCGATGGGGGGCTGCAGGCTGATGGAAACAGCGGCCTGGATTCGGGAGAGGGAGGCTCGGGGACGGCGAAGTCCGGATGTAATTGTCGCAATGCAGGCGGCACCCCGACGCTCCCCGTTCTTTTCGCTCTGATCCTCTGCCTTACCCGGCTCCGTTTCAGGAAAAAAGCCAGGTCTCGAACCGTCCCCCGATAGAGCCAACAGACAACAACCGTCTTCAGGTCTCTTCGGCTACCAGCACCGCGGATGCCATGCCATCGGCCATGGCCAGGCCGCGTGCCGTGGGGATGAACCGCCCTTCGCGTTGGTCGAGGAGTCCCTGCTCGACGAAACCTCGCAAGACATCGAGTGCCTCGGCGACAAACGCCTCGGCCGCCATGTCTTCTGACAGGCCGCCAATCCAGCGCAGCCCCAAGCCCAG
>CAZIJS010000319.1:0-4371 GCA_964539505.1 uncultured Myxococcales bacterium
CCGCAGCGAGTCCATGTTCGGGTTTTCCTCGATCTATGTCATCTTCAAAGAAGAGATCCCGTTCTACTGGTCCCGCTCCCGGATCCTGGAAAAGCTGGCCAGTCTTCCGCCGGGCACGCTCCCGCCCGGGGTCCAACCGGCCCTGGGGCCCGACGCCACCGCGCTGGGCCAGGTCTACTGGTACACCCTGGAAGGCCGCACACCCGAGGGCAAGCCCGCCGGCGGCTGGGATCTACAGGAGCTGCGCACCATCCAGGACTGGTACGTGCGCTACGCGCTCATGGCGGTCGACGGCGTGGCCGAGGTGGCATCCATCGGCGGCTTCGTCAAGGAATACCAGATAGACATCGACCCAGACGCCCTGCGACGCTACGGCGTCACCATCGCCCAGGTGGCCAACGCGGTGCGCAAGTCCAACAAGGAAGTGGGCGCCAAGACCATGGAGATCAACGGGGTCGAGTACCTGGTCCGAGGCATCGGTTTCGTGCGCAAGCTCTCCGACCTGGAGCAGGCCGTGGTGGCCGTGCGCAACCAGGTGCCCATCCGGGTGTCCGACGTGGCCCACGTCACCCTGGGCCCGGCCCTGCGACGGGGTATCCTGGACAAAGAAGGCACCGAGGCGGTGGGCGGCGTGGTGATCGTGCGCTACGGGGCCAATCCCCTGGCGGTAATCAAGCGTGTCAAGGCCAAACTCAAGGAGATCGAACCCTCCCTGCCCCAGAGAAAGCTGCGCGACGGCACGGTTTCCAAAGTGACCGTGGTCCCGTTCTACGACCGGACCGGCCTCATCCACGAAACCCTGGGCACCCTGGAGACCGCGCTCACCGAAGAAATCCTGGTCACGGTCATCGTGATCGTGGTCATGCTCCTGCACCTGGGCAGCTCGGTGCTCATCTCGGGCCTGCTTCCCATGGCCGTGCTCATGACCTTCATCCTCATGAAGCTCTTCGGCGTGGATGCAAACCTCGTGGCCCTGTCGGGCATCGCCATCGCCATCGGCACCATGGTGGACATGGGCATCGTGCTCATGGAAAACATCTTCCACAAGCTCGAAGACGCCCCGGAGGGCGCCGACCGAACCGCCGTGGTGGCCCATGCCACCAGGGAGGTGGGGGGTGCGGTCATGACCGCCGTGGCCACCACGGTGGTCAGTTTCCTTCCCGTGTTCGCCATGCAGGGCTCGGAGGGCAAACTCTTCAAGCCCTTGGCCTACACCAAGACCTTCGCCCTCATCGCCTCGCTGGTGCTCAGCCTGCTGGCCATCCCGCCCCTGGCCGACATGCTCTTTTCCCGCAAGGTGCGCTCCAAGTTCCTCGCCCACCTGGGCAACATCCTGCTGGGACTCCTGGCAGGCCTGGTGGCCTTCAAAGTGACCTTGCCCCTGGGCCTTGCCCTGGGCCTGGTGGCCGTCGCCAGGGTGGCACGGCCCTTCCTGTCGAAACGCTGGAACAAGGTGCTCCACATCGGCTCGAACCTGGCGGTGGGCATCGCCATCACCATGCTTCTGGCCGACCACTGGCTGCCCCTGGGACCGGAACCGGGCCTGGCGGTGAACACCGGCTTCGTGGGCCTGGTGATCGCCACCCTGCTGGGAGGATTCGTGCTCTTTGCCAAGATCTACCCCAAGCTCCTGGGATGGACCCTGCGCCACCGCGTTGCGTTCCTGGTGCTGGTGGGCCTGGTCATCGGCTGGGGCGGGCTGACCTGGCTCGGGTTCAAGAGCCTTCCCAAGTCCGAAAAGCTGGGCAAGACCCGGGCGGGCGCCTGGCTTGCAAGCCGGTTTCCCGGACTGCAAAAAGAGTTCATGCCACCCCTCGACGAGGGCTCCTATCTCTACATGCCCACCACCATGCCCCATGCCTCGGTGACCTCGGCGCATGAAATCATCAGAGAACAGGACATGGCCATCAGCTCGGTCCCGGAAGTCTCTTCCGTGGTGGGCAAGCTCGGGCGCGCAGAGACAGCCATCGACCCGGCACCCATGTCCATGATCGAGACCATCATCAACTACCACCCCAAGTTCCTCACGGACAAAAAGGGGCGAAGGCTGCGCTTTCGCTACGACGCCGACAAGGTGGACCTGTTCCGAAACCAGGAAGGAAAACCCGTCCCGGCGCCGGACGGCAAGCCCTACAAGGTGCGAGGCACCTACCTGCGCGACGATCAGGGCCGGCTCGTCGCCGACCCGGACGGCCAACCCTTCCGACTCTGGCGACCGGCCCTGGACCCAAAGCTCAACCCGGGTCGCAAGGCATGGAAAGGCATCCAGCGCCCAGACGACATCTGGCGCCAGATCACCAAAGTCGCCAAGGTGCCCGGCTCCACCTCTGCCCCGAGGCTCCAGCCCATCAAGACCAGGATCGTCATGCTCCAGTCCGGCATGAGGGCCTCGATGGGCCTCAAGATCAAAGGCCCCACCCTGGCCGCCCTGGAAAAAACCGCCTTGCAGATCGAAAAGATCCTCAAGACGGTTCCCAGCATCGCTCCCGCCTCCGTGGTGGCCGACCGGGTCGTGGGCAAGCCCTACCTGGAGGTCCACGTGGACCGGGCCGAGGCGGCGCGCTACGGACTCAACGCAGGAGACATCAACAAGCTCATCGAGTTTGCCGTGGGCGGTATGAAAGTGACCACCACCGTGGAAGGCCGCGAACGTTATCCCGTGCGGATCCGGTTCCAGAGAGAACGGCGAGACAGCATCGAAGCCATCCGCAAACTCCAGCTCGACACCCCCACCGGGGCCAAGATCCCCCTGGACCTGGTGGCGAAAATCAAATACGTCCGAGGCCCCCAGGCCATCAAGAGCGAAGACACCTTCCTGGTGGCCTACGTCACCTTCGGCAAGAAAAATCCCGAGGTGGGTGAACTCAAAGTCGTGGAAGACGCCAAGGCAGCCCTGGAAAAGGCCCGGGCCGACGGCATCCTCAAACTCCCGGCCGGTGTCTCCTATGCCTTTGCCGGATCCTACAAAAACCAGGTCGAGGCCGAGCGCCGCCTGGCCGTGGTCCTCCCCGTGGCCTTGGCCGTCATCTTCCTCATCCTCTACCTCCAGCTCCGCTCCGTGGTCACCACCCTGGAAGTCTTCTCGGGCGTGTTCGTGGCCTGGTCCGGCGGATTCATCATCCTCTGGCTGTACGGCAGGCCCTGGTTCATGGACTTTAGCCTCTTTGGCACCTCCATGCGTTCCCTGTTCCAGATCCATCCCGTCAACCTGAGCGTGGCCGTCTGGGTGGGCTTTCTGGCCCTCTTCGGCATCGCCACCGACAACGGAGTCGTCCTGACCACCTTCCTCAAGGAGCGATTCGACAAAGAGCCCCCCTCCTCGCCGGAACAGATCCGCCGCGTCACCGTGGAAGTCGCCACTTCCAGGATCCGGCCCCTGCTCATGACCACCGCCACCACCATCCTGGCACTCCTGCCGGTCCTGACCTCGGCCGGCAGAGGATCCGACCTCATGATTCCCATGGCCCTGCCCTCCTTCGGCGGCATGCTCGTCCAGCTCGTCACCCTCATGACCGTGCCCGTGCTCCTGTCCATCAGCTACGAATGGACCCTGCGCGCCAAGCTCGCCATCTCCGGATCCGGACCCAGACGGCCGCCCACCGGAGGCCCAGACCAGGACCCAGACCAGGACCCAAGCCAGCAGCCAGGCCAGGACCCAAGCCAGGACCCAGACCAGGACCCAAGCCAGCAGCCAGGCCAGAACGCAGACATTGGACCCGATGATGGCAGCGGCGCCCACGATGTCCCGGGCGCCCACCAGGGCCCCGACGCCGCCGTCGAGGCAGACGTAGAGAAAGACGAAAACTCCCCCACTGAGGAAGACGCAGGCCCCGAGTCGGACCAAAGCGCCGGGTCGGACCAAAGCGTCGGCATGGACGGCAAGGACAAGACCGCTCCATCCCAGGGCCCCGACGGCCCCAAGGCATGACCCAACTCCAGCCAACGGGAACCATCCGGAACGAACCAAACAATCCGAACCGAGCTTGACGCCTCCTGCGCATCCAGGGCCAGGGCCAGCGTCACGGCGCCACAGACCGGCCTCCATGAGGGAACCAGTCGTCTCACCCACTGTCCATCGTACTCTTCCTCACAAATGTGACAAATAATGACAACTCAAGACCAATTCCAATGACACCGCGACAACCTCGGCATCTCCACCAGATCCGCTCACCACGCCGTGAAACCAAGCTCCCCTTGCCATCCAAATCTGCCAGACCGCATCCCTACACCTGGTTCAACCATGACAAAAATGCAACTTTTCGCTTTTCAACAAACGACAGAAGCGATATACTGTCTTCGTATCGTGACGCTGCGATCGGGGTGACAGAGACGCGCAAACCAGCCACAGACACAACACAGGCTGCGGGAAAG
>CAZIJS010000320.1:0-4350 GCA_964539505.1 uncultured Myxococcales bacterium
TTGGTTGTCCGGAGGGAGACTGCCCGGTTTCTTTCTACAATGGATTCATCGCCGAGGCGGCGCAGTTCGCAAACTTGCTCTCCCGAAGAGCCAGGCTGCCCGAGTGTTATGCCCTGGTCAACTGCGGTCAGGTGGGCTACCACTACGACGGCGACCAGGACCCAATGAGGTGCTCGGTGGTGCTCAACAACTATGCGAGCATCTACGATTGTCCCGGGTTCCGCTTCCCCACCGGGGCCGAATGGGAGTATGCCGCCCGGGCAGGATCCAGCGTGGCCTTCTATCCCACCGCCTCCCATGACGGGACGATCCAGGCAGACGACTCAGTCCTGGATCCCAACCTGGATGCCATTGCCTGGTACGAGCACAATAGCTTTGCATCCCATTCCGATCTCTGGGGCTCTCAGTGCGACGGTCAGAACTGCGCGACCCACCCGGTCGCCGGAAAGTTGCCCAATGCCTGGGGGCTCTATGACATGCTCGGAAATCTTCCTGAAATCGTGTGGCAGGTGGCTGGAGACTATGCGGCGGATCCAGTCACAGACCCAGAGCCGGCTCCAGAGTCCTGGGCCCGAGGAACGGATAGCCTCGTGTTGCGAGGCGGCGCGTTTCAAAATCCTGCTGGTGCCTGCCGTGCTGCCTATGCTTCCGATTCAGAGGGATTTCGGACATCGACCCATGACTATACCCTGCGGTTCGCCCGTACCCTCGATCCAGACGGTGACGGCCTGACATGGCCCGACGACAACTGCCCGGCAGTGGCCAATCCCGACCAGGCCGATGCGGATGGAGACGGGGTGGGAGATGCCTGCGACAACTGTCCCAACACTGCCAATCCAGGGCAGCAGGACAGTGACCTGGGAAAGCCCACTCTCCCTATTTCCGCTACGGCCAGCAGCGAGGATGTCAATCACCCGGCTTCGGCCGTGCTGGAGGAGGATTGCCCGGTGGATGCAGGCGAGAGCGCACTGTGCGCCGAGTCCCGGGGCAACGATTGCACCGCGGCTTGGATGCCGTCATCTCCAGTGGGCAACATGCTCACTGTCCAGTTCGACCCGGTCCGGGCCCGGGGCATCGTGTTGCTGGAGGGCTGTGTCGCAGGCGGGTTCGTCACGAGCATCGATCTCATCGACGCAGACAGCAACATCCATGCGAATTGGTGGACCGGCCCGGATCTGTCCGACTGGTACCAGTCGAGTTCCACAAGGGGTCACAATGGTCCCACGCGGTTTGCCATCGACTTCCACGATGTCACGAGTTTCCGCGTGTCCCAGGTCGTCTTGCACATCGCAGATTCCGTTCCGGCTCAGATCGACGCGGTCTACCTGTTGGCGGCAGACGGCAAGGGTGATGCCTGCGACGCAGCTCCCACCGATTCCACCCAAGACTGACC
Source organism: uncultured Myxococcales bacterium (assembly GCA_964539505.1). Classification (GTDB taxonomy): domain Bacteria; phylum Myxococcota_A; class Polyangia; order HGW-17; family SLPX01; genus CAZIJS01. The sequence continues at coordinate 1,394 of CAZIJS010000320.1, forward strand.
TGGTTGCCTTTTTCGGAACGAAATCAAATAACTGATTGATATCCTTTCAGAAAATCCGTAGAAAGGTCAGAAGCGTTGGGGATTGACATTTGTTCCCAATATGCGCATCATGGAAACAGATACTGCCTGGAGGACGACATGGCAAAAACACGACTCAACATCAGCTTGGACCAGGATCTCGTGGATTTCGCCAAGCTCTTCGCCGCAGAGAACCGCACCACGGTCGCCGAGGTGATCACCCAGTATCTCCTCAGTTTGAAGCGCAAGGCCCAGGGTGAAACCACGACCAAGATCCTGGCTCACCCGGCTTTCCACGAGGCCATGGAGGATGTCCATGCCAAGCTCCGCGACGGCAAGGCCGAGTGGCACACCTTCGACGAGGTCTTCGCCGACTGATGGAAACACTCTTCGAGAAGGCCTTCGTGAAGGCGCTCCGTAGGCACTCCGGGATCAAGAAGCAGGTGGAGAACAAGGTCCGCATGATCATGGAGCAGCCGCTGGCAATGGGCGAGCCGCTCAAGGGGAACTTCAGGGGATTTTACTCCTGCCCGGTCAAGAAGAGCTTCATCATCATTTATCTTTACTGTCGGGCCTGTCGGAAGAAGGGCGACGATGAGATCGTGGCCTGCTCGGACTGCAGCGAGCGCGACGATGAGACCCTCAAGTTCGTGCTCCTAGGACCTCACGATGAGGCCTATGGAATCTGAAGAACGGCCTGTAAACCACCCCTGGGTGGTTCGCTGGAAGACAAGGCCATATCATCCTGCGATTCATGTCCCGTTGCTCCTCCGGTCCGTCCTTGCCCGGGTTGAGACTCTCATTCGGTTCAGTTCCAGCGCCTCGGGTCGTGGCGATCGGTTTGGTGGAGATGGTCTTCGAACAACACCACCTTGGAGTCCTTGGCCAGTTTCCGGATCCGTCGGCGTCGGACGATGACCCATGGCCGCCAGCCTTCTGTGATCAAGAGCAGGGCAAAGCCCGCCGAGACTACGTAGCCGGCGTAGCGGGCTGGATTGCGTCCTGAAAAGAGGTCGACCAGGAAGCTGAGGACCATGACGGCTGCGAGAAAGATGGCCACGTGTCTTCCGGACAGGCCCATGACCTGGCGCGCAGACCCCCTGGTGGGCAGGATGAACCAGGAATGGAAAAAGAGGGTCGTGGCTGCCACGGCAGGCCCCATGGCAGCGGCCCCAGGGCCTCCAGTCACAAAACCCTGCTGCCAGAAGGATGCAACCAGGGCGGATGTGAGGTTGCCCAGGACGCCACCGACCAGGATGAGCAGTGCCAGGCGCCAGGGCCCCCACCAGCGTTCCAGGGGCGGACCGAAAACCCAGATTCCTGCCACGGCTCCCAGGACCTGCATGAGTTCCACCCGGCTCGGTGGTCCGAACCACAACAGGCTCGTGAGGAGTCGCCATGGTTGGTGAGGAATCTGTGACGAGGACAGGCCGAATGCCAGTGCGTATTCCGTGGATTCCGAGACCACGAAGGCCAAAAACGGCAGGATGATCACCGCCAGGCAAAGCATCACGCACAAGGGCGGCTTGGCCTGGATGCGCACCGTGTTCTTGGGGTCGATGAGGCGTCTCGTCGTCATGATTCACTGCTGCGGTTCGTTCGCTCCTGTCTGCGACGGAGCCAGTACCACGTAGTGGCCAGTCCAATCAAGCCCAGCAACGCCACAGCCAGGAGCGCTGCCACTGCGCTGTTGGATCGGGAGGCCGCAGGTGTCCTCTTGCCTGTCTTCATGGTCCCTTTTCTGTTCAAGTCCGCCCACAGGACCACGATTCTGCGATCTTCGATGGACGACGCGCGCCCCATGAAACTAAATTTCTTTCGAATGCCCGATGCCCAGGTGCCCGTGTGGCATTCCAGGAGGCGGACCTCGGGGTCTTGGTGGACTTCCACATGAATCTCCCCGACGGGTCTTGTGTCCTTCGAATCTGCTGCCTTGTCGTCGAAGAGGAGTTTGTGCATCGTGTGGTCTGGCAAAGAATAGTCCCCCTTGAGTCGCAGCGTCAAGGGAGAGGGGCGAACCCGGGTGTCTGTCAGGAGATCCCAGGATGTGTGCAGCCTCGACCCGGTGGGGAGTGGTTTTCCATCCAGTTGGACCACGAGAGACGCAGCGAGTCTTCGCCCCAATGCAAGAGCACCAAGGCGGATTTCATCGGCAGTGAGTGTGCCATCTTTGTCATGGTCCCAACGGGCCCGGATCCGCATGCCGGGAAGGGCCCCGAAATAGACGAGATATTCGATGCCCAGTTTCCGCGACGAGACCGTCAAGACGGCATATCTGTTCACTTGTCGCGGAGCGAACGCTCGGTGTGCGAGAGATGGAGCTGTCCAGCAGAGAATACCCAGGAGGATGAAAGTGCCTCCTGCCAGTCGCATCCATGGGGGTGGGGGCAGGTGACTCGCTCTGTGCAGCGATCGCCCCTTGGTCCCAGCGGTCTGGCATGCTCGTTTCATTGTCAATGACGCTCTTTTCTTTGTCGTCGGCGAAGAACCAACTGTTCTTTTCCCCGGGCCCATGGTTGCGTCGACCATCGCGGGTTGTGCTGGTCTCGGTGTCGGGCCGATGCAGCCGAAACACTGGCAGGTCGGCAAATGGCTGCAGAAACATGCGCATTGAGGAAAGCGAACGGAGGAGATTTGGTCAAGGTGAAACGGCTCAAGCAGGAGTAGCGTGACCCTGGATTTGCGAACGGGGAATCTGGACTGCGTCGGATGGTGGGAGGACAAAGACTCCCCATTGGCAGACCCGTCGATGGCCTCCCTTCATGTCCATCTCCAGGCCAGCCAGTCTATTGGTTTGGGGCAACTGCTGTGAGGCCAACCCAGTCGTTGCCTCTGTGATTCGATTCGACGATTCGACGATGGGGATGGGTTCTAGTTCCTTGACGATTTTTCGACTTCCTATATAGTACCTGCCCAATCACTAAAAGAGTTGGTTTGAT
>CAZIJS010000321.1:0-4297 GCA_964539505.1 uncultured Myxococcales bacterium
AGATATTCGCCTTGCCTACCTTCAGTCCATACACAGGGCCGAATTGGAGGCTCTTGCCTTTGCCGAAGGCAAGCTGAACCTGATCGTCGTCAATCCCACGGTGGCCCTGGGCCCCTATGACAGCAAGCCGACACCATTCGGAAATTGGATTGTGCGCTACTTGCGGGGGGCCATGGGCTTCGTTCCCAGAGCGGAAATCAACTTGGTGGACGTAGAAAGCGTGGCACAGGGGCATTTGTTGGCCATGGAAAAGGGGAGGTCAGGAAGGCGCTATATCCTTGGCGGAGTGAACACGACGGCCACACAATACTTTTCCATGCTGTCTCACCTTACTGGACTTCGGGCTCCAGTACCCATGCCCAAATTCCTGTCCTTAGTGGCGGGGAGCTTTGGGCAGTATGTCACGCGGGGGCTGTTGGGAAGAAACTGTGCCATGAACTTGACCACGGTGAAACTCTTGGGCAGGCGCCTCCATTACTCCTCGGACAGGGCCAGAAACGAGCTTGGGTGGGCTCCTGGAGACTTGGAACAAGCCTCTCTCCAAGCCGTGCGGTGGTTTTGCCGAAACGGATACGTTCGAGACCGGAGAGCCCAGGCCCTGCTGCGATCTCTCGACGACGACCAGGCACGATGAACGACAAGCCGGCAACGCATTGCCTGGGCAACGTCACATGTGCTGCTGCGAGTATTCTTTGAGGAGCTTTTGAATTCTTGATCGCATGTCTGCATATTTCTTCAAGAAATCAAAATGCTCGACCCGAAAAGCCTGGAGGTATCGGCGCTGGTCCAGTTTGGCCTGAAATGCACGGCGCAGGGTCTGGAGCCCTTCCAGAAATTCCGTTCCCGTTCGAAACTCCTCCAGCACTGGGGTCGTGCCGCTCATATCGATAGCTGTCAGCGAGCCCGGCCCATCGCCGGGAGGCTGGTACTCCACGACGATGGTGTCGGGAACCTGTGACTTGACGGTTTTCGTAACCATGCTCGTGGGCAGGTCGGGCAAGTTCGAAGATACGACCACGATGTGGTACTCCTGGCGCGACACATGGTCCAAAACTTCTCCCCCGGTCTGACAGAGGGAGAGGAGCCAGCCGTCCTCTTGGAGGAGATGCTTTTGAAGATAGCTTCCGATGCGCTCGTCCGGCGTTGCGATGAGCATGCGACAAAGGGCGGTGACCTGCCCCTCGATGCGACTGTTTTCCAGGCGGTCTCTGAGGTCCATGGTCTTCTTGAAGAGGTCCATGGTTAGTTTGAGAAATTCTTCGTGAACATTGGCCACGTCCGTCAAGAGGTCCATCGAAGACTGCCGCTGTCTGTGACGCCCCGCCACGATACGGATGCGTTCCAGCAGATAGTCGACCTGGTCTGGACTCTTGAGCACCACATCGTCTGCTCCGGCGCGAAATGCACTCACTGCCGCATCATAGGCCCTTCTGTTCGTCATCACGATCACCGCCGTGGCGGGACTGAGCCGGTGGGCCGCCTGCACGAAAGCCAGGCCAGCTCCGGCAGTGGGGGAGTCCAGGTCGCACATGGCCGCCACAAAGAACTTTTCGCGAAGCATCCGTTCGGCCGCGTCTTCGTCTGACGTGGCGGTGGCGATGAACCCCTGGGCCTCCAGGAGCCTGGCCAGTTCGTTGCGGACGTCTTCGTCCGAGTCCACAATCAGTATCTCGAAGCCAACCAGTTCCTCATTCATGGGGATTCCTCAAGGTTTCGCCTTGAAGGCAATGGGATACAAAAAGGTCGTGGCCCCCATGGGAGGCCGGGGAAATCTCATCTTTCTGGCCAAAGCCAGGAGGCATCGCTGCAGTTGTATTGAACCGGTCGTGTTCTGAACCACGGTCACCTGGGCCACGACGCCGTCTGCACGGAGGTCGAATTTCAAATGGACGTTGCCGGCGAGTCTTCTTCCATGCAGCGTGAGCACTTCCTGGTAGCATCGTTTCATTTGGTGACGATGTCGCCGGAAGGTGCGTCGCAACGTGGCTGCATATTCACTGCGCGTTCCGGCATCCCGGACAGGCCTGGCCTGCGATCTGCGCGCGGAGGATTGGTCCGGTTCAGTATTTCCGGCAGGCCGGGTGGACTGGACGCCCGAAGATGTCTCAGGACCGGCTTCCCGTCGACTGCCTGCCCTGGCTGTCGGGGAGGTGTTCGTGGCGGCTTCTGTGCTTTCATCGGTCCGGCTCGCTGGGCCCGACCGTTGTGCCGACTCATTGGTCGAAATGGTCCGAATCCGTTTCTTCATGGACTTGGGGGATCGGCTTTCAGGATGCCGTATCCCAGCTCTCCTGGCGGCTCTCACTGAAGAATCCGTTGGAGGGGTGGGGGCGATTTCTCCCTCCAAAACTTCATGACGTCCAGTCTGGTCGCCTGACAGACGCTGAGCAGGCGCAGGAATGTCACTTGTCCTGGGTCGTTTCAGATATTGCACGATAAAAAACAGGCCCAACAGAGCAAAAATGATGTCCAGGAGGACAACCAGGACTATCTTTCTTCGCGGTTTCGCCGAAAACTCAGCCGCAAGCAATCTGGTGGTCCGACCCATGGCCTCGCTCGTTTCGATCAATTCTTCCGACTCGACAATCTCATCTGTTTAGAGTTTTGTTTTAAACCAGTTGCAGGCGAGAACAAAGGGGAAAGCTGGGCTTTTCCCGAGGACACGGCTGCAAGACATTCGGCCAGACAACCTGGATTTTTGTCAGGCTTCGTGGTAGCAAGCATGACATGAATTCGGCGTTCGACAAGATCTTGCAGGCCGCACGGCAGGCGGGTGCATCAGACGTGCATCTCAAAGTGGGGCAACCACCAATCTTTCGCATTCGGGGCAAGCTGCACATGGTCAGGGATGTGGGTCCCATGACCAAGACCGCCATGAGCGCCTTGGCAGATTCCATGATGAACCAGAGGCAGCGGTCGATTTTCGAGGAGTTCCACGAAGTGGACCTCGCCTACTCACCGATGCCGGGGATCCGTTACCGAGTCAATGTCTTTCAGCAAAGAGGGGTCGTCGGTATGGTGATGCGGGTGATCCCTCCGAAGGTGCCTGCTTTTCGCAGTTTGAATCTCCCCGACGTGATCCTTCGACTCGCGGACAGGCCAAGGGGCCTGGTGCTGGTCACAGGCGTCACAGGGTCTGGAAAGTCCACGACCCTTGCCGCCATGGTGGAGCACATCAACGCGACTCGTTCCACCCACATCGTGACCATCGAGGACCCCATCGAATATTTGTTTGAAGACCGTCGGTCCGTGATCAATCAACGTGAACTGGGGCTCGACACGACATCTTTTGCCAGGGCCCTGCGGGCAGCTCTTCGCCAGGACCCCGACGTGGTCCTGGTGGGGGAAATGCGAGATCTGGAAACGATTGAAATTGCCATGACTGCCGCGGAAACCGGGCACCTCGTGCTCTCGACGCTCCACACCGCTGATGCGGTGGAGACCGTCAACCGCGTAATCTCCGTATTTCCGCCGCACCACCAACAGCAGGTCCGAGTACAGTTGGCTTCTATCCTGGTGGGCGTCGTATCCCAAAGGCTCGTCATTCGTTCGGATGGAAAGGGGCGGATTCCAGCGGTGGAGATTTTGGTGACCAACCAGAGAGCGAGGGAACTCATCGAGGAGCCCACGCGGACCAAGGAACTGCACGACGTCATTGCGCAGAGCACGGACACTTTTGGGATGCAAAGTTTCGACCAGAGCCTCACGGAGTTGGTCCGGGCCGGGCTCATCAGCTACGAGGAAGCAGTGCGGCAGGCGACGAATGCAGATGACTTTGCCCTTTATTATCGAGGAATCACCGAAGGGACTCACCATTCCGGGACTTGGGAAGCAGAGGGACAGTTCGCTGCGGGTGGAGTGCCTCTCGATGGGCTGGAATTGGATGACTGACAACAGGGAGAGGTGTTTTCGATGACAGCATGTCTGGTCGGGTGGGAGTTTTTCCTGTCTGTGCTCCGCAGGGGTCGTCTGGCCACCATTGCCGGAGTCCTCCTTGGGCTCTGTGTACCAGGCCAAGCCCATGCCAAACGCGTGGCGGTGACTGGTTTCGCCGGCCCCGGCGGTGGGCGGGCCAGGTCGTATGTGCTCAGGGTCTTGAAGCGGAACCATACGGTCGTTTCCATCCGGAAGTTCGTTCGGACCGCGAGGCGACTCCACGTTCGGTTGTCTGGGCGGCGCAACGTCCGAAAGATTTGTCGCAAGGCAAGAATCGATGCCGTCGTCTACGGGCGTGTGGTCCGACGACAGGGTCGATGGTGGTTTCGGATCTGGATCTGTGATGGTGCCACTAGGCGGG
>CAZIJS010000322.1:0-4152 GCA_964539505.1 uncultured Myxococcales bacterium
CGGCCCGCACCAGGCCCACCAGCAAATGGTTCATGAGTGGGTCGTCGGGAACCAGGGTAGAAGACTGTTTTTCCCGCCTTACCGAGGGCGCAGAGGTCTTCGCGGACCAGGCCCTGACGGGCAACCCGAGACAGAGGAGCAAAGCCGCCCCCAACGACAGGCGCCCTGCCCACCGCCCGGCCGCTCGACCTGGGAAACGTCGCCTGTGTTGCTCGCCAACCACCTGCTGCATCGATTCCGCTTCTCTCATGGCACACAGAGCGTCGGGGGATCGGCCAGCTCGTCCATGCAGCGGCACGATGTCCCCTGGTCTGGTGCCGGTCCCTGGGCAAAAGAAGCCACCAGGGCGTTGAAATCGGGTCGATCGAGGCTTCCAACGGAAAACATCTCGAGATGGAAGGCCCCTCGATCACCATCCAGGTAGACATCCCTGCGATACCACTTGAACGAGTCACCGTCGTGTTCGCGCATCTGTCTCCAAAATATCTGGTATCCAAACAGGCCCGTCTTGGTTTCCGTCTGCGAATACTCCTCTCCGTCCTGGGGAAGAACCTCGGCCCGGTCGTCTGCATGAATCTCGGAGAGCCGTTCATCGAGGGCTTTGAGCGCGTCCTTTCCGGACAGAAACTCGACTCGCAACAGATCCACGATCTCACTGTCGTAGCTCACATAGGGCACGTCTGTGACCACGAAGACATAGCGGCCGGTGGGCTCCCAGTGATTGCAGTTTTTGAAGTCCCCGTCGGTGCACTCGTATTCGCGCCGGTATTTCCAGGGCGGTGCAAATACCTGGAAATGGTAGGTGCCAGCCATGTCCTGGCAATAACTCATGGCGTCGTCCGCCCCCCACGACTGGACAACATCACCGCAGGACCCCATGACAGCCAGCCAGAAGGCCCAGGCCACAAGCCCCGTCCACCACCTGGCAGGGGAACGTACATTCACGACGCCGTCTGTCCACGATACCCACCACATGGGCCCAATCTACCGCGAAACTGCGCCCAATGAAACGGCAAACAGCGGGTCTCCACCCAAGTGCTCCCATGGACGCATTGCCGCCTGGAGCGGAACGGGCCGATGCGCCGGTCGGGTTTTACTCAGATCGGCGCTTCTTCCTGCGTTTCAAGGAGGCCAGGAGTTCGGCGGGCTCGGGGCTGCCCAGGAGCCTGGCGGTCCCGAAATAGAGCAGGGCCGCCACCATGAGCCCTGCCAGGAGCACCAGGATATTGCGTCCGCTGGCAAGGCCTTGCTCCCATCGCCCAAAGCGAGCCACCCACCACAGGCCGGCGGCCATGACCAGGGATGCGCCAGCAGCCCTGAGCGAAGAGATTGCCACGGCCCGCCAGCCCAGCCGGCCCATGCGCCGGCGCAGGACGTAGGCGAGCAGGGCGATGTTGACCATGGACGAAGCAGAGACAGCCAGGGCGAGGCCCACGTGCCCCAGGGGCCCCATGAGGGAGAGGCCCACCACCAGGTAGGTGAGCAGTCCGGCACCGGCTGCACGCACCGGGGTCTTGCTGTCGTCGAGCGCGTAGTAGGCTGGCACGATCTGGCGCACCGAGGCACCGGCCCACAGGCCCATGGTAAAGGCTGCCAGGGCATGGTAGGTGGCCAGAGATGCCCCGTAGTCGAAGCGCCCACGCTGGAAGAAGGCCACGGTGCGCGGCAGGCCGAAGGCCAACAGGCCCGCGGTGGAAGGGATGACGATGAACATGGTCAACCGGAGCGAATCCGCCAAGGTGGTCTTGAACCGGTCCTTGTCTCCGCGGGCCAGGTGCGCAGAATACTCGGGGGTGGCAGCCGTGGCCACGGCCACGGCGAACACGCCCATGGGGAACTCGATGAGCCTCTGAGCGTAATAGAGATAGGTCACGGCCCCCGAGGCGAGGAAACTCGCCAACAGCCGGGCCAGCAAGACATTGAGCTGGTAGAGGGCCAGCCCGAACACGGCGGGCCCCATGAGCCGGGCCACCTTGCGCACCCCTGGATGGTTCGGATCGAACCGGATCCTGGGCCGGTATCCAAACCGCGCCATGATGGGGATCTGCAACCCGATCTGGGCCGCCCCACCCACCAGCACGCCGATGGCCAGGCTGTCGATGAGCGGCACACCGGCCATGTGCGAAAGGACGGGTCCGAGCACCAGCACCGAACCGATGATCCCCACGTTGAGCAGGGCAGGTGCCAAGGCCGGCCCGGCAAAGTGTCCCGAGGTGTTGAGCACCCCCATGGCCAGGGCGGTCAGAGAGGCAAAGAAGATGTAGGGAAACATGATCCGGGTCAAGGTCACCGCCAGGGCGAACTTGCTCGGGTTTTCGGAAAATCCCCAGGCAAAGAGCCGCACGAGCCAAGGCGCCGCAAGCACGCCGGCAGCCGAAACCGCCAGCAGGAGCAACACCAGGGACGTGAACGCCGAATCCACGAACCGCCTGGCCTCCTGCTCGGAACGCACCCGGTACTCGGTGAACACGGGAATGAACGCAATGGTGAGCGCGCCTTCGGCTAGGAGACGACGCAAGACGTTCGGGATGGTGAAGGCCACGAAGAAGGCGTCGGTGAGCCTGCGTGGAAAGAGGGCCGCCACCACGGCGTCGCGGACCAGGCCGAGCACCCGGGAGACCAGGGTCAGGGCGCCCACCAGACCCGCCGACCGGACGATACGGTGCTTGCTGCGGCGTTGGTCACCCAATCCAGATTTTCCACCGACTCCTCGATCGTCCAAGGCGACATCCATCCTGTCTTGGCTTGACACCGTGCAATCTTCCTGCTAAAAGCCAGCGCCGATTGTAAAGGCTTTTAGACAAAAGCAAAAAAAAGGCAAACAGAGCCATGGCACGAAACAAACAAGCAATGAAGCGGCACCGGCAAAGCCTCAAACGCCGGGCCAGAAACAAGCACTATAAGTCCACGATGCGCACCTTCATCAAGAAAGTGCGCACCGCCGCCTCGCAGGGAGACGGCGGAAAGGCCAAAAAGGCCTTTGTGGAGGCGATGAAAATCATCGACAAGGTGGCGGGCAAGGGCATCGTGCACAAAAACGCTGCCGCCAGGACCAAGTCCCGGCTCGCCCGGCTCGTGCAGTCGGTGGAAAGCAAGTAGCTCTCCCTCCTTCCATCGGTCGATCCCACCAGATTCCGCACCCAGAACCCCGGGCCCGAGTCGCAGGCAGATTTGTGCGCAAAGGGGTGCGTCGCCTCCAGGCACGGCCGCAGGCAGGAGGCCGGCGGCAGGCCGTCGAACATCATCTTCTACGCGCCGACAGGCACAGTTGCACCACGAGCCGTTCGAGCACCACCAGGGGATCGGTGCGCGAGCCCTTCAGCGCAGCATCGGCAGAGACGGCAGCAGTATGGGCTCGTCTCAAGGCAACTTCCGAATAGTTGCGGCATTGAGCAGCCAGCTTTCTGGCCACGAAGGGGTGGACATCGAGAGCCGAGGCCAGATCCGCATCGCGCGATCCCCGAGACAGGGCACTGCGGGCGCTCCAAAGCAAGCGGACCTGCCGCGCCACCATGGCCAATATCTTGGGTCCCGATCCCCGCTCGCGCCCCAGGCGCCGCAAGGCGTCTACCGCCTTGTCCAAATCAGCATCCCCTAGGGCGTCGGTGAGTTCGAAGATAATGGCCTGGCGGATATCGGGCACCACCGCAAGGAGATCCTCGGAGCGGATCCTGGTGCGGGGCGATGCAAAGAGGGCCACGTTCTCCAGAGCCCGCACCAGGGCCCCGAGATCCTGGCCCACCAGTTCCTGGAACATGGCCGCAGCCGCCGGCTCCAGAGAAACGCCTACCTTGCCTGCCTGTGACTGGATGAAGGAAGCCACGTCCCGGGCCGACGGCACGTCGAGTTTGAGCATCACGGCGGTCTTGGCCAAGGCCTTGACCGGCTTGATGCGGCGATCCAGGTTCTCGGCCGTGAGCAAGAGACAGGTGGAGTCAGGAAAGCGATCCAGGACCAGGGTGAGCTTCCAAAGCTGGTCTGCAGACCAGGCCTGCAGGTCCTCGACCTCCACCAGGCGCCGACCGGCGAACATGGGCACGGTGCGGATCGCATCCAGGACCACCTCCGGATCCGTCCTGGCGGCGGTGAAGCGATCGTGGTTGAAGGCCCCGGCCTTTCCCGGCAAGGCGGCCTTGCGCAGGGCCTCCGCCA
>CAZIJS010000323.1:0-4148 GCA_964539505.1 uncultured Myxococcales bacterium
AGTCACTGTTCTACTCTCTGCGGGAATGGAAACCTGGACCCAGGTGAGGAATGCGACGGGACGAACCTGGCCGGACAGGATTGCTCCTCCCTAAACCAAGGGTTCGACAGCGGCACCCTCACATGCTTGCTCTCTTGCCGGTTCGACACCACCAAATGCAGGAGTGTCGGCTGTGGGAACGGAACCCTGGACCCGGGAGAAGAATGTGACGACGGGAACCAATCCAACGAAGACGCCTGTCTCAACAACTGCCGCGATGCCACATGTGGAGACGGTCATGTCTACCAGGGCCACGAGGAATGTGACGACGGAAACACATCGGACCGGGACGCTTGTTTGACAGACTGCACCAGAGCCCGCTGTGGAGACGGGTTCATCGAGGACGGCCTGGAGGAATGTGACGACGGAAACACCCACAGCCAGGATGGATGCTCCTCGGGCTGCTCGGTGGAACCTGGTTGGGCCTGCCAGGGGATGCCCAGTCGATGCGAGTATCTCTGCGGAAACGGCCGGCTGGACAACGGGGAAGAATGCGACGACGGAAACGCCGTCGCCGGTGATGGATGCAGCCCGGACTGCCGGGACGAACACCTTCCCATCTTGTATTGGGGCACGGGCAACCCGGCAACCTGGGGAAAGATGACCATCACGTATGCCAACGATCCCCATGCCCCGTCTCAGCCCATCGTGGCAGCAGCCAACGCGGACCAACGGGGCTATGCGTACGTGTTCACGGCCACCAGCTATCACATTCTGTCCCTTCCGGACCACCATTGGATCGGCCATGGCCAGCTCAACGCACGCTTCCCCGGCGTGCCGGGAACCTTGATCGGGGGCGCCTTCGCCGTATCCTGGGCAAACGAAGAGGACACGGATATCTTCTTTGGGATTTCATCCAGGTCCCAGGCCTATGGATACCACGAAAACAATCTCACCGGAGACGTCACCGCCGATGCGAGCAACCCCATCAACGTGGACTGGTCCTCCGATCCGAACGCTCCCACTCCACCTGAAGTGGGGCATCTCTTCCAGACCCTCTCCAACGACAACGAATGGACCCATGCTGACCTCCACAGCACGGCCATGTGTGGGGACATTGCTCCTGCTGGATCGGATGTGGGGCCCTACATGGGCCTGTTGGGCTTCAATGGGCACCTCTACCTCTACAACTGCAGCTACTGCTGGAAATTCTATGACGATGTGCCCTTGTCCCAGTTCCCCCCCTTCACCGTGACAGGTGCGCCCCCAACCACCGGCATCTTGGCCATGTTTTATAGCACCAAGTATGGAAACAGGCTCTACGTCATCGTCTCGCCCTGATTCACTTCGCCTGGTCACGCCCTCTGGTCGCGCCGCGAGACAGCCCCCCATTGACAGGGATGCGTCACGCCCCAACGTCTCAATTGTTGGTGACTCGCCTCCAGTTTTCTTGGACACCAAATTGGGTTCGGACCGAGGAGACGAGGATGACGAGATGGCAAAGAACGGAAGAGAAATGAAGAGGCAGAAGAGTATCGTCAGGGAGCTGCCGCCACCGAGGAGTGTTTCATGACGGAATATCGGAAACTTTTCGAAAAATCGATCAATGATCCCGAAAAATTCTGGTCCGAAGCAGCAGCGGACATCCATTGGGATGAGCCCTGGCGCCGGGTTCTCGACGATGCCCATCCTCCCTTCTACCGATGGTTCGACGGCGCCAAGATGAACACCTGCTACAATGCAGTGGATCGGCATGCCGAGGGCGGCAGGGCCGATCAGCCGGCCATCATATACGACAGCCCGGTGACCAGCACCAAGGCGGTGATCACCTACGGACAACTCCTCGACCGAGTGTCTCGAACCGCAGGCATGCTCGCCCGACTCGGGGTCGGCAGAGGCGATCGCGTGGTCATCTACATGCCCATGATCCCAGAGGCGGCCATCGCCATGCTCGCCTGCGCCCGGATCGGAGCCATCCATTCCGTGGTGTTCGGCGGTTTCGCAGCCAGAGAGCTTGCCATCCGGATCGACGATGCCAAGCCGAAGGTGATCCTGTCTGCATCCTGTGGCATCGAACCCAAAGGGCCCATCCCCTACAAGCCCCTCCTGGACGAGGCCATCGAGCGATCGAGCCACAAGCCCGATCATTGTATCATTTTCCAACGCCCCCAGGTGACAGCCCAGCTCATGGAAGGCCGGGATTTCGACTGGATGGACCTCGAATCCCGGTCCAAACCAGCCTCCTGCGTCTCCCTGGAGGCTACTGACCCACTTTATATTCTCTATACCTCGGGGACCACCGGCATGCCCAAGGGCGTGGTCCGGGACAACGGGGGCCATGCCGTGGCGCTGCACTGGACCATGAAGCACATTTACGGCATCCGTCCCGGCGACCGTTTCTGGGCCGCCTCCGACGTGGGCTGGGTGGTGGGCCATTCCTACATCGTCTACGGACCGCTCCTGGCAGGCGCCACCACCATCATGTACGAGGGCAAGCCAGTGGGCACCCCCGATCCAGGCGCCTTCTGGCGGGTCATTGCCGAACACCGGGTCAAGGTCCTGTTCACAGCGCCCACGGCCCTGCGGGCCATCAAACGTGAAGACTCGCAAGGCAAGCACTGCGAACGCTACGACCTTTCACGGTTCGACGCCCTGTTCCTGGCTGGTGAACGCACCGACCCGGACACCTACCAATGGGCCTCGAATCTCCTCGGAAAACCCGTGATCGATCATTGGTGGCAGACAGAAACAGGATGGGCCATCACAGGCAACTTCCGGGGCCTGGACATGCTTCCCCTCAAGGCGGGAACCGCAGGAGTCCCCATGCCGGGATACCAGGTCACGATCCTGGATCCAGAATCGGGCAAACCCGTCACCCGGGGAGAAAACGGCGTCATTGCGGTACAGTTGCCCCTACCCCCCGGTACCTTTCCCACACTCTGGAACGACGAGGCCCGGTTCGAGGAGTCCTACATGGCCCCCTTCCCTGGGTACTACTTTACCGGCGACGGCGGCTTCATGGACGAAGACGGCTACCTGTCCGTCATGGGCCGGGTAGACGACGTGATCAACGTGGCGGGCCACCGGCTCTCCACCGGGGCCATGGAAGAAATCCTGGCCAGGCATCCCGACGTGGCGGAATGCGCCGTGCTCGGTGCTGCCGACAATCTCAAAGGCCAGGTGCCCATTGGGTTTGTGGTGCTCAAGGCCGGCACCGACAAGGACACAGAATCCATCGGCCAGGAACTGGTGGCCGCCGTCCGAAGCGACGTGGGCCCCATTGCCTGTTTCAAAACAGTGATCTTCGTGAATCGTCTCCCGAAAACGAGGTCTGGAAAGATCCTGCGCGGGACCATGCGCAAGATTGCAGATGGCCAGGATTTCCGCGTGCCCTCCACCATCGACGATCCCGCTGCGCTCGATGAAATCTCCAAGGCACTCCAGCAATCCGGATGGAGATAGACATCGTCTGTGGCCCTGCCCCCCTAGCACGAAGACGGGGATTCGCCGGCCGTCGGGCTCTTCGCTGTCCGTCAGGCGCATGCCCAAGAGCCGCTGATATCGGGCCTGATGGGCTCAATGGAATATAGTCCCGGCCGTTGGGGGACTGGTTCCATCTGGTCACGTCTGGTATTCTCTTTGATGGAACAAATGACCAAGGGACGAGCTGGAGACGACCATGAAACACCGAAAAAGCCAGAGAAGCTGTCACACAATGTTGGGCAACGTCCATGCAGCCATGACGGCTGCGATGATTCTGTCTGCGACCCTGCTTGCCGCAGCCTGCTCTGATTCCGGAAGCGGGCACCAGGAACTCGACGCCGGCAGCGATGCCGGGGACGCAGGTCTCCTGGATGCAACGAACCAGGATGATGGATCGATCCGAGACGGCCAGGCAGACGCGTCCCAGCCGCCCTCTGGATGCTGGGACCAGGCCCCCGCGCTCGGTGACGTGGCCTTCTGGGTCGCTCCTGACGGAGACGACACGAACCCTGGCACCAAGGACCAGCCCTTTGCCACGCCGCAGAGGGCTGGGCAGGCGGTCCGTGACCTGCTAGGCTCCTCCAGTCCACAGGCCGATGTCACGGTGGTGCTCCGGGCGGGGACCTATCGCATCGACGAACCATGGCAGCTCGCAACAGAGGATTCGGGCCCATCCGACCAGGTCC
>CAZIJS010000324.1:0-4139 GCA_964539505.1 uncultured Myxococcales bacterium
TGGGACAGACTGCCAATCCGGAAAGTGCCTGTCCGATCCCAGGCTGGGTCGCAGCTTCTGTTCCAGAACCTGCACCACCAGCGCCGACTGCATCCTGACACAGCGCTGCATCCAGGAGGGGCAGCAGCTCTTTTGCCAGGCATCGGATATCGGCCTGCCCTGCTCCGGCCAGTCCGACTGTCACCAGGGATGCATGGAAAACTCCGTCACCCACGAGGCCCACTGTTCGGGACCCTGTAGTTCTGCTGCGGATTGCCCGGCCGGGTTCGCCTGCACGCCGGTCAACGAAACGAAGTACTGCGTACGCATCGCCGAGTCCTGCACGGAGCACCTGGATTGTATGACGGGGCTCTGCCTGGCTCAATACATTCCACAGGTCTATGCCTGCACGGCTCTCTGCAACAGCGTCGCGGATTGCCCGAGGGGCTGGGCCTGCCAGGCCGTGGCGGACGCCATGGCCTGCACGCCGCCCACGTATGGTGTGGGTGGCCTGGGTGATTCCTGCACCGACAACTGCCAGAGCGGACTCTGCCTGGGAGGATACTGCACCGTGGAATGCGGGGTCACCAGGCAAGTGGGACAGTATTGTCCTCCGAGCTACGGATGCAGTCCCTCATCGGGACAGGCGGGCATGGTGCTCACCTGTTCGGCCGCCGGGACTCTGGCCTTCGGCCAACCCTGCACCAGCTCGGTGCAGTGCGCATCGGCAGCCTGCATGCTCATGAGCAGCCAATCGTCTGAATGTACCATTTTCTGCAACGACGCATCCACCTGCCCAAGCGGCTACGACTGTATCCCCCTCTCCACGGTGGCCTCGGGAGTGACCCTGTCGGTTTGCTTTCATTGAGCCACATTGGAGAGAGGCTCGTCCCATACGGCAAGCCGGCTCAAAACGTCTTACTGGAATCGATGAGCAGGGTGACCGGGCCGTCGTTGACCAACTCCACGTCCATCATGGCGCCAAACCGCCCTGTCTCCACCACCAGGCCCCTGGCGCGGCACGCGGCAACGAACTGGTTGAACATCTCTTCGGCCCTGGGTGGCTTCATGGCCTTGACGAAGGACGGTCGCTTGCCCTTCCGGCAGTCGCCGTAGAGAGTAAACTGGGAGACGGCCAGCAGGGCGCCGCCCACATCCAACAACGATCGGTTCATCAAGCCCTCATCATCAGGGAAGATGCGCAGTCCGAGGATCTTGTTGACCATGTAGTCCAGGTCCCGGTCCGAGTCTTCTTCACCCAGGCCCAGAAAAACGAGCAGTCCCCGACCAATGGAGCCAACTGTCTCGCCATCCACGGTCACGGACGCACGATGGACCCGCTGCACCACTGCTCGCATGGAATAGATTTCCTCACTTTCCTTTCATCGACAGTCTGACGACGAACGACCCGGCCCGGGCCTTCGCCCAAACCGGGTCGTCACGCGCGAAATCGCCGACGCGCCTATTCGAGCACGTTGATCCGCCGCTCCCGACAGATGTCCTTGAGGACCTTGGGCCAGACGGTGACCGTGACCTCTCCCAGGTGTGCCTTGCGCAGCAGATACATCTGGGTCCGGCCCTGGCCGATGCCGCCGCCGATGCTCAAGGGCAGCTCACCGTTGATGATGCCCTGGTGATAGGGATAGTTGAGGAAATCGAGCTGATCCGTCATTTCGAGCTGCTTGCGCAGGGTCTCGGCGTTCACGCGGATGCCCATGGAAGACAGCTCGTGGCGGCGTCTGGTCACAGGGTTCCAGACGAGGATGTCGCCGTTGAGGCCGTGCATCTTCTCGCCGTTTTTCTCCACGGTTTCGGTGACCCAGTCGTCGTAGTCGGCGGCCCGCATCTCATGGGGATACCCGTCCTTGAGGGTCCAACCGATGCCATAGATGAAGATGGCCGGATACTTCTGGAGAATCTCCGTCTCACGGGCTTTTCGTGGCAAGTCCGGGTACATGTCCAGGATTTCCTCGGCATGCAGGAAGGTCAGCTCTTCGGGCACCTCGGGATACTTGTCCGTGTTGAGTTTGGGGAACTTCCGCCGCGCATATTCATCAGCTCCCTTGATCACCTTCCAGAGCTTTTTCACCGTCTCGGTGAGATAGTCCAGGTGCCGATCCTTCTCCGTGATGGTGCGTTCCCAGTCCCACTGGTCCACGTAGGCGCTGTGGTCGTGATCCAGAAAATAGTCCTTCCGCACGGCGCGCATGTCCGTGACGATGCCCTCTCCGGGTTGACAGTTGAACTGCTTGAGGGCAAAGCGCTTCCACTTGGTGGCCGCCTGCACTATCTGGGCGTCGATGGGATTTTTCTCGTGGTCATTCGAGATATGAAACTCGATGGGCGTCCTCGACCCGTCCCGGTCGAGGTAGTCGTTCATGCCGCTCTCGCGGTCCACGATCAAGGGCACCTGCACGCGAATCAGGTTGAGCTCGCGGCAGAGACCGTCCTCGATGAAATCCTTGACCTCGTAGATAGCCCTTTGCGTCTCGCGCACGTCCAGTAAAGACTCGTAGTCCGTGGGCAAAACTTTTTCCACCTGTTCGTAGGTTCCAATGCCCGGCCCGGCCAGATCCGCCCTTTTCTCCTTGTCACTCATGGCATGCTCCTCGCTTTCTTACGCTCCGTTGTCACCCGGACCGACGGACCGGCAGTCTTGGTCCGCCAGCGCCTTTAGTTCTTGGCATATATCCCAAGCAAACGACCCTCGTCAACAGACATCCGCCGGAAAGAGCGTTGCGCTGCCATCATGGAAATCAAAGGAAAAATGAGATAAATGGTGCCAAAAATCCCCTGCCCCTCCGCGCCGCCGGGCTCCCCAACACGAAGGCACTCTGCCTGAAGAAAATGACATACCGCCCTGGACCGATGCATCCAACTTCTCTATAGTGGCCTGGATGGAAAGAATGGAATGGGCGGCTCGAATCGGCCAACACCGATGCCGGTCCAGACCGTTTTCCTGGAACTGAGCCATCCGGTACCTTGCCGGATTTTTCGGAGTTTTTCATGATGCGCAAAACATGGTTCGTCGTTTTTTTCCTCCTGGCCGTAGCTCCTTCCTGCGGGAAGGACGCACAGCAGCCGCTCGTCCAGGACGACTACTGGGAGGGTGTGGCCTACGACGAGGAAAATCCAGGCGCCACCCTCACTCCCGGCAAGGCAGACAACCTGAGTCACGTCTATGACGTGCCCACCGACCTGCCCGAACTGGTGGCTCCAGAAATCATCGTCTCGCTCCAGCAACTCACTCTCCACGTCTTCGACCGCCAGACCGGGTTTTCGCGGGTGTTTCCCGTGGGTGTCGGCGTGAAGAATTCCGACGGAATCAGCGTCACGCCCACCGGCCACTTTGCCACGGGGCCCGACATCTCCGATCGCTGGTGGTACATCCCGCGCAGGGCCGTGCCTGCGCATTTCGGCGGCTGGCCGTTTTTGCGACTGACAGCAGAAAATTCCAGGGGCCAAAACACCTACGGTATCCACGGCCCCATCACCGAGCACCTCATCCGCGGATACGTGTCCCACGGCTGCATCCGGATGGAAGGATCCGACCTGGTCCAGGTCTATTATCTCGTCAACGAACATGCATCCACGCCCGTCACCATCCAACGCGAACCGGAACTCGATGCAGCCGGGCAGGTGGTGGACCTGGGCAGCAACGTGACCCTCTGGGCACCTGGTGACACCATCCAATACGGCGATTCGGTGGGCGATGCCCCGCCCAGGGACGACACCGGCACCGACGATGACGGCTGCGCCGACGACCGTCTCGAGTCGGAAGACCCAGTGACGCTCACACCAGAACTTTACAGCCACCTGATGATTTGTCCTTCGGACCGGGATGTCTACCGCATCCATGTCCCAGCCGGGGCCACATTGACGGTTCGCATCGAGTTCAGCAACGCCACTGCAGACCTGGACCTGCTCCTCACGGATGACCAGGGGCGGGTCCTGGATCGCAGCTTTTCGACTTCGGACGAAGAAGAGGTCCAAGTCACCAGCGAGTCAGGTGGTGACTACGAGGTGACCGTCTACGCATACGAGGCCGGTGCATCGAACACCTACGACCTCCATATCGAAATCAACTAGGCTTTTTCCAACGACAGTCAGACAACGGGGCCATTCGCTCCTTTTCCATCCAAGTCTTCTCGCGAAAACAG
>CAZIJS010000325.1:0-4111 GCA_964539505.1 uncultured Myxococcales bacterium
GAACACTGCAGGAACTTCTCCTCAAGAGACGCGACCAGCGCAGCGCCAAAGTGGGGCTCGGGGCCCTGGGAGGGGCATCCACGGCCAGGTTCTTGGCCGTACACATGAAGGAACTGCCCAGGCCCGTGGTCATCGCGCTGTTTGCGCGTTTTCTCAAGCGGAAGGACTTTGGTCCGGAACCCGTGCGTTACTGGGTGGTCCGCAATCTTGCATCGGTCAACAGTCCGGAAGCCATCACCGCGCTCATGAGCTACGTGGCCGCACATCAAGGTGAGGCCAGGCGTCCATCGGTGTTGTTGGCCCGTGAGATTGCCGAGCGTTAGCCGGTGAAACGTGGAGACACTTTTCTCTTGGAGGGGACGATGAAGGCTCGATGGAGCGTAGTGGTTGTTGTCTTGATGGCTGCCAGTTGTGGGAAACCGCCTTTTTCTCCCCATCGACTCGACAGTACGGGACCCGATGTGTCGCGGTTTCTCCGTCGGATGGATGGCGTGCCTTCGGCACCACGAAACCGGCTGGGGCGCCCCATGATGTTCGCTTCGGTTTCCAGTCCCGATGGGGTGGCTGCGGTGTCCATGGATGACGGCAAGGTTTTGTGGCGCCAGAACGTCTCCGACCTGTCGTCACGTATCGTCGTGGGGCGACGCAACGTCTACTATCTCACTGGGCATGGAACGAAGGTCGGCATGGAGGCGCGGGATGTGGGCAGCGGCAGGCTCGTGTGGAAACGCGGGCTGGCAATGGGCCCAAAGAGAGGCGTCTACGGAATTGCCGCAGATGGTGACAAGGTTTTCGTGGTCGTGGGAAGCACGGGCGCATTCGTGCCCGGACAGTGGAGTTCTTCCGTCGAGGCTATCGATGGCAGAAACGGCAAGACGCGTTGGCGTCGGACCGCTCCTGGTCGTCTCGGGGCACCCGCTGCCGGCGGGGGCTATGTTTTTCTGCCATACCGACAGCAGTACCTGTCTGTGCTCGATGCCGCGAAGGGTCGTGAGGTTCTCAGGATTCGTGCCAGGGAGGAATACGTAACTTTTGTCCGGGTGACTCCAGAGGGAGTTTATTTCGGAGGCGAGCACGGGGCTTTCAAGCTCAACGCCAAGGCTGCATCCGGCCGACGCAAGCAGGCAGATTTCCTCCAGTTGGGAAAACATGGCGGCATGGGGTTGCTCGGAGCCGGTGGAACCAAGGGAATGCGTATCGCATACTATTGGGACGGATACGAGCCGGTGATGGTCCAGTATACGGCATATGACCGGAACCGTCTTCTCTGGAGAGGGGCTGGGGCAGCAGGCTTTGCATCCAACAGGGCTGTGCTCGAGTATTTCCGGTATTTCTTTGGGTTCGACACGGAAACTGGAAAACTGGCCTGGGTGTCGGTGGAACCTGACAGGGACGTGCGGAGCGCAGCGCACCTGGGCAAGGTGATTGCGTATGTGACCGACAGCGGAAAGATCGTGGCTTTGGACTCGAAATCGGGCGATATTCTCTGGAGCGACAATGCAGGCCTGTCGGTCAAGGGGGCCACCTTTGATGCAGAGGGTTTTGCCCCGCCCGTGGAGAAACGCCGGGCCGCTCTTTCCCTGGTCGATGCTCTCAAGAAGGTGGTTTTCGATCCGGATCGAAGGCTGTCGGTGGCCAAGCTGTTTGCCTTGTCGCAGTTGAAGAATCTCAAGGGCAGGGAGGTCACCAAGATATTGTTGACCATTCTCGATGACGGCAAACTTCCCCTCTCGGTGCGTCTGGGCGCCGAGCAGGTCATGGTGGATCGGGTGAGTCCAGAGTCGGTGCCGCTTCTGTTGTCCGTGCTCAAGGTGCATTTCGACTATGTCACTGGAGCCAGACCGCGTGCCGTGGGCCCCGTGGCCAGGGCACTGGGAAAAATGAAGGTCACCAAGGCCTTGGGACTGTTGGCCGCGCATCTCTCCGACCCGAACACGCCGTTTTCCACGATCCGCAGTCTGGTGGAAGCCATGGCGCAGGTTGGCGGGCCGGGCGTGATGCAGCCTTTCAGACAGTTCCTCTTGGATTATCGGAGTGATCCTTCGGTCAAACGTCATGTGGATGTCTTGTACCGGATCGCCAGGTATTTGTCCGAACGCGGTGCCGCGGCGGAACGTCAGCTTTTGGCTTTCGTGGCGGAAGATCCATACAGCTTGCCCTCGTTGCGGAAATATGTGCTCGGCTTGCTGGCTCCGAAGGTCCAAGTGGTGGACCGAAAGTAGGGTCAGAAACTCCAGACAGGTCAGGGGTCACTCATGGAGTCGGCATTGGATGGACAAGGAGAAACAACCATCATGAGATTCAAGCATTTTGTTGTGCTCTCGTCAGCGATGCTTTTCGGTGTCTTCTGGACGGGTTGCGAAAAGAAGAACACCAAGGAACTTGCGGATATGCAGGCCAAGCTGGAAAAGGAGGCCAAGGAATCGGCCACCTGCCAGGACAATGCGAGCAAACTCAAGGATCGGCTCGTCAAGCTGGAGGCCGCCCTGAAGAAGATCCAGGACCAGCCCTGTGTGTTCGAACTGGATCCTGTCACCTTGGAGGTCAAAAAAAGGGCCGATGCGGTGGTCTCATCCCATGCAGGGCCGGCCAAGGGTCCGCCCCTCGACCTCAACCTTGTCCGTTCCAGGATCAGGGGTGTGCGCAGCACTTTGAAGCGTTGTTACGAGGAAGCCGCCAAGAGGGACAAGAGTCTGGCTGCCTCGTCTAAGACAGTGAGTTTGCGATTTACTGTTTACAATTCCGGTAAGGTGGGAAACATTAGGTTGGTGCCGTACGTTGGCGGCGGCTTCGGACCATGTGTGCGCCGGGTGGTGCACACGTGGAAGTTTCCGAAGTTTGGAGGCTACCCAAAGAACTTCATGCAGCGGTTGCACTTGACCCCGAAATAGAAATTCATGGCTGACTCGTCCAAAGCACCTACGAAGCGTCAACTCAAAAAGATAGTCAAGACCCAGGAGTCCCTCCTCAAGAAGGAACCTGACAATGTTGCGGCGCGCGTGAAACTGGCCGGCGCGCTCAAAGACTTGGGGCGGCTCTCAGAGGCCCTGGAACATTATCACCAGGTGGCTTCCTGGTACCGGAATGCCGGTCGCAAAGTTCAGGCTCTGGCCGTTTGTCGGAGTGTCCTGGAATTCGTGCCGGATGATGCCGCCAGTCTTTCCATGATTGCGGAGATCGAGTCTCCCGCTCCATCAGAAGAATCATTGGGGACGGCGGGTGACGCTGCGGCGGATGTTTCTGGAGGGACTGGGCATCTCCCCCCCGATTCATATGGGGAAAGCGGGCAAGGGGACAGAGTTTCGTTGAAAGATGCATTGTCTGTCAAGGCGGCATCCTCCAATTCCATCAGTGTGGTGACGGATTTCGGGGGATCCAAGCCCGGGAACGGGCCTGTCTCGGAGCGTCCGAGAAAGGCTACTGAGAGGACTGGTCGGACTGATTCCGGGCCTGGGAGAGCCATTGGCCGGATTCCCATCGTGAAACGCGCGGTGGTGCGCAGGAGGCGGCCGACACAGGAAACAATAAAAGATATCGAGCCTCCCAAACCTGAGACGGATCGCGCGGGGACTTCATCCCCAGAGGATGAGGCCACGCCATCCCGTCCGATCCCCGAATCCGTGATTCGCCGGACGCTCCCACCTGAAGGCATAGAGGCCGCCGCCAGACGAGCAATCGGGGAAGAAGGGTTTTCGGAAGAGGTTCCCACGGTGGAGCGGGAGGTGGGCCTCGGCCCTTCTTCCGGAGACACTGGGCAACCCAATGAAACGGTGGAGCGGGAGGTGATTCCCAGTCCTTCCCCCGGAGACAGCGAACTGTCCATCGCCACCCAGGAAAGAGAAGTCGGGACGCAGGGCTTGGAGACTGTCGAGGGGCAGGGCGCAGGGAGCAATGGGGCTGCGGAGAGTGATGTCGCGAATCCGTCGGATTCGGAAGATCGCATCCTGGATGTCGGGCATCTGGATGCGCCTGGGACAGACGACAGTGTGGTGGTAGACGACAGCCCGCCCGACGGGGTACCTTCCGCCCAGGAAGGGGCTGGACTGGTTCGGAGACCACCTCCGTTGCCCAGAGACGAGCCGTTGATTCCGGATTCGTTTGGACTTGCGGA
>CAZIJS010000326.1:0-4109 GCA_964539505.1 uncultured Myxococcales bacterium
AAACGGGCATCTGTCCAGGGATGCAGCAAGGACCTGGCGAGGAGGTTTCGGCCCACCGGGTGCTGCTCCGGGCGACGGCTTCGCTTTGGGGAGGGGGGTGGATGGAATAGGATCGGATGGAGGAGGAGTATGGATCGAGTTGGATTGAATGGAGGAGGATGGAGGATGGGGAGGATAGGGAAAGAGAAATTTTTGGCTGGTTGCGTACAGTATGCTACTATGGAGCCATGATAAATACATCTGGATACATAGTCGCGTTGATGCTGTTTTTCTCCTCTGGGAACGCAAGGGCGCGAGGATTGGACGTTTCCCGGGATGAAGCCCTGCTGCGACGGATCTATCACAGGCCGCCTCCATTGTTGGTGGGAGGGAAGATCCCTCCCCCTGTGTTGCAGGATAGGCCCGGGTATTGGCAGGGGATGCGGGACTCGGAACTGCTGCATCGGATCCAGACGGCGCGGATCCGGAGGATCACCATCAATCGCGGGGGGTCGAGTGTGTCGCTGCGGCTGCACATGGAAGGGGGCGCCAGTGCTGCGTTCAAGCCCAACCAGGTCTACAAGCAGAGCATTCCCAGGAAAGAGATTGCCGCCTACGTGGTCAACCGGGTGCTGGGCTTTTCGCGGGTGCCTCCGGCCACGTACCGGGTTCTGCCCATGTCGGAATTGCTCCGGAAGGTGGAGTGTGGTCCCTGGCGTAAGGCCCGGCTGCGCAAGGAGATCTTGCCGGACAAGCGGGGTAACGTTGCCGGCGAGGTCTCCTGGTGGATTCCGGAGATTTCCCACGTTCCCCTGGAAAACTGGAACTTCCGCAAGCGCTGGCATCAGTGGCTCAAGGCATACAAGCCGCTTCCCTTGAAACACTATCGGCTGGCCGCGCAGATCAGTGTGTTGCTGGTTTTCGATTTCCTCATCAACAACCTGGACAGATTCTCGGGATGGAACATTTGTGGGACACCGAACTGGAGCAAGCTCTTTTTCATGGACAATACCATGAGTTTCTATCCCAAGGTTCGCGGCTCGGTGACCTCCAGGACGGGTCTGGAACGGGTCCAGAGGTTTTCGAAAAAGCTTTTTTACAACCTGCAACGACTCAGTGAAAGTCGGCTGAGGGCGGAACTGACGGCATACATGGATGCCCCCTGGCCCGTTCTCAGCGATCGGGAGATTCGGGCCATCTTGGCCCGGCGTCTCTATGCACTCCGCTACATCCATCGTCTCGTGGCCAAGTTCGGATGGGAGCGGACCATGGTGTTTCCCTAGTCGTTGTTGATTGTTGGTTGTTGGTTGTTGATTGTCGATTGTCGGTTGTTGGTTGTTGATTGTCAATTGTCGGTTGTTGGTTGTCGGTTGTTGGTTGTCGGTTGTTGGTTGTCGGTTCTGTTTTTTTATGGCGGTTTTCCGCGAGCGTTTTCCGCGGCCCGGGCTGGATGGTCCAGGCGGAAAACGCTAACATGAGCCCAGGCGATCGAGGTCGAAGCGAGGTTCGAGTGATGGAGCCGGTCCGGGAAAGAATGGGCCAATGCCCTCTGTGCGGCGCTGAAATCGATGTGTTGCTGGCGCCGTCCCTGGCCGTGGTTGGGGGCAAGGTCGTTTCGTTCTGTTCGGACCGCTGCAAGCAGGATTTCCTGGACCGATCCAGGGGCGAGTCCGGCGATGGAGACGATGATTCGGGGGCTGGGCCGGGAGCCGACAGTCGGGAAACTCACGGGCAGGGCACTGCCAGGCGGGGAACTCCCGGTCAGGGAACGAAAGGGCGACGCGGCAGAGGGCTCATTTCCTGGCTTCGAGGCAGGTCATCTCGAGAATTGTCGATCGTTGCCGTTGCATCAGCAGCCGTGCTCGGTGTGGTGGGCTACCACCTGGCATGTGCCATGAGATACAGACCTGCGGTGACCGCCTCTGCGCCTGCTGAGGCTGCTCCACCCAGGGAAAAACCAGGCGCCCCGGCCCTGGTTCAATCGACGAGGCATCCTGTGGCTGTCCGGGGGACCACCGTTCCGTCGCCGGGAGACGTCTTGCGTCGGGCAAGGTCACTGGCCCACGAATTGCTGCATCGAGACGGGTATCGGCTCCAGATAGAAGCCGCTGAAGTGCTTCTGAGATGCTGCCCGCAGGACGCGCCAGGGGCCGGGAAGGTTTTGATGGAACAGGCGGTCCATGGGTCCTGGGCCAGAAGAAGACTGGCCGCCCAGGCGCTGGCACGCCTGGGAATTGGGCGTGGCCGTGAGATTTTGGTAAAGGATCTGACCAGTCCAAGGCGCTCGGTGCGCCTTTCGGCGGCCCTCAGCCTGGCCCGTCTCGGGGACAAGCGTGCCGCGCCGGTGCTCCGGTCCTTCGTGGGTGCCAGACGGTATCGGTTGACGTGCGCCGAGGCTTTGCTACACCTGGGGTCTGACAAGGCAAAGCGTATCTTGCGCCGGTTGGTCCGTTTGCAGTCAGCTCGGCGCCCGGATCGGATTCGGGCCGCTGCCGCTCTGGCGGGCACGGGCGATGAGCAGGCCGCCCGTATTCTGGACGGACTGACGGGCCAGGGCGGTATCGGGTGGCCGGGATGGCTTGCCATGGCCAGGGCCGGACTGCCCGGAACCAGGGCGCGTCTCATCGAGGCGCTCAGGTACCCGGCGCTCCGGCTGGCGGCGGCTCGGATTCTGGTCGAGCGAAAATGGACAGCCGGCCCGAAGGTCTGGCGGAAGATCTTGTGGAAGGACCTGTCGGGTCCTGATGAAGAATCGCGTGCGACTGCAGCAGTGGCTGCGTTGTGGCTTGGAATGGAGGCTCGGTGAGATGAGCAGGAACATCCGGCTCTATTATTTGTTCCGAGCCTTGTCTTGTGCCCACGTGTTCAAGCCGTTTACGTATTTCTACGCGCGATCCCGGGGGCTGTCGGTTTTTCAATTCATGGCCCTGTATGCCATCTTCAGCGCTGCGGTCATCTTGCTCGAGGTGCCCACCGGCGCATGGGCGGACAGGCTCGGTCGGCGACGCTCCATGGCCTTTGGCGCAGCCTTGATGGGACTGGCCAGTTTCGGCTACTTGATTGCAACGGGGTTTCTGCTCTTCGCCGTCTTCGAGTTCGTCTTTGCAGCGGGGCTCACGTTGACATCGGGTGCGGACTCCGCGTTCCTTTTCGACACGCTCAGGCACGTGGGGCGTGAAGACGACTATCGCAGGCTCGAGGGGAAAGCCTCCTATTCGAAACACCTGGGCCTGGCAGTAGCGGCCCTGGTGGGTGGCGCGTTGGCCAGCATCGACTTGAGACTGCCGTATGTGGTGACGGGCGTGGTTTCTCTGTTCGCCATGGTGGTGGCTTTCGGCATGCGCGAGCCGGCCCATTCCTCGCGTCGACGGGCAGCCATGTCCTGGCGGGAGGTGGGAGATGCCATCCGGATCGCCGGGCGCACCATCCGACGGGGCAGGGGCCTTCTTTGGGCCATTTTGTATTCGGCAGCCATCTTCGTGCTCATTCGGATGAGCGATGCGCTCTATCAACCGGTGCTCAAGGATCTTGGTTTTGGCTTCTTTGCCATGGGGGCGGTGTTCGCCGGCCTCAATCTCGTGGCCTCGGGCGCGGCCAGCAATGTCTGCCGCTTGACGCGATGGATGTCGGACCTGCGGGCCATGTGGGTGTTGCCCCTGACGTTGGTGGTCAGTTACCTGTTTCTGGATGCCTTTGGCCCTGTGACCGCCGTGGTGCTCATGGTGGCCCAGTACTGGGTGACCGGGATCTATTCCCCCTTCACCAAGAGCCTCATCAACCATCGGATCGATTCGTCGGAGGTCCGGGCCACTGTGCTGTCCGCCGAGAGCGCCATCAAGCGAACCGTGGTGGCGGTGGTCAGTCCGCTGCTCGGTCTCATCATTTCCCGGTTTTCCCTCCAGGCGGGTCTCTATGCCTGTGCTGCAGTGGGGGTTGTCGGGGCTGCCATGGTGTTGGCGATGAGAACGTCTGGGAGCGGCCGTTCCAAGCGGCAGACAGGGTCTTCCACCTGCCCTCCAGAACCAGCCGGAGGCAAGGAGCCGGGCTTCGCCGTTGGGCTCGGGTCCAGCGGTGGTTCGGGAAGCTGACTCTTCCAGGAGCGAGAGAGACATCATGAAAACAGGACCTGT
>CAZIJS010000327.1:0-4096 GCA_964539505.1 uncultured Myxococcales bacterium
TTCGGCGATCCGAAGGTTGCCGCTGGGACGATTGCCCTCCATGGGCACCAGTCCCGCCAGCACCACACGAGCCTGAGCAAAGGGGCTGGGCTCTCCGTAGAGGGAGGCAAGGGTGGCAAAGGGGTGGTCGATGGTGCCATCTCCTTGGCTGTCCGAGCCGTTTTCCGCGTCTACGAAGACCCATCCCTCGGTGCCGACAGTGAGGGTGAAGGCCACATCCAACTGGTTGCCTTCCTGGTCTGTGACGCGCAGGTGCAGGTCGTAGCTTCCCGGCTTGGGATCGTCCCACCAGAGGGTTCCGTATTCGGGGGTGAGACGATACAAGACGAACGAGCCGTCGGTTTGTCGAGCCAGGTCCGATCCCACACTGAGCCCTTCGGCACCCCCGTTGTCCAGGATTTCGAAGTGGAAGGGCCATGCGCCGCCCTGGACGACGATGGGAATCTGCCAACGCAGGCCCGGGTGAGCGTTGCGGGCATAGCTCCAATCAGGGGCCTCGGGGCGTGGGTGGACCAACACCATGGGCATCTTTGCTGGTTCGTAGTACCCCTCCGGTAGGCGCCAGTCTCCCACCGGGGCCGGACCGGCGTCTACCTGGCCGTCGCCCTCGACCGCTGCCCCATCCGTTCCCGCATCCATGGGTGGGCCTGTGTCGATACCTCCATCCCGGGAGCCGGGCGAGGATTGGTCATCGCCGCATCCCGGCGTGGCCGGCAGGGCAACGACGCCACAAACCAACAGCGTAGAGAGCGCAGAGACCAAGCGGTTCTTTGGGTGCATGGTGTTCTCCTCATCAAAGCGCCTGTGGATATGGCCGACTGTAGCGGTCAGACGAGACATCGTCAACCATGCCCATTACTCTATGTCGGTGCGGTCGATGCTTTTTCAATTTTTTTGGCTTTGTTGCGTATATTGTTGTGTTTAGGTAACAATATTTTTACATGGCCCGAGTGACGGGCCTATTGGGAACGGCTGGAACGACTGAAACGACATTGCCTCGTGCGTTGGTTTTCTTCTCGGCGCGGACAGAGGCACAGGGAGTACCGTCATGTTGCGATTCATTACTGTGGGATTAGTGACCTTGCTCGGTTTCATGTCCGGCGAGGCCCTGGCCGGCGGTTCGAACTGGCTGCCGCTCAAGGGTGCGCATAGAAAAGTCTCCGTCAAGCGGGTCAAGCGCAGGATGCGCGCCGACGGGTTGAAGGCCCCGGGCAATCTTTTGTCGCACAAGTATCTGCTTCGTCTGGAGGTCAAGGGTGCCGGCGGGGGCAAGGCGCTGCACAGCGAGATCGTGGTGCGGCTCCGGGCAAAGCCCACCTTGGTGTTGGGGAAGGCCAGCACGGGAGACAGGGCGCCGAATCGGGCCCAGATCGGGGGCTGGAAGTCTTGTAAGATTCCTCCAGCCGACGGACCGGTCAAGTCGGTGGGCCGGACCTGCCCCGGCCGATACAACGGTCGAGGCTTCGTGGACGTGACGTCGTATTTCACGGAGCGCAACATGCTCCTCGTCTTCGATCCGCCCAGGCGCGGTACGGGATCAGCGGTCCTCTGGATCGCTTCCGATGTGCCCCAGACCCCCATGTGGTACTACGTCATTCCGGGAGCCAGGGGCGTCCGGTTTGGTGGCGGCAAGGTGCGGGCGCAGCGCTTCCAGATCGACGTGGCGCCGGCGGGAGAGCCCACGGTGCCGCCTGCACCGGACGCCGGCCAACAAGGCCAGGGCTCTCAGCCCGAGCGTTCCACCATCGTACGCCCGTTTCGGGAGACGCCGCGGCCAGCCGGGCCCAGGCCCGCGGCCCGCCCAGGCTCTGGGACATCCCGATCCCAGCCGGGCATCGAGGGGCGCGTCCTGGACAAGCCGCCTACCGGCGGGGGGCAGAACCCTGGCCTGGTGGCTCCACCGGCGCGCAAGGTCCGGCCCCACCGGCCCGCCGGCGGGAATCTCGACCAGCCGGCTTCCCGGGCAGCCGATGGGGGCACGTTCGTTCGGAAGGTGCGCAGGAACAGGGACCTCGTGGGTCGCCGCCTGGCAGCGGACGGAGTGCCCAGGTACGAAGTGCTCCTCCGGGCCAAGCGGCTGGTCCGGATTGGCGTCCGGGATCCAGGACGGGGCCACGACATTGCCATGCGCCTGGAGTTTCCCTCGGCGCCGGTTCGGATTTATGGCAATTCCTGGGGCCTGGGCCATTTGGGCGGTGCCCAGGCGGGAGACGAGGCCAGGTGCCGGCAGGCAGGACCCTCGGGATCCTATTCTTGTCCGGTCCGCTTCAATGGTCTCGGCTGGAGAAACCTCACGGGAATGGTCACCGGAAGGTAGGTGGTCGTGTTGCATCGCGGTCCGGCCGGTTGTTCGAGCGGGGTCATTCTCTGGGTCGTTCTTGCCGACCCCGGGGGCCGGGTGGCCTACAAGATGCTGCGCGGTCTGGGCGGGCGGATTCGGATCAAAGACTTTGTCTTGGTTTCCCAGATGGAAGCTCCAAACGGAACTGGTGGCATCCGGCCGACCAGGCCGCTCGATCCCTGGTCTCGAGGCCGGCAATGGCGGAGATTGCCCGCTAGGGTCCGGCCGACCGGCCCTTGGCAGGTCCAAAGCATCATGCGCCGAGACGGCCTCGTCAGCGGCGGCATGCTCCTGCGGTTTCCTTTCGTGGTGCGTGTGAACCTGGTGGGCGCTGGAGGCGGCACCGGGGTCCGCACCGAGGTGGGGCTGCGTTTCGCTGCCGGCATCGCCGCGGCGGTTGGCCGGGCCTGGTCCGACGGCAGGGAGCCGGGTCGGGCCCAGGTTGGCCCCTTTGCGCGCTGTCGGGCCGGCCTGTATCGCTTCCTGCCCAGGGGCTGGCGGACCTGTCCCCTTCAGTTCTCCAACCTGGGCTGGCGGAACCTGAGCCAGGGCCTGCGGAGGAGGAGAAAGATCCTGCTCATCAGTCAACCAGTCCGCCCGAGACGCGGGGGCATGACCTTGTATCTGGCCTTCAACAAAAATCCCGGTCCGTTGCTGTCTCGGGTTTTCCGCCGCGCAGGCCGCTACACCCTGGGAAGGGGCCGGTTGGTGGTGCAGGTGTTTTCACTGCGGACGCCTCGTCCCGCAGCGCCCAGCCAACCTCCTGCTTCCCCGCCTCCCGGCGCAGTGGGTCCCGAGGGCGGGCCTGGTCCCGAGGGGCAGGGCTATCCCGGACCCGAGGCACCACCCCCGGATGACGGCCCTCCCGGATGGTAGGCAGACAAGGTAGGTTGCCTCTGGCATATCCGTCACGGCCGGTCGATACCAGGGGCCACCTGTCATCGGATCGGGGGCGGGCATGGCTGTGAGAAGCGCCATCCCGCCGGGTGTGGCTCCGGGCGACGGCTTCGCGGGAAGAGAGCCTCGCTGTGATCATTCAATCGAGTTTCGTCAGGTTTTGGGTGACCAGGGGTTGAAGGGCCTGGTGTTGTCCAGGAGATACTCTTCGGCGTGGATGGTGAGACAGTCGCGGCAGATGTTTGCCAGTCCCCTGGGGCGGATTCGGAGGACGCGAAAGGTCACGGCGTGGACCTTGCCGCAAAAGGCGCATTTGGTCACATCCTGCGCGTTTTCGTTGTCGGGTCCGCTGGATTGGCTGTGGGGGTTGCTGGAGCCTTGATCGTCTTGCGTCATTGATTTCGTCGTATCACGTATTTCCAGTCGAACGTCTAGTGGGTCGTCTCCGTTCTTCAGAGCCCATTTGTATGCCCACTGGCGCACTGGACTTTGTAGCCTTGGGTCGAAACCCTTGTCAAGCAAAGTCATCGAGCCATCGATCCGGACAGTTCACATCCCCACGATGCGACAGGATGATGCGCCATCGCCTCAGATCCCGCTCCCGGAGAAGGGATCGCTCGAACCAACCCCTCCCAGCGGTCGGGTCCGGTTCACCTCGCCTCGGCCGAACCGCTTTACCCCTCGCAGGCACTGACTGCGCGGCTGAGACGCCCTCTTTTGCAAACACCCGCTTTGCCAGCGCTTCGAGGATGTTGCGCAGGCCCGCTCCTGTCTTGG
The DNA here is from genome assembly GCA_964539505.1 of uncultured Myxococcales bacterium. Taxonomy (GTDB): domain Bacteria; phylum Myxococcota_A; class Polyangia; order HGW-17; family SLPX01; genus CAZIJS01. The sequence continues at coordinate 4,016 of CAZIJS010000327.1, forward strand.
TGAGAGAGTTGCTCGGTTCCAGTCTCTTCCTTATTTTGACTCCATGCAGGGCAGGTTGGGGATCGAGGTCGCAATCTGCCT
>CAZIJS010000328.1:0-4091 GCA_964539505.1 uncultured Myxococcales bacterium
GCCGATGAATGTTGGATGCCTGTGTGCATGTAGGCCTCGTTGTCGTAGCAGTAATAGACGATGTTCTCGTTTCGTTCCGCTGCCCCTGAAAGGGCCTGAAGGCCGATGTCGAAGGTGCCCCCGTCACCTGCGAAAGCAATGACGTTGACGTCTTGCATCCCCTGGCGATCAAGGGCTGCACGCACGCCGCTGGCGGCTGATGCCGCTGTTTCGAATGCAGTGTGGAGCACGGGCACACCCAATGTGTTGAACGGGAACTGTCCATCGATGATGGTCCAGCAGCAGGCAGGGATCACCATAACGGTCTTGGGCCCTGCCACTTTGAGCAGGTAGCGCATATTCAAGGTGGCTCCGCAGCCCTGGCAAGCCAGATGCCCCTGCCCCATGAGTTCGCTGGAAGGAAAATCCTTGACGAGGTTTGCGTTCACGGCTGCTACCCCTTTCTTGTCAGGCCTTGAGCTGAATCCAATGATACTCGGCTTCTAACTCTTCCTGGGTCTTTCCATGTTCGATCACGTCCACGATGGTCTGCGGGGTGATGTCCCGGCCACCCAGTCCGACGATGTAGTTCTGGATGGGGACAATCCCGGGCAGGTGAGCTACGGCCGCCCGGATTTCCTGGGCCCACACGCCGCCAAGGCCGGGGCTCAAATCCCGGTCGACCACCAGGATGCGCTTGCGTCCCGGCAGCAGTTCTCTGACCTTTGCATAGGGGAAGGGACGCAGGGTGCGCATTTTCATCAGCCCCACCTTTTCACCCTTTTCCCGGTATTGATCCACCACGAGCTTGGTGACGGAACTGGTGGTGCCGGAGGTCACCACCACGATTTCAGCGTCGTCTAGTTTGTACCCTTCGATTTGGGCGTACTTGCGACCAAAGCGATCGGCCCACTCGTCGAGGACGTCGTCGATGATTCCCTTGGCCTCGTCCATGGCCTGTTGGAGATGATAGCGCATCTCGTAGTAGTACTCGGGCATCACCAGGGACCCGAAGGCCATGGGATTGCCCGGTTCAAGCTTGAATTCCGCCTCTCGGGGAGGCAAAAATTCATCCACCGGACCTTGTTCCGGAATGTCCACGATTTCCGACGTGTGGCTCAGCACGAAGGCATCGTAGACGAGCATCAAGGGAAGATTGGCCCGTTCGGCAATCTTGAAGGAGGCAATGCTGAGATCCATGACCTCCTGGTTCGATTCGCAATACATCTGCATCCAGCCCGTATCCCGCTGACTGAGCGAATCTTGCTGGTCGGCCCAGATGCTCCATCCCGGGGCCATGGCCCGGTTGACGTTCGTCATGACGATGGGCAATCTGGCTCCGGCGGCCCAATGCAGCAGTTCGTGCATGAGAGCCAGCCCCTGGGCCGATGTGGCGGTGAACGCGCGGGCTCCGGCAGTCGAAGCGCCGATACAACAAGCCATGGCGGAATGCTCGGATTCCACCTTGATGAAGGTGGCATCCAGCTTTCCACTGGCGCACATTTCCGATAGTTCCTCCACGATCTGAGTCTGGGGGGTGATCGGATAGGCTGCGATGACCTGGGCGCGGGATCGCATGACGCCCCAGGAGACCGCGTGATTTCCCATGATGACCTTTTTCACGGTGCACACCTCTCGACAACGGGCAATTCCGCCCGGTTCAGACTATTCTCTGACCATCTCCATGGCGTTGCGGGGACATTCGTGAACGCAGACCCCGCACCCCTTGCAATGGTAATCGTCGATGTCGTAGCCATCTTTCTTTTTGAGCACAGAGACATCGGGACAAAAAATGTAACAGTTGTCACATTGGATGCATCTTCCGCAGTGGAAGCAGCGTTCCGCGTCTCGCTGGGCCTGCTCTTCCGTCAGACCCAATTCCACTTCCCGGAACCGATTGGGGCCCTTGCCTGGTTGCAGCCGTTCCGAGAGGCTGAGCGCTCGATGGTCCGCCCGGGGCGCCTCGTGGAAATAGTCCATGTTGAGAGTTTCGAAGGCGGCCTCCTCGTTGACCATGGGCACGGCTCGATCCTGTTCTTTGCCCGCGCGCAGGAGGAGGTAGCGCCGCATGGAGAGTGCAGGACCTCCGGCCCACTGCACCTGGGGCAGAACGTCTGCGAAATCCACCCCGCGAAAATCACAATCCATGGCAATTGCGGCTCGTTTTCCCGCGGCCAGCGCATCGACGATGGTATGGGGCTGGTCCACGACGTCGCCACCCGCGTAAAAACGGCCGTCGGCTGTCTTCAGGGAACCGTCCACCACGATGACGCCATCGCCCACCGAGACAGTCTCGGGCAAAAACGACGTGTCGGCTTGTTCACCAACAGCAGTGATTACGTTGTCACAAGGCACGGTGAAATTGGATCCATCTACTGGCACGGGCCTGCGCCGCCCCGAAGCATCGGGCTCTCCGAGTTCCATCTTGATGCATTCGAGAGCTTTGACCTTGCCACCTTCCACCAGGACCTTGACTGGAGAGGCCAGCATCTGAAACACCACGCCTTCCGCCTCGGCGGCTTCCACCTCTTCACTGTGTGCCGGCATCTCGTCGCGGCTCCGTCGGTAGATGATGGTGACCTTGGCACCAAGGCGGATGGCGGTCCTTGCGGCATCCACGGCGGTGTTTCCGCCTCCGATGACCAGGACCCGGTCGCCCAGTTTGGGATCGTCGCCCTTGGCCACGGTTTCCAGCATCTTCAGGCCCGAGGAGACTCCCTGGGCGTCCTCTCCCTCGATGCCCAGGGGACGGCTGCGATGCACTCCAGTTGCGACAAAGACCTTGTCAGCCGACTGGAGTTCCTCGCTGTCCCAGGGAAGATCGCTGCCGACTCGGACATTGCACTTGAACTCGATTCCCATGCTTTCGAGAACCGCCAACTCGGCGGCCAGCAGGTCGCGAGGCAATCGGTAGTCCGGGATGCCGTATCGAAGGACACCGCCGGGTTCCGGCAATGCATCGTAGACCGTCACCTGATGTCCCATGCGCCTGAGGTGGTAGGCCGCAGCCAGGCCCGCCGGCCCGCTGCCCACGACAGCAATTTTCTTCCCGCTGTCTGGAGCCACCTTTGGTGCCTTGCGGGCCCCTTTGTCCGACAGGAAGCGTTCGAGTTGATTGATGGATACCGCCTCGTCGTATTCCGCCCTGTTGCAACGGCGCTCGCAGGGATGGAAGCAGGCCCTGCCGCACACTCCGGGCAAGGGGCTTTCTTCCATGTTCTTGGCCATGGCCTCGTCGTATTTTTTTTCAGCGATGAGCCGGATCCATGCCTCCACGTCCTGTCCGTTGGGACAGCCCACGACACAAGGAGAGACCAGGTCTCGATACCTGGGCTTCATGTAGCGCCAGGTCCCTGTTTCGTTCCAGGTCATGTGCCCCCGGCCAATCACGAAAGGCGGGAGTTCCTTCGCCCCCTCGTAGGTGAGCTTTTCGTGGTCGTTGCGGTCCGGGTCCATGTGTTCCAGACTCTTGGGTTCGGACATCAACCTTCTCCGTCGATTGTATTCGGGCGATACGGCAGCGCCGTGCCCAATCAGTTTCCGTCGTGCTTGGGCCCGATGGAAAGCACACTTTCCCGCCGGGCCATTACTTCCGTCACCAACCTATCGTGACGGATTCATAGGCTTGCTTTGCCGATGCAGCGTTCGCCTCGGGCTTGACCGGCACCTCGTCTCCGATACAGTCCAGAAGGGACTGGATTTTCACGATGCCCGTAGCCTTGGCAAAAGCGCCCAGAATGGTCGTGTTCACGATAGGTGATGTGGGGGCACCCAGCCTATGGTCAATTGCGATCCTGGCTGCGTCCACTGTGGCCACTTTGTAGTCGGACAGGTCGGGAAATTCCTGCGGTCCCTTTTCGGTGTTGATGAGCACCACCCCGCCCTTTTTCAGCCCTTCGGTGCAAATGCCCGTGGCCAGGAGGGTTTCGTCGAGCACCATGATGTGATCCGGTTCGTAGATGTTGTTGCGGACGAGGATCGGCTTGTCGTCGATTCTCGTAAAAGCCGCCACAGGAGCGCCGCGGCGCTCCACTCCAAACGCCGGGAAAGACTGGACATAGCGACCTTCCCGAAAAACCGCCGCAGCCAGAATCTTGGAGGCGATGACCCCT
>CAZIJS010000329.1:0-4028 GCA_964539505.1 uncultured Myxococcales bacterium
TTTCGATCCCTGTAGTCACACGGGTTCACCATCACTTTACCTCGTGGCCGATCCGCCCGGGAACTGGGGCAGCACGAGTTCGGTCCACGTCTATCTCATCCGGGAGACAGACAGACAGACTCGCCCGACCATCATCGACACAACTATTCGCATGGACGGTTCACAAAATATGTGTGGCCCCGCTACCTTTTCCAGCGACGGCATGGCCTGCGACTTCTAACCCCCCGAAGCATCTCTCCTGGACATGACTTCTCCCCACAGAGCCGCAGGCCGACTTCTGGTGGCAGGATTCGACGGCCTCGAACTTCCCAGTTCCGTGGCCGAGGCTCTTTCGGTGGGCCGCATCGGCGGGGCCATCCTGTTTTCCAGAAACATCGAGAGCGCCTCCCAGACCGCCAGGCTGGTTCACAGCATCCTGCGCAGCGGCACAGACACCAGGCCCATCGTCTCAGTGGACCAGGAAGGCGGCAGGGTCCAGCGCCTGGGCTGGTCCCATTGGCCCTCTGCTGCGGCTCTCGGTGCCACCGGCGACCAGACTCTGAGCCGGCAGGTCGGGGCAGCCATGGGCGAGGAACTCGCGGCCTGCGGATTCGACCTGGACTTCGCACCGGTCCTCGACTTAAACACGAACCCCGACAACCCGGTGATCGGAGACAGGGCCTTCGGTCAGGACCAGGCGGCCTCGACCTGGGCACTGGCCTGGTCCGAGGGCATAATGGAAAAAGGTGTGACAGCCTGCCGCAAACATCTCCCCGGACACGGAGACACCAGCCTCGACAGCCACAAGGCCCTCCCCTTGGTGACGCATTCCTTGGAACGCATCCAGGCAGTGGAATTGGATCCCTTTCGAAAGGCAGCCCCCCACCTGCCCTTCATGATGACCGCCCATGTTCTGTTCCCGGCCCTGGACGCAAACCGGCCTGCCACTCTATCCCGCCCCATCCTGGAGGGGATCCTGCGCAGGCGCCTCGGCTTCAACGGCATCATCGTCTCCGACGACCTGGAGATGGCCGGCGCCCGGGCCTTTGGAGACGTGCCGGATCTCGCGGTGGAAAGCATTGCCTCCGGGGCGGACATGGTGCTCGTCTGCACCCATTCCGAATTGGCCTTCGAAGCATCCGCAGCCCTGGAAAAGGAGGCCCGCCGGTCGCCCGCGTTCAGGAACCTGGTGGACGAATCCCTGGCCCGACTCGCAGCATTCAGACAACGGTTTCCCGGCCCTGTCCCCGATCCGCGGCGTGCCGAGGCTGTTTGTGGATCCCAACGCCACCGTAGTCTAGCGCGCCAGGTCCGCGACCTGGCCCATGCGGGCTCCCAACGGCCGCAAGGATAGATGGCCAGAAACCAAGGCACCGCCCAAAGTCATCCATCTCCGAGAAACGACGGAGGACTCTCTCCACGGGGCCAGGAGCATGGCGACGAACAAGCCGGCCTTGCCCCGGCAAAATCGCTTTAGCAGGATCGATCTCGAAAGGGGCGGACTACGGCCGCTGCCAGACCAGCCGCACGTCGGTGACAATGGGCCGGACGTTCCGATCGTTGGTGGTCAGGCGCACATCCACTTCGAAGGCGTAGCCCACGAGCGGGCCGCCGTTTGCATGGAGATCCACACTGGCCGTGGCAGGATTGCTCGCAGGATAGTCGAAATACTGCGCGTTTCCGTTCTGCTCGGGCGGCAGCCAGCCGCTGACGGGCTGATGGTTGCTGTCCAGGGCCCGGATCCGGATCCCCGCAGTGGTTCCCGAAGGCACGTAGGCGTCCCACTGGATCTCATCCACCTGGGCCTCCTGGAACTGGGTGTCGAAGATGTAGCGCCAAAATCCGCGCGGCGCGGTAAAGTTGAGCGCCGTGGACCCGGTGAAGTCCGAGTAGGTGTAATGGCTGCCCTGGCCGATGGTCTGGCCGTTTGGCAGGTCTGCAGCCCTGCTGTTCGTGGCGGGATCGATCTTCCAGACGTTTCCGCTCCCCAGGCCCAGGGTCCATGCATAGCCGTTGTGATCGAAGCCCACGCCACGCAGGTCCGCAGACACCCCCGGAAGGAAATTGTTGTTTGAGTCCCTGGTGGTACCAATCATAATCCAGTAACTCTGGGTGTAGTCGTTGGGGTCCAGGATGAGCCGGCCTGTATAGCCAAGGGGATAGAACGATGTCCAGGGATCCCCAGTGGCTGGTTCGATGGCCACGCCCGTGGTCCGGAACATGTCGTAGCCGCCGCAGTCGAAGGCCCCAGTCACCACCACCGGCCTGGTCTCACCCGGGGTGGGAACGGCGTTGGCCCCACCGACTCGGAAATGGTAAAATCGCATCTCCGTCGGGTCGAACATGGCGATCCCGCCCGTGTTGGGCCAGCCGCCCAGCCAGATGCGATTCTGCCCGTCTACCGCTATGCCGTAAGAACCGCACAGCCCGGTGTAGACCGCGAGCCACCCTTCCTGGCCCTGCGTCGTGTCGAACACGGCCAGGGTGTTGCGACTGTATGAACTCGTATACAACAGGCCGTTGGAATCCACCACGAGCCCATACACCCCACCGGCATCCAGAGTCTGCCCGGCTGTCTGGTGCAACACGCCGCTTCCGTCGGGATCCCAGCGTGGGATGTTCGCATCGTCGTAGTACGGACCGAGTTGGAACGTGTGTGGATCGATCCATTGGACCCCTCCGTTGGTGTATCCGATCCATATGCGGCCGTCGGGACCGGCGGCCACTCCCCGGATGCTCGGGAACGATGTATTGGGGACTTCACTGTAGACCACGCAGTCGTCGGCATAAGGGTTGGCCGCACTATTGACCACGTTCCCACCACTGGATGTCTGGAGCCCAGCCTGGCCGTTGTGGTTGGGATCGCAGGAATTGACGTCCCAAAGCACCTTGGTCAGCCTACCGTCATTTCGCCCGCCCACCCACATATTGCCGTCCAGGTCCACCGCGGTCCTGCTCGGGTTGTCCCCCACCCAGTAGCGGCCCTCTTCAGCCTTGGTGTCCGTATTGAACTTGGTGACCGTGTCGTAGTCGTGGTTGGCCGCCCACAAATAAGGCGGTGAGAAAGATGTCTCGGTCAAGGTGATGCCATCTTTGCCCGTTGGATTCTCCGGATCGTTGCCGGGAATCACCTGGATGCCATTGTCTCCCTGGCCCTGGTTTCCGGCATCCACCGGGAAGGAATAGCACGACTCCCCGCAGGTGCCACAGGCGTTGAGGAGATCTTCGTCTGCCAGGCCGTCGCAATCGTTGTCCAGGCCGTCACAGACCTCGGGAGCAGGACCCGTCCCACCCTCGCAATCACTCCAGGCATTGTTGTGACAGACCTGGGTCCCGTATTCACAGAGGCCTGCGCCATCCCCGCAATACCTCGTCTGTCCCTCCAGACAGATACAGTTTTCATCCGTCAATCCGTCGCAGTCGTCGTCGATGCCATTGCCCTGTCCATCGTCACCGCAAAGCTCCAATGTGGGCAGCACGTATCCTTCGCAAGCGCCGGGAAACTCTCCGCTGCAGGTCCTCACGCCCCTGCGGCAGGCACCCACACCATCAGTCTCGGGCGGGCCTGGGTAGCAAGATTCCGTGCAACCCGTGCAGCCATCGTCGATGCTCCCGTTGCAGTCGTTGTCCAAACCGTCGCCGCAGACTTCCTCGTCCGCCACTGGACCGCAACCACCACAGCCGTTGCGGACTCCCTCGTCGATGAGACCATCGCAGTCGTTGTCCAGGCCATCGCAGATTTCATCTTGTGGATTGGTGCAGGTGGGACAGCCCTCGTCCACGTAGCCGTCACAATCGTTGTCGAGAGCGTCCCCGCAGACTTCGGTCTCAGGAAGCTGTTCACCCTGGCAGGCTCCCCAGGTCCCATTGGCCAGGCAATCCCTGGTGCCGCCATGGCATATTCCCACACCAAGGCTCAACGGCGCTCCTGAATAGCAGGGCTGGTTCTGCCTGGGCAAGGTGGGATCGTAGTCGGGAACCGCGCAGCTACAGTCCTCGTCCACCTGGCCGTCACCGTCGTCGTCGATCCCGTTACCCTCCCCGGTGGG
>CAZIJS010000330.1:0-3986 GCA_964539505.1 uncultured Myxococcales bacterium
ACTCGAACGCCCTGCCCCCCTGCTGCAGGGACCATCGCGAAACCAACACACCCCGACTCCAGGGCCGTCTCTCCAGGCGGACCTCGGCTACGATGGTGAATCCGCTCTCCCAACGCAGGGCTCTCGTCTGTTCCGCCGAAAGTTCATAGCCCATGGACCGGGAAGCATCGAATGATAGTCCGCATCCACGGCGGAAAGCAACCAGACTCGGTCCCTGGTCATTGTCCGCAACGCTGCCTATCGTCCAACAGAGATCCAAGACAGGATCGGGGAGACCATCTCGTCCATCCTCACTATGAAACACCGGACATCCGGCATCGTCTCCCGGCAGGACCCGACAAACTTCCGTGGCGCCATCTTGCTCGGACGCATCCCAGCCCCCTGGTTCTTGAATCTCCCCCCCCCTTTCACAAGCCGCTGACAAAACGAGACCGGCACAAAGACCCGTCAGCATGGTGATTCGTATCATCCCTGCCATCTCCTTCCCGAATCCAAAACCGGGCCATCCGGCTCCCCCGACCCTTCGCATCCCACCCTCTCGACACAGCCCGCGATGAGCTCGTCTGCGGCCCCCAATAAGCCGATCGACTCAGCGAACTCACTGTTCTATGGAATCTCGTACATCACAATCAATGGAGGACGATCGGAGTCGCCCACCTGCCCGGCATTTCCCAAGGCGACATACAATATCCGGTTTTCCTGCTTTTCTCCAACCTCGAATGGATGGACAGGGCCAGACTGTTGCCCGGCGGCAAGAGACATGATAGTCCAACGAGAAAAGAAACCTTCTGGGAGGTACTCATGGCAACGACAAGGGTAAAGATCGCCGACTTAATGGAAACCAGCGGAGTGCGTTTTGGAACCAGTGGTGCCCGGGGGCTGGCCGACGACATGACCGACCGGGTCTGCTATGCATACAGTCGGGCTTTCTTACAGCATCTTAATCAGTCCGGGGAGATTGCCAATGGCGACGTGGTCTCCATCGGCGGTGACCTGCGTCCTTCCACGCCCCGGATCATGCGCGCGGTGGCTGCGGCAGCGGCAGATGCAGGCTACCAGCCGCATGGCTGCGGCCTGTTGCCCTCGCCGGCCCTCTGTCTTTGGGGGCTCTACCAGCATCGGGCCACGGTCATGGTGACGGGCAGTCACATCCCCGAAGAACGTAACGGCATCAAGTTCACCAAGCCTGCAGGGGAAATCCTCAAACCAGACGAAGCGGCCATCCGGGACCAGGTCGTGGACCTGGACGACGAGCGTTTCGACCACCAGGGCCACTTACTCGGACAGGTCCCGGAGTTGGAAGACGATGACTCGGCAAGGAAACTCTATCTGCAGCGCTATCTCGATTTCTTCCCCTCCGACCTGTTGGCTGGGCGGCACATAGGCGTCTACCAGCACAGTGCCGTGGGCCGAGACCTCTTGGTGGAAATCTTCACCGGTCTCGGGGCTCGCGTGACTCCGCTGGGCCGCGCAGACGGCTTCGTGGCGGTCGACACCGAGGCCATCCGCCCCGAAGACGTGGAACTGGGCCGCCGGTGGGCCTCGGAATACGACTTCGACGCCATCGTCTCCACGGACGGAGACAGCGATCGGCCCTTGTTGGCCGACGAACGAGGCGAGTGGCTCCGCGGAGACGTGGCCGGGATCCTGTGCGCCGCCCAGTTGGGCGCTGCGGCCGTGGTCACCCCTGTCTCCTGCAACAGTGCGGTCGAAAAGAGCGGCTGGTTCGAAACCGTGGAGCGCACCCGCATTGGATCGCCCTATGTGATCGAAGCCATGCAGCGCCTCTCCCATGAACATGAAAAGAATGGTCGCATCGTGGTGGGCTACGAGGCCAATGGAGGTTTTTTGCTCCAAACGCCCATCCAGCGACAGGAACGCATCCTCGCCCCGCTGCCCACCCGCGACGCTGTCATCGTCCACCTGGCCATCCTGGAACGAGCTGGACAGCGAGGCAAATCGGTGTCGCAATTGCTCGCGGAGTTGCCTCCACGTTTCACCCATTCCAACCGCCTCAAGAACTTCCCGGTGGAGCGCAGCAGGGCAAAGCTGGCCGAACTGTCCACCGGAGACTTCGATCGCGATCGTCTCAGCGTCGAGAGAGTCTTTGGGGCGCCCTTTGGAAACGTGGCATCTGTCGATACCACCGACGGGCTGCGCATCACGTTCGAGTCAGCCGAGGTGGTGCACCTGCGGCCTTCAGGAAATGCCCCGGAGTTCCGCTGCTACACCGAAGCCGATTCGCCTCAGCGAGCCGCGGAAATGAACCGTATTTGCATGGAAATCATGGCCGCATGGCGATGACAGGATCGAAAACGAAACGAAGGGCCCACCTCACGAGACATGATCCAATCGGGCAGAGGACCGATGACGACTGGACTGGCCGAAAGGTCTATATGCCACTATCCCCCTGGTGTTGATATTCTTCTTTTGACTCTCTTTCCCAAATCGGACAAACAAAAGGGCAGGCTTGCAGACCTTTCTCGCGAAATCGACCTGGTCCGAACCTTGACAGCCTGGTCTGCTGCCTCCATACATAGGCATGTCTAATATACGCGGGCATGTTCCTGGAAAGGCCTGGACTGGGAATATCAGAATCGTCGCACCGAGGAACAGATGCGCAAGAGAATGCGGAAAAAACTGGCCAGACAAACAGGTCATGGACAAGGCTGCGCAGCCGAACAGGTCGGCGATCTCTCCGAGTCCCTGGAAGACTACCTCGAGGCCATCTACGAACTTCAGGAGGAACTCGGGGAGGTCCGCGTGCGCGACATCGCCCAGGTGCGTGGCGTGCGCATGCCCAGCGTGGTGGATGCCCTGCGGAGACTACGTAGTCACGGCCTGGTCTCGTATCAGGCCAGAGAACTCGTGACCCTGACTCCCGAGGGGCTGGACCTGGCCCGCAAGGTCACCGAGCGCCACGAATTCCTCAAGCTCTTCTTCACGCAGATCCTGGGAGTGGACCCGGAGGTGGCGGAAAGAGACGCCTGCTCCATTGAACACCACATCAGCCCCCAGACACTTTCCCGGCTGGCATCCTTCTATCAATTCTTGACATCCTGTCCCAAGGTGACCCCCGAGATCGTCGGGGAATGGCAAAAATGTTGTGCCGGTCAGTTCGATCGCGAGGCACCAGACATTTGCCGCTTCGAAAAGCTCTGGGCCGGGGTGTCGGCTCGCACCGACGACATCCGCCCGTTGAAGGTGCTCCCTCTCTCCCAACTCCAGCCTGGGCAGCGTGGCGTGGTCATGGGGATTCGAGCCCGAAGACCGCTGCGATTGAGACTCGTGGAATTGGGCGTCCTCCCGAAGGTCCCGGTGGAGATGGAGGGCGCAGCCCCCCTTGGAGACCCGATCCGCGTCAAGCTCAGGGGGTATCGACTCTCCCTCAGAAAGACGGAAGCAGAGAGCATCCTGGTGGGAATGACGGATGAGTCAACGGAAGAATAGACGCAAAAACGAGGTCATCGTAGCCCTTGCCGGCAACCCAAATGCCGGCAAGACGAGTCTATTCAATGTCCTGACGGGTGGGCACCAGAAAGTCGGAAACTATCCCGGCGTCACGGTGGAACGGGTGGAGGGCTCCTTCAGCAGGGATGGAGTGACCTACCGCGTCGTGGACCTTCCAGGCACGTACAGCCTGGCTGCCTCGTCTCAAGAGGAACTGGTGGCCAGGAGATACCTGGCCGAGGAGAAACCTGACGTGGTGGTGGACGTGCTCGATTCCACCAACCTGGATCGCAACCTCTACCTGGCCATCCAGCTCCTGGAAATGGGCGCCAATCTGGTCCTGGCCCTCAACATGGCCGACGAGGCACAAAGGGGAGGACTCGTCCTGGACGAGCAACAGATGTCCAAGGTGCTCGGCGGTGTCCCCGTGGTGCCCACCCAAGGCCACAAGGGCGTCGGGGTGGATGAACTCAGGGATGCCATCGTTCATGCAGCACAACATCCCATCGACCAACCGCCCCTGCCCTGGACCAACG
>CAZIJS010000331.1:0-3983 GCA_964539505.1 uncultured Myxococcales bacterium
CGGAGTCTCTGGACGACTCTGGGCGCAAGCTTCTTTTTCCCGACGATGAAACGGCCGAACAGCAGGGCGGCTGCCATTCCAACGAGAAACTCGACGGCCTCCAGCCCCAAGTGATACCGAAAGTAGAGCCGATGATAGGCCAATGCGTCCAGCAGCAAGAGCACCAGGAAAAGGATGACACAGCACACCAGTCCCAAGCCACGGACCAGCCTGGACCGGACCAATCGGCCGAGCACGGTCCGCCCAGAAGCAGCGTCACGCAACACAGTCTCGGACTGCTCGCGCCTTTCCGAATTCTTCGCAGATTCAGACTCTTTCGGCGATTCGGCGGGTCCTGTTGACGGGGCAAGCAGGGTCGGCGACCTCCGCCGCTCGGCACATTTTCGGACTCTTCGCCCGACATCCCAAAAAAACCAAGTCGCAATCCCGAGCAAGCTCCCCACCATCGCCCCCAAGGCGCTGTAGAGCCCCACCATCGCAGCAGCGAACAAAACCAACTCACCAGGCCCGGAAAACTGCTGCACCGTGATGGAGAGATAGAGATACTCTCCCAGGGCCATGGCCAAACCGCTTGCGCCCCCGGCACCAGCAGCCTTCTGCACCATCAAACCAGGAGCCCCTCTTCCACCCACTCCTGCTGATTGATGGGATCCCATGGCCTCCTCGACTCCGACGCTCACATGGAAATCGATCCCTTGCGAAAGTCCGTCTGTCCTATCCTGGCATCCACCACCACGGGCAGACCCTGTCGCGCCGCTTCCCTGGCCTGAACCAGGATTTCTCCGATGTCTTCGGGCCTCGACAGTGTCCAGCCCCTCCCCCCAAGGGCTTGCCCGACCCCGGCATAGGAGGCATCTCCGAGGTCCGTTCCCACCGAGTCACCCAGGACCTCGACCTGATCCCGGCGAATCTGTGTCCATCCCCTGTCGTTTCCCACGATGGCCACCAGTCCCAAACCATGGCGGGCAAAGGTGTCCATTTCCATGAGGCTGTATCCCGCCGCCCCATCGCCGTAAAGGATCCAGACATCTGATTCCGGGTAGACGAGCCTCGCTCCCAGGGCGAAGCCAGCCCCCACCCCGAGCGTTCCGAAGACCCCGGGATCGAGCCAATGCAGGGGACTCCTCGGCTGCGCCACGTACGACGCGGTGGCCACGAAATCCCCTCCATCGCCCACGAGCACCGACTGCTCGTCGAGCAGGCCGTCGAGCTGAGACAAGAGGTCCTACGGATTGATGGGCTCTATCCGTCGGGATGCCATCTCCTGGATTTCTTCATTGCGTTCCTGGTCACGCTGCGCAAGTCTCCTCGCCCAACCCTCCCACGACAAAAAAGCCGGTCCCCGCATCTCCCACAGGCCGGCCAGAGCCACGAGAAAGTCCGCGGCGTCGCCCACCACCGCCAACTGAGGAGGCCGGTTCTTACTCACCGCAACGGGATCCCGGTTCACGGAGATCACCCTGGCCCGACGGCCAATGTGACGCCCATAATCCAGGCGGAAGTCACAGGGCACACCCGCCAGGATGACCAGATCCGCCTCCTTGAGGGCGGCCCTGCGCTTGTGTCGCCGATGGAGCGGATGCCCGGCCCCAAGCAGCCCCCTGGCCATGCCGGAGAGCCAGGTTGGGATGGCAAGGGTTTCCACCGCCGACACCAATGTGGGGACCCTCTCGGGGTGGAGCATGGCCTGGCTCCCCACCAACAAGACCGGCCTTCGAGCCCCTGCCAGCATGGCCTTGGCTCTTGCCACGAGACTTGGGTCCAGAGCGGGCCGTTCCGGAGACAGCGACGGGACGATATCTGTGACGGGGCCGGAAAAAACACGGTCCAGGTGTCCCCGCAGGAAAAGGACAGTCATCTTCTGCCCCAGCCCTTTCGGCTCTCTGAGCTTGCCCAGGTACCATTCCCGCACCATCTCCTCGGGATAGAGCAGGTCCACGGCGAGTTCCACGAACACGGGACCAGGAACACCGGTCCTTGCCTGAAGAAAAGCAGTCTCGAGAGCAGGCAGGATCTCGCGGACTTTGTCAGGCCTTGCCGTCCATTTCACGTGAGGCCCAACCAGGGCCATCTGGTCGATGTCTTGCAGTGAGCCCCGCCCCCTGAGCACCGTGGCCGTGGCGCCCCCAATCAGCACCAGGGGAGACTCGGCGAGCTGGGCGTTTTTGATCGCAGTAATGGTGTTGGTGACTCCCGGCCCGGCTGTGACCAGGGCCACTCCCGGTCGGCCCGTGAGTCTCGAAACCGCATCGGCGGCAAACACGGCAGTGGCCTCGTGTCTGGTGTCGATTACCCGGATCCCAAGCCGCTTGGCCTCCACCATGATGGGAGAAATATGTCCTCCTGACAGTCCGAACAACCAGGCAACCCCTTGGGCGCGAAGCAGTTCGGCCACCAGGCGTCCTCCATAGGACCCACCCGCTCGTTCCTCCTGGCGCATCGTCTCGTCACCTCCAACGTTCCAACGATTTTGGACCGCTGCTGCAAACAGAGAGCACAGAGACCTGCTTACTTGACATAAGCCTTTCTCGACGAGGCAGCGCGCTTCCCAAAATCAAGGAGAAATCCCTGCTCTGCTCCTGCGACGAAGACCACCGAGCCCACCACTGCGATTCCAGCAGGTCCACCGGCAGGCAGGCAGCTCTCGGCCGGCCACAGGTTGCCGCGATTCCGGTCCAAGGCCATCGTCCAAAGCTCCCTGCCGTCGTCGGGCGCCAAGGCGAACAGCCGAAACCGATCCCCGACAGGCGCCCGGCAGACCAGGAGCAGGGCATCCCGGGACAACGCCATGGTTACGGCGGTCTGCCCTCTGCACAAATCCTTGTGCCAGAGCACTTGACCGGCGTCCAGGTCCATGGCCCCGACTTCCATGTCTGTAGACCCCGTTTCCTGGAGCATTCCGAAGACTTTTCCTCCGCCACAAACATGGACCATGTCCTGGAGCCGCCACTTGACACGGTGTCCGTCCTGACAGACCAGCCCCTCGGTTACCTTTCCCGTGGTCAAATCGACTTTTTTCAACGACATGGGGTCCTCGACCACAGTACCAGAAAGGGGGCAAAATCCTGCCGGCTCTCCGCCGTCCCAAGGCGCCGTCCAAACCTGTTTTCCGGTGGCAAAATCCAGTCCAAGGATTTTCTTCGTCTCCTTGACTGCCGTCACGACAGTGGTTCCGTCACTCCAAGGCCTGGCCAGTCGGGACGTCCCACCGAATCCCCACAAGGATCGCCCTGTCCGAACGTCGGCCATTCCAAGATTACTCCAGGCCCAATGGGGTTCGTGGGACATGACGAAAACCCGGCCCGGCCCGGCAGGCCAGGCAGCATCCAGGCATCGATGCGCCCCGGAAGTGGACCAGGAACGCTTCCAGGCCAGCGGCCCACCAGTCAGACTCGAAACCTGCAGCAACCCGCGGGACTGTTTCATCTCCCCCCAGACGAGTTCCTGCTCATCCGGGTCACCGGCGGGATTCGCCGTCACGCTGCAGCGCCCCTGGCCGCCAGCGATGACCGCCCCAGACAGCAGCCCCGCCGACAGCCACCACAAGGCGCGCGGTGGGCGACGCTTCATCCCCACCAGCATCTTGCCCCGCGTGGGACGCTTCAACGCGCTCACCCAAAGGCCCTTGCCTTCCTTGCAAAAAACGCCCTGCGCCCCCTGTCCCGCCAAGAGCACCAAGCCCCGTCTTTTCCAGAGGAGTTTGGGCCGCCGTGCCCAGGAAACTTCCGGCCACCAACCCGCCCCTTTCCAGGGATCCCGGAGACCTTTGCGAGGGCCCTTTCGGACCGCCGCCCTCGGTGGGACGGGACGGGAAGGGGCTGGACGGGCCACAGAGCGCGCCGAAGCCGTCCCGGATGCGTCCTGGTTTTCACCGCTCCTGGGCCTGGTTGCCGCATTCGAAACAGCGGAATCCCCCGTCTGAGATCGGGGCGCCACGGCACCTGGACTCGAAGCCTTGCCTGCAGGGTACTCGGCCACATGTC